>DATBKW010000233.1:0-39626 GCA_036555665.1 Solirubrobacteraceae bacterium | reverse complement strand
GCGGCCGACGACTGGGGCGTCGTCACCGACCACTTCGCGCCCGGCGACTTCGAGAACCTCAACGAGACCGACAAGCTCTCGCGACCGTCGTTCGAGGACATGGACGCCGGCGTGCGCGTCGGCAGCGACTTCGTCGACGGCCCGCTTGCCGCGATGAAGGTCGCCAAGCTCGACTACGAGACGTCGATCATCGACACGGCGTGGTCGTCGCGCCGGCTCGGGCGGTTCGTCCTCGACCGCGCGCTGCAGCTGTTCACCGTCATGCGCAGCAGCAAGGCGCTGTCGGTCGCCGCGTCGACGGGCCCGTCGAAGTTCGCCGCTGTCGTCAGGGAGGCGCCGGCGGTGACGCTCGCGACCGAGGAGTACGCCGTCGCCAGCGTCGACACACTGGCGCCGCGCGTCGACGTCGCCGACGGCGTCACCAAGGGCGCCGCGCTGCTGGCGCTGAAGGAGTCGCGCGAGGCCGATCTGCAGGTCGTTCCTGCTTACGAGCTGGAGGGCGTGTGAGCGACACCGTCGCGACCTACGCGTTCCTGCCCTGGCTGCGGCGCGGCGTCGTGCGCGAGATCGCGCGACGCGACGGGACGATGACCGGCGAGGCGCGCGCGGCGCTTCCGGTGACGATCGGTCTCGACGCCGCCGGCGACCGTCGCGACGTCACCGCGCCGATCGAGCTCTTCGGCCCGGGCGAGGTCGCGGCGATCGACCCGAGGACGATCATCCGCAGCGTCCCGCGCCCCGACGAGGCCGATGCCGAGCCCAACTACTTCTCCGCGCTCGAGTTCGATCAGCCCGACTTCCCGTGGCGCTTCACGCCGGCGCGCGACGATGCCGCGCGCACCCGGCTGCACCCATGGATCGTGCTCGCCGTGGTGGCCGAGGACGAGATCGAGGAGGAGACGCCCGCGCTCGGTGACGGCACGCTGGCATCGGTGACCGTGGCCGACGCGGCGGCGCTGCCCCGGCTCGACCAGAGCTGGGCGTGGGCGCACGTGCAGGTCGACGGCTTCGACGCCGCCTCGGAGGACCTCGGCGCCGTGGTGCGCGACGCGCCGCAACGGGTGCGCTCGCGGCTGCTCGCGCCGCGCCGCCTGGTGTCGCGTGCCCGCTATCGCGCACTCCTCGTCCCGGCGTTCGAGCGCGGCCGGCTGGCCGGCCTCAAGGAGGCGCTCGACGACACCGTCGACGGCCTTCAGCCCGCCTGGGAAGCCGAGGCCCAGCACGTGCGTCTGCCCGTCTACTACGGCTTCGCCTTCCAGACGGGCGAGGCGGCCGACTTCGAGACCCTCGTCCGCCGCCTGCAGGCGCGCGCGGTCGACGACGACGTCGGCTTGCGCGACATGGACGTCAGCGATCCCGACCCCGCGCTCCCCGCGGCCGCGTCCGGCCCACTGGCGCTGGAGGGCGCGCTGATGTCGCCCGCCGCGCAGAGCACGGCGTGGGACCCGGCCGAACGGGCTGCGTTCGTCGATGCGCTCGCGGAGGTGCTCAATCGCCAGGCCGATCTGCTCAGCCAGCCGGGCGCGCCGCGCACCGTGGCGCCGCCGCTGTGGGTTCGCTGGCAGGCGGCGCAAGATCGCCTCGAGACCGCCGCGGGTGCGCCGCCGCTGTGGTTCCACGCGCTCAACGCCGATCCACGGTTGCGAGCGTCGGCCGGCCTGGGCGCCGAGGTCGTGCGTGCCAACGATCAGCAGCTCATGGACGAGGCGTGGGCGCAGGTCGAGGGCATCCTCGCCGCCAACGCCGAGCTGCGCCGGGCGCAGCTCGCGCGCGAGGCGTCGACGCGCCTGCTCGACGCCTACCTGGCTCCGCTCCAGACCGAGACGTTGCTGACGGTCACCGCGCCGATGCACGCGCACTTCACCCTGAGCCCGACGACCGCGCACGAGGTGCTGCACCGCAGCCCGATCCCGGCCGGGACGTTGGGCGGCGCCATGCGGCGCGTCCTGCGGCCGGCCGGCCCCGTCGCGCTGCGGATGGCGCGCGTGCGCACCGCCGCCGCGACCCCTCTGCTGGCGCGGCTGAACCGCGGCGACGTCCGCGCGCGGCCACCGGTGCCCACGCCCGAGGGAATGGTCACGCCGGGGCGTTTCGTCGACGCGCTCGAAAGCGGCGGCGAGCTTCCGCAGCCCGACGGGCGCCCGCTGCTGCTGGCCATCGTCGCCATCGTTCTCGCGATCGTCGCGGTGATCCTCTTCTTCGTGCTGTGGCCGCTGGCGCTCGTCGTGCTGGCGGGTGCGGCGCTGGTCGGCTACCTGGCACTGCGCGCGTGGGCCGCGGCGCGCGGGGTGCGGGGCGTGCGCAAGGTCCTCGACGGCACGGCGACCCCCGAGGACGTCCGCGACCTCACACCCGCGCCCGGCTACGTGCCCGCGGTCGGTGCGCCGGGGGCGTGGGGGCAGGAGCCGGTGCCGCAGACGGGGCTTTCCCCGGCTGAGGAGCGCGCGACGACCATCCGCTTCCAGGGCGCGTTCGCCGATCTCGTCGGCGAGGTCAACGCGGCCCCCAGCCCGGGACCGGAGCTCGTCGTCGCCGACCTGCCGGGCGTCGCCTCGGGCCTCGTCGCACGCATGGACCCGGCGCTGACGATCAGCGCCGCGATCGAGCAGCGGCTAACGATCGGCGACTGGGTGACGTGGACGTTCGAGGAGGACCCGCTCGAGCCGATCATGGCCGCGCCCAACATCGACACGCCGATGTACGAGCCGCTGCGCGACCTCGGGCAGGACTGGCTGATGCCCGGCGTTGGGCTCATCCCGCCGGACACGGTGTCGCTGCTGGTCTCCAACGAGCGCTTCATCGAGGCCTACATGACGGGCCTCAGCCACGAGATGGCGCGCGAGCTGCTCTACCACGAGTACCCCACCGACCAGCGCGGGACCTACTTCCGGCAGTTCTGGGACGTGCGCGGCGTGGTCCGCGCCGACCACACGGCGCCCGATCCGCAGACGCTTCGTGACATCACCGAGATCCACACGTGGGCGGCGCAGTCGGAGCTGGGCGACCACAGCGGCCGCGTCCCGCCGCCGCGCGAAGGCCACGTCGTGCTGCTCGTCAAGGGCGAGGTCCTGCGCCGCTACCCGACGACGCTCGTCTACGCCACACGCGCGGTCATCGGCGACGACGGGCTGCGCACGCTGGGCGACGAGGAGGCCTTCCCGGTCTTCGAGGGCCGGCTGGACCCCGACATTTCGTTCTTCGGCTTCGACCTGCTCCCCGACGAGGTGCGCGGCTCGACCGACCCTGACGGCGACCAGGGCTGGTTCTTCCTGCTGCAGGAGCAGCCGACCGAGCCCGTCTTCGGGCTCGATGCCGACGACGGCCACTACGCCGCCAAGCCGGCCTCGTGGAACGACCTCAATTGGGCGCAGCTCGCCGACGACGGGCAGTCGCTGGCCGGGCTGGGCTACATCGACCTGGACGCCGATTTGCCCGACACGACGGCGGTCGTCCCCGCGGCGGGCGAGCCGCCACTGGCCTGGCACGCCGAGAGCGGCCACGGCGCCACGGGATCCAACGGGTCAGATCTCGCGTACGTGACCTTGCAGCACCCCTTCCGCGTCGCCATCCACGGCTCGGACATGCTGCCGCCGGAGCCCGGGCCGTGAGCGACGACGTCGGCAAGCTGCGCGACCAGCGCGCGGCGGCCCTGCAGGCCCGCGGCGCGGGCGCCGATCGCCTGGCGGCGGCGGCCGCCGCGCTCGCGCAGGCGCGGCGGACCGGGGCCTCGGAGGAGCAGCTGACCGCTTTGGAGCAGGAGCGCGGCGCGGCGCTCGCTGCGCTGCAGGCAGCCCGCGGCGACGAGCGCGCGGCGCTCGACGCGATCTCCGCGGCCGTCGCCACGCTGCCGGAGTCGCCCATCGACCGGATCGATGCGCTCGACGCGAGCTACCCGGTCGCCTTCTTCCCCGTGCGCATCGAGACGCGCTTCGTGCGCGGCCCTGCGGGCGAGGGCCAGGGGGCGGGCGAGCTGCTCGTGCGCATCTATCCCGACGCCGTGCTCGCCCAGCTCCACGAGCCGCTGCTGACCGAGGTCGAGGTCGCGGCCGGCGAGGCCTACTGGCAGCGCGTCTTCGACGGCACCACGGAGGCCGATTCGTGGACGCTGCTGCTCGGCGAGGCCGACGTTCAGCGGGCCGCGTGGATCGTCGAGCGCACGACGCCGCTGAACCTCGGCGACGTGGCGACGGATCCACCTCCCGCGCCGGACTTCCCCGAGCAGGAGACGCGACCGCCCGGCTGGCACCGCCCACCGGAGGCGCCGACGCTGCCCGACCGCTGGATCGTCACCACCTACCGCGCTGGCGCGCGGCGCCAGCGCGCCTTCAGCGCGCCGGTCCGCGAGGGGCTCGCGCTGACGGTGCGGCTCAGCGCCGACGGCGACGATCCCGCGGTCGACGACGCCATCGACATCTCCGGCGACGGCCTGGAGATCGAGCCCGACCTGCTTTGGGCCTACGACTTCGACGAGGCGATCGCCGCCGGCATGGCCGTGCGGATCGCCGTCGAGGCCGAGGACCTCGAGCAGGGCTTCTCGCGGGTGCTCGTCACCGGGATGAGGACGAGCGCCGACGCCGAAGCTCAGGCGAGCGAGCTCGAAGGGCTCCTCGACGGCCACCGCTACAGCCGCGGCCTTGCGTTCGTGCCGCAGGGGACGCAGACGAACAACTCCGCCGATGCGCCGTCGGGCTACCCCGCGCCCGACCCGGCGGGCGTCGCGAGCTTCGCCGTTGCGCGCGGCGCGCCGCTCGCCGTGCCCGGGACCGACGGGTATCGCTTCGCCACCGCGCTCGGCGTGGCCACGGCGACGGCCGATCACGTCGACGGCGCCGGGCGCGACGAGCAGACCCGCAGCGGCGCGATGATCGACGCGCTGTGGCCGGCGACGATCGGCTACTTCCTCACGCAGCTGATGGCGCCGCAGGTCGACGCCGCCACGCGCGACGCGCTGCGCGCCTACATGCGCGATCACGTGCGCCCGCGCGGTCCCTATCCGGCCTTCCGCGTCGGGGGCGTGCCGTACGGCGTGCTGCCGGTGAGCGCGCTCGGGCGCTGGCAGGGCGACCCGAAGGGCGAGGGCGATTCGGTCGTGGCCGGCCTGCCGGCCTGGCTGACGAACCTGGCGCGGCTGTGGCCCCGATCGGAGGCCGCGCCGCCACACGTCGGGCGCACGGGGGACCCCGATGCGGACCTCGTCGAGACGCTCGGTCAGGACGCCAGCGCGCAGACCGCGCAGATCCGGCGCACGCTCGGGCAGGACACGATCTGGAACGTCCTTGGCTTCACGGCGGTCCCGTTCGCGGCGTGGCGCGGACTGCAGAGCGAGGTGGCGGCGCCGATCCTGGCAGACCTCGCGCAGCCCGAGTGGGATCCGCGCGTCATGCACCTGAGCTTCGCCGACAGCGCCTATGACTTCGCCGGGCCGCTGGTTCAGCAGCCGCCGCTGTCGGAGACCGATCCGCTGACCTTCGACTACATCGCCTGGCTGCGCACGGCGGCGCCCGACGCGCTGCGCGACCAGCTCGCGCCGCCGACCGACGAGCCGCTGAACGCGCTGCTCTATCTCATGCTGCGCCACGCGCTGCTGACCGAGTACGACAACTCGGCGCTCGACCTGCTCGACTGGCGCGACCTCGCGCTGCCGGCCGAGCGCATGGAGGCCGAGCTCGTGGGCATCGTGGTGGCGCCCGAACCGGCGCCGCGGGCGCGCGCGGCGCTCGCGCCCGGCGAGGTCGGCGGCGGGCGGACGGCGTGGGAGCGCTTCGACACGCCCATCCCGGGCGTCACCGAAGATCAGGGCGTCGGCACCTTCCTGGCCGATCCCCGTTCGATCGACCGCGCGCACGCACCCGAGGTGCGCGTGATCCTCCAGAGCTTCAACGACTACCGCACGCGGATGCGCGACCTCGAGGGTCTGCCGAGCGCCGAGCTCGAGCGGCTCTTCACCGAGACGATCGACAGCTGCTCGCACCGCCTGGATCCGTGGATCACGAGCCTCTACAGCCAGCGGCTGGAGACGGTGCGCGCGCGGCGCCCGCGCGGTGCCTACGTCGGCTGCTACGGCTGGGTCGAGCATCTTGTTCCCGACCCGCCGCCCGAGCTGGTCCCCGTCACCGGCGCCGACGGCAAGCCCGAGGAGGCGCGGCTGGACACCGGTGGCCATGTCTACGCGCCGTCGATGCTGCACGGCGCCACCGCGGCCGTGCTGCGCAGTGCCTACCTGACGCGCAGTGGCGGTGAGGACGACACCTACGCGGTCGACCTCTCGTCGCGCCGGGTGCGCCAGGCGCTCGCGCTGCTCGACAGCGTGCGCGACGACCAGCCGCTGGGCGCGGCGCTCGGGTACGGCTTCGAGCGCGGCCTGCACGAGGGCCATCCCGGCGTCGAGCTCGACCAGTACATCGACGAGTTCCGCGCGCTGTATCCGATCGTCGCCAACAAGGCGCAGGACTCCGGAGAGGCCGCCGAATCGGTGGCCGCTCGCAACGTGGTGGACGGGCTGCGGCTGCGCGCGGCGTGGCGCGCCGGCCAGATCCCGTGGGGCAGCGGCGGCCTGACGCCCGACCCCACCGAGCGCGCCGCGATCGAGGACGAGCTCGCGCGCTTGGACGACGCGGTCGACGCCGTCGGCGACCTGCTGCTCGCCGAATCCGTCCATCAGGTGCTGCGGGGCAGCACGGCCGGGACGGCCGCCACGCTCGACAGCCTGGCCAAGGGCCACCGCGCGCCCGAGCCCGACGTGGCGGCCACGCCGCGCGGCGGCACGGTGCTGCATCAGCGCGTGGCGCTCGTCGTCGGCGCTGCGACGCTGCCGGCCGACTGGGCCGCGCTGCCGGCCACGCCGCGCGCCCTCGCGACACCCGAGCTCAATGCCTGGCTGGCGGGCCTGCTCGGCGCGCCGGACGCCATCGCCTGCACCGCAACGCCCGAGGGCGGGGCCGCGGTGGTGGTGACCGTCGGTGACCTCGGACTGCAGCCCATCGACCTGCTGTCGCACGCCGCCGCGGCCGACGCCGGCGCGCCGGGCGCCGATCTCGATCGCCGCGTCGCGCGACATGTCGCCGGCGTGGTCGGCACGGACGTCGCGGTGACGATCGACTACGCCGACGCGGGCGCCGCCGACCGCTCGATCGCCGAGTGCCTGGAGCTGCTCGGCGAGGTCGCCCGGACCCTCGGCTTCGCGCGCGACCTGCAGCCCAGGGACCTGGTTGCGCCCGAGCGCGAATCGGCGCTCGCGACGGCGGATCCCATGACCGCCGAGGCGGACGGCCGCGCCGACGCCGCTGAGACCGAGCTCGGTGCGGCGGCACAGGCGCTCGACCTCGCCGCGACCGCCGTCCGCGGCGCGCCCAGCGGCACCGATCCCGACCTCACCGAGCTGCGCGACGCGTTGGCGCGCGCCGCCGGCCTCGGCGTTGCCGGCGCCTACCCCGCAGGCGTGCACGACATGTCGGCCGCGGTCCGCGACGCGCTGCTCGGGCTCGCCGACACCGTCGCCGTGGCGCTCGCGGCGCGCGCCGCCGACGCCGCGCAGGCAGCCGATGCCGGCGACCGCCTGCGCGCGGTGTTCGGCCGCGCCTTCCCGGTCCTCGCGCGGTTCGTGCCCGCGGACGCCGAGCTGCTCGGCCCTGCCCTTGCCACCGAGCCCGACCTCGGCGCGGGGGGCGAGGCAACGGTCGAGGGCTGGTTCGCCCAGGTCGCCCAGGTGCGCGAGGCGCTCGACCCGTGGCGCCAGGTCGTGCTCTACGCGCGGGCGCTCGACGTGGCGCTGCCGCGGCCGCGCGTCGTCCAGCTCCCGCTCGAGGTCGACGGCGCGCCGCCGCGCTGGGCCGCGCTCGACTACGACGGCGGCGATCCGCACCGTTCCGGCCTCTGCTCGCTGGCCCTGTTCGGCGACGTACCCGCGGTCGACGCGCCGTGGAGCGGCCTGCTGCTCGACGGCTGGCCGGAGATCCTGCCCAACCGCGAGGAGGACGCCGGAGTCGTCTTTCACTTCGACGCGCCGGGCGGCCAGGCGCCGCAGTGCGTCCTGCTCGCCGTGCCGCCGACGCACGCGGAGACCTGGAGCTACGACGACCTCGAGGCGACGCTGCTCGACACGCTGGACATGGCGCGGATGCGCGCGATCGACCTCAGCAACCTCGGGCGCTACGGGCAGGTGCTGCCCATGAACTACCTGGCGGCCAACAGCGCCAACCAGGCCATCGCGACGTCGTTCGTCGGCCTCGTGCTCGCGCAGGCCACCATCGTCGAGGCGGGGGGCTGAGCCGCGGTGGCTTCGGCGAGCATCACCTACTGGAACCGCGTCGAGCCCTCGCCGCGCTCCGACAGCCTCGTCCGGGGCCTCGAGGCGCGGGTGCGCGACCCGCTGTGGTTCCTGACGCGCCAGTGGCAGATGGGCGAGTTCCGCGGGGAGGACGCCGCCTCGCCGGCCTACGTCACCTTCGCCGCGAGCTTCTCGAGCTTCGAGGCGTGGCGCAGCGGCGACGCGCCGTTCACCCCGTTCGACGGCTCGGCGCCGCTCGAAGCGCTCGTGGAGACCGAGGCCACGACGCCGAACTGGCGCACCGCGGTCGAGCTCGGCCAGGCGCTCGAGCGCGAGCTGGCCGCGGCCGGCGCGACGGCGGGCGCGGCGGGCGCCTTCCGCACCGCCTATGCCGTCCCGCGCCCCGAGGAGCTGAGCGAAGGTCAGGCCGCCGACGCCGCGCTCGTGCGCTTCCTGCGCATCTGCGGCGGCCGCGCCACCGACGGGATCGCGGCGCTCGCCGCCGCGCGCGCGTCGGCTCCCGCGGTGCCCCCCGAGGTCACCCTGCCGGTGGGCGAGGACATCGGAGCGGTCGAAGGTGCGCTGGATGCCTTCATCGCGTGGGCGGATCGCGTCTACGGGCCGGTCGGCCGCACCGACGCGCCCGCCTGGCGGCCGGACCTGCTCGACTATGACGTCGAGGTCGAGGTCGCCACGCCGGGCGGTGCCCGCGACCGGATGGTGGCCCGCGCCGGGTCGCGCGGGGAGTTCGACTGGTACAGCTTCGACGCGCTCCAGCGCGAGCAGCCCGAGCCGCCGCCGGCGGCCACCGCGGTGCGCACGAGCCTCTTTCCGATCGGCGTGAGCTTCTCGGGCATGCCCAACAGCCGCTGGTGGGCCTTCGAGGACGCGCGCTTCAACTGGGCCAACCTCGACGCCGACCGCCGCGAGCTGGCCAAGACGCTCGTGCTGGACTTCATGCTCGTCCAGGGCAACGACTGGTTCCTCGTCCCGTTCGGGCAGCGCGTCGGCTCGCTGGTCCGCGTCGACGAGCTGGTCGTGCGCGACGTCTTCGGCGACCTGACGCTGGTGCCGCGGGCCGACGACCAGGCGACGGCGGGCGAACGCTGGTCGATGTTCTCGACGACCTCCGACGTGCCCGACGAGCGCGTCGCCGACTACTTCGTGCTGCCGCCGTCGGCGCTGCGCGCGACGCTCGACGGCCCCGTCGTCGAGGAGGTGCGCTTCCTTCGCGACGAGCAGGCCAACATGGTCTGGGCCGTCGAGGCGACGACCGAGAACGGCATCGGCCGCCCGTGGGACGGGCGCGAGCGTGCGCTCGCTGCGGAGACCGAGCCACCGCCGCCGCCGACCGACGCGCCGCTGCGCTATCGCCTGCAGACCACGGTGCCGGTGAACTGGATCCCGTTCGTGCCGGTGCAGATCGACGCCACGCGGCGCGCCATCGCCCTCGAGCGCGCCGCCATGCAGCGCCTCGTGGGCGGCGTCCTGACAAGCGTGGCGCCGGTCGGGCGCGTCCTGACACCGACGAACGTCGTCGATCCGGCCGTCTACCGGGTCAACGAGGAGGAGGTCGAGCGCTCGGGCACGCGGGTGCTGCGGGCGGCGCGCCGCGCGCGATGGGTCGACGGCGGCACCTCGGTCTGGCTCTCCCGCCAGCGGCGCGTGGGGCTCGGCGAAGGCGCGAGCGGCCTGAAGTTCGACGTCGCCGAGCGCACCGGCGCCTGAGTGACCCGCCATCGGTGAGGCGAGTAGCGTTGCGCCCATGAGCGACATGGTGCTGCAGGGCGCGACGGTGGTCACCGCGGAGGCGAGCTTCCGCGCCGACGTGGCCGTGGAGGACGAGAAGATCGCCGCCGTGGGCGTCGATTTGCCGACCGACGGCGCCGATGTCGTCGACGTCTCGGGCGCGCTGCTGATGCCCGGGTTCATCGACGGTCACACCCACCTCGACATGCCGTTCGGCGGCACGGTGACCTCTGACGACTGGGACACCGGAACCGCTGCCGCCATCGCCGGCGGAACGACGACGAACGTCGACTTCTCGCTGCAGGACGTCGACGGCACGTTGGCCGAGGCCGTCGAGACGTGGCAGGGCAAGGCCGAGGGCAAGGCGCGCATGGACTACGGCCTGCACGTCGCGATCACCAACCTCACCGAGGCGATCAAGGCCGAGATCCCGACGCTGCCGGCGCTGGGCGTCTCGACGATCAAGATCTTCATGGCCTACAAGGGCACGCCGCTCTACACCGCCGACGAGGACCTCTTCGAGGCGATGCAGATCGCGCGCGAGGCCGGCGTGCTCGTGCTCGTGCACGCCGAGAACGGCGACGTCATCGCCAAGCTGCAGGCCGAGGCCCTCGAGCGCGGCGACACCGATCCGCATTGGCATGCGCTCACGCGGCCCGAGCGCGTCGAGGCCGAGGCCACCAACCGCGCGATTCGCCTGGCCGAGATCGCCGACACGCCGCTGCTCGTCGTCCATGTGTCGTGCGCGGCCGCGCTCGAGGAGGTCCAGCGGGCGCACGCGCGCGGAAGCACGATCTACGCCGAGACCTGCCCGCAGTACTTCATGTTCGAGTACGCCGACCTCGAGCGCCCGGACTTCGAGGGCGCCAAGTACGTGTGCTCGCCGCCGATGCGCGATCCGTCCAACCGCGACGCGCTGTGGCGCGGGCTGCAGGCCGGTGACCTGCAGATCTTCGGCTCGGACCACTGCTCGTTCAACTGGCGCGGCCAGAAGGAGCTCGGCCGCGACGACTTCACGCTGATCCCCAACGGGCTGCCCGGCCTGGAGGAGCGCCCGTCGGTGCTGTGGACCGAGGGCGTGCGCGGCGGCCGCATCTCCGAGCAGCTCTTCGTCGCCGTGCTGTCGACCAACCAGGCGCGCGTCCACGGCATGGCGGGGCGCAAGGGCGCGATCGCTCCGGGCAACGACGCCGACATCGTCGTCTGGGATCCCGACATGACGATCACTGCGACGCAGGCCAACCGCCACAACCGCCTCGACCACACGCCGTACGAGGGCAGGACGCTGATCGGCGGGCCGACCGAGGTCTACATCCGCGGCGCGCTGGCCTATCGCGACGGCGAGGTGGTCGCCGAGCCCGGGAGCGGGCGCTTCATCCAGCGCGCGTTCCGGCGCGCCGCGCCGGCGGCTGCGGTGCGTTAGTCGAGCTCAGGCTCGACGCCGACGCCAACCAGGACGTGGTCGCACGCGAGGTGGCGGCGGTCGCTGAGCGTCAGGTGGGTCACGCGATGGGTGCCGGTGGCCGCAATGACCGTCGCGCCGGGGATGCCGGCCTCGACGATCGTGGTGTGCACCCCGGCTCGGCTGGCGGCGGCAGCGACTTCGTGGCCGATGAAGCCGGCGCCGATGATGACCAGTCGGTCGCCCTCGGCGATGACGCCCCGCAGCGCGTTGGCATCCTCGGGCGTGCGCAGTGTGTGGACGTTGGTAAAGCGCTCGAGCAGCGCAAGCCGGCGGGGGCGGTCGCCGGGGGCGACGAGCAGCTGCTCGTGGTCGCGCGTTTCCGGGCTCATCGCGCGATCGTCCCGGTCCCCATCGCGCGACCTGCCCCGGGCGTGGGCCGTCCGCTCGAGAGGCGGGCCACGAGGAGCGCCCCGGCCGGCACCGCCACGACGGCGGTCGCGAGGAGAAACCACGCCTGGCCGGCATCGGTGCCCTCGCCCAGCGCGTGGATGAGGCCCAGGACCCAGGCCAGCGCCGTGAAGCGGTGCAGCTTGCGCCAGCGTTGCTGGCCGATGCGTCCCCGCGCGTAGAACGACAGGCCGAGGATGATCATCGTCCAGCCGGCGACGATGCCGGTCGTCGTCCACAGCGTCTTGTAGCCGCTGACGAACGGAATGGCGATGTCGGCCACGCTGGGGTGCAGGAAGTTGTCCCCGAGGAGCGCGACGGCGTGGATGACGAGCGCGATGAGCGTCGCCATCGACAGCGCCTCGTGCGCGATGCGCAGGTCCGGCCCGCGACCCTTGAGCAGCTTGCCGCCCATCGTCAGGCCGACGGCCACGGCCACGCTCGAGGCCAGCAGCGCCACCGTTCCGGCCGCGCGGCTGGTGATCCAGAACAGGTGCTCGTTGACTGCGGCGGCGACCATGGGCGAGGCGTCTAGGACTGGCTCGTGGTGACGCTCGAGCCGCTGTCCTGGCTGGACTGGCTCGAAGACGAGGAGGAGCCCGACGACGAGGAGTTGTTCGACGAGGACGAGTCATCGGACGAGGAAGCATCGTCCGAGGAGGTCGAGTCGCCGGTCGTGGCCGAGTCGTCCGAGCCGCTGGAGTCGTCGGTGGCCGTCGACGTGTCGTCCGCCGACGAGCCCGCGGAGCTCGTGTCCGTGTCGCTCGAGCTCGCGCTCTGCGACGCGTTGCTCGTCGCCGTGCTGCCGAGATACCCGGTGGCGGAGATGACGCCGAAGGCGAGCGCGAACGTCGCCAGCGCGGCCGCGGCGACCCGCCGGCGGATCTGTCGCACCCGAAGGGCACGCTCACGCAGCCGTTCGCGGACGAGATCCGAGGTCTGGTTCTGATCCATGCGGGCAAGGTAGGCGGCTCGCTTAAGAGCGGCCTAGGCGGAAGCTGGGAGATCGCTGAGTCCCGCCCCACCCCACTCTCACGTTAGGTTCTCGGCATGAGCGACGTCGACGCGGCACGGGCGGTGGAAGGGCTGCGCGAGCTGGCGCGGCTGACCGGCGACGACGACGGCGCACAGCGCGTCGCGTGGACCGACACCTGGAGGACGGCGCTCGACTGGTTCGACCAGCAGCTGGCGGGCATCGACGGCGTCAGCGTCGACAGCGACGAGGCGGGCAACGTCTGGGCCACCGCGCCCGGTGAGTCCGAGCGCTTCGTGGTTGTCGGCGGGCATCTGGACTCGGTCCCCAACGGCGGCTGGCTCGACGGCGCGCTCAACGTCGTCGCGGGCCTCGAGGTGCTGCGCGCGCTGGCTCCCGAGCCGCGCACCCTGACGCTGAAGCTCGTCAACTGGGCCGACGAGGAGGGCGCGCGCTTCGGGCGCAGTCTGCTCGGCTCGAGCGCGTGCGCCGGGTCGCTCGAGCCCGACTCGGTGCGCGGCCTCACCGACCGCGACGGCATCGCGCTGCCCGACGCGCTGCGCGAGCACGGCGTGGACCTCGACAGCGCGCTCCAATCGCACTCCCGCCTGGAGGACGCGGCGGCCTATCTGGAGCTGCACATCGAGCAGGGCCCGGTGCTCGAGCGCCTCGATCTCCCGCTCGGCGCCGTGCTCGGCACCTTCGGCGTCGAGCGCCACGCCGTGCGCTTCACCGGTCTGCATGCCCACGCGGGGTCGACGCCGATGGACGTGCGTCACGACGCCTTCCTCGCCGCCGCTCGCAGCGCGCTGGCATGGCGCGAGGATGCGCTGGCGCGCGACGACGTCCGCGCCACGACCGGCATCGTGCGCGTGAGCCCCGGGATCGTGACCGCGTTCAACGGCACCTGCGAGGTGTCGCTCGACCAGCGCTCGCTCGACGCCGACGTGCTCGCCGACATGCTCGCGCGCGCCCAGGGGGCCAGCCGCGAGATCGCCGCCGAGGAGGGCTGCGACGTCGAGTGGGAGCGCATCTGGCAGATCGAGCCGATCCCGTTCAACCCCGAGCTGATCGACCTCGCCGATACGGTGATCGGCGAGGTCGCGGGCACCTCGACCCGGTTGCCCAGCGGCCCGCTGCACGACGCCGCCGAGATGGCGCGCGTCATCCCGACCGTGATGGTGTTCGTCAAGAGCCTTCGCGGCCTGAGCCACACCAAGGAGGAGGACACACCCGTGGAGGATCTCGAGCTGTCGGTCCGCGCCCTCTATGAGCTCACGCGCAGGACGCTCGAGTGGGCTGCACAGGGGGAGGAGATCTGACCATGGACTTCGGCGTCACCTTCCAGACCGACCCGCCGGCCAGCCATGTCGTCGAGTTGACGCAGCGCGCCGAGCGCCTCGGCTTCACGCACGCGTGGACGTTCGACTCGCACATCCTGTGGCAGGAGCCCTACGTCATCTACTCGCAGATGCTCGCGGCCACCGAGCGGATCACGGTCGGGCCGTTCGTGACCAACCCCGCGACGCGCGATCCCACGGTCACGGGCTCGCTGTTCGCGACCTTGAACGACATGTTCGGCAACCGCACGGTGTGCGGGATCGGGCGCGGCGACTCGTCGCGGCGCGTGCTCGGCAGGCCGCCGACGACGCTGGCGGAGACCGAGGAGGCGATGCACGTCATCAAGGAGCTCGCCGAGGGCCGCGCGATCGAGACACCGGCGGGCGAGGTGCGGATCCCCTGGGTGCGCGACGGGCGCCTCGAGGTCTGGATGGCGGCCTACGGGCCCAAGGCGCTGGCGCTCTGCGGGCGCAAGGCCGACGGCTTCATCCTTCAGCTCGCCGACCCGGACATCACGCGCTGGACGGTTTCGAAGGTGCGCGAGGCGGCGGCCGACGCGGGTCGCGACCCCGACGCGATCACGGTGTGCGTCGCGGCGCCGGCCTACGTCGGCGACGACATCGCTCACGCCCGCGAGCAGTGCCGCTGGTTCGGCGGGATGGTCGGCAACCACGTCGCCGACATCGTCAAGCGCTACGGCGAAGGCGGCGACATCCCGCGCGCGCTGACCGACTACATCAGGGGCCGCGAGGGCTATGACTACTCCCACCACGGGCGGGTCGGCAATCCCGACACGGAGTTCGTGCCGGACGAGATCGTCGAACGCTTCTGCGTGCTGGGCACCGCTGAGGACCACGTCGCCAAGCTGCGCGAGCTCGAGGGCCTCGGCGTCGGCCAGTTCAACATCTACCTGATGCACGACGCGCAGGACACGACGCTCGCGGCGTACGGCGGCGAGGTCATTCCGGCGATGGCGCCGAGCGCGGCCTGAGGCACCTCCGGACGCTGCTATCTTCCCCGCCCGGTGCGGAGGGGCAGGGGAGCTCTGGCAGTGGGCATCGCCGCGGCCGCCGCCGCGTGCGCGGCGCCGGCGAGCGCCGACGTTCAGATCAGTCGCGACAGCAGCGCGCAGGTCGTCGCCTACGGCGGCGTCCAGGCATGGCTGCGCCAGGTCACCGTCGGCGGCAGGCAGAGCACGCGTCTAGTCCTGCGCCGCAACGGCGTCGTCGCTGACGCGCCGATCAGGCCGTTCGTCACCGACAACCCCGGCATCGATCTCGGCCCTGGGACCGCGCCCGGATCGGTGGTCGCGGTCTACACGCGCTGCAGCGGCGGGTTCTTCACCGAGCGCTGCGCCGTCAACGAGCTCGATGTCGCCACCGGTCAGGAGCGGCGGGTGCCCGGGCTGTTCAGCCGTCACGCGAGCGCGACGATGCCCACGACCTGGGCCGGCTTCTATGCCTTCGGTCGCGTGCCGATCGGCCACGCCCGCATCCGTGGTCACCGCAAGCGCTACGGGCTCTTCGCCGGCTCCACCAGCGCCAGGCGGCTGGGATCGCGCACGCCGGGTCATCCCGACATGGACGCCACGGTCATCGCCTACCTGTCCGGCTCGTCCGCCGGCCCGCGCAAGCCGCGCAGCGAGATCCGGATCCATCGTCTGGCCGGCCGGTCGGACTGCCTGATCGAGCGGCGCACCGAGGTCCTGGAGCACCCGCGCAACGACAACACGGTGACCAGCCCGGTGCTCTCGGGCGGCTACGTCTATTGGATCCTGCACGGCAGTCTCGGCACCTCGCCGGTGCGGATCAGGCGCGTCCCGGTGCCCGGCCCCAACTGTCGGCATGCCCCGATCGAGGCCGGCGCCGTCCGACTGCCGTTGGTTACCGGCAGCCTCGCGGTCGATGGATCGAAGCTCTACTACGCCAACTCGCGCGGGGTCTTCGAGGCCGACCTGCCGGCGTTCGCGCCGGCCTGATCCGGCCGGCGGCGCGGGGCGCGGTCGCGCTTGTCTACGCGCCGTTCTGCGGGAGGTCGAGCTCGTGCAGGAAGGGCGGGGACGCGCCCGGGCGCGCGCAGTTGCGCGCGGCGACGAGCGTCGCGAAGCGCGTGGCCTCGACGACGAGGTCGGTGTCGGCGAGTTCGGCCCGGCCGAGTCCCTGCGAGCGCCACCAGGCGAGAAAGCCGCCGCCGAAGGCGTCGCCGGCACCGATGGTGTCGACCACGGTGACGGCGGGCGCGGCGACCGGCAACTCGCCGTCGGCGGTCACCGCCGTCGCCCCGGCGCCGCCGCGCGTGAGCAGGACGACCTTCGGGCCGAGGTCGAGCAGCGAGCGTGCCGCCTCGGTCGGCGTGCGCTGCGGCTCGAGCCAGGCGAGGTCCTCCTCGGAGACCTTCACGACGTCGCTCTGGCCCAGCACGCGGCGCAGCCGCCGGCGGTAGCTCTCGCCGTCGCCGATGACCCACGGGCGGATGTTCGGGTCGACGGCCACGAGCGCCTTGCCGCTGAGCTCTTCCACGACGGCTTCGAGTGCGGTGGCCATCGGCTCGAGCGTGAGCCCGAGGGTGCCCACGTGCAGGATGCCGACGGCCGGCGGGAGGGTGGCCAGCGCGGCCTCGGTCGTGAGCCCTGGGGCGGACGTCGCTCGCTCGTAGAAGCGGTAGCGGGCGCTGCCGGTCTCGTCGATCTCGGCGAGCGCGAGCGTCGTCGGCTCCTCGGTGCGCACGACCGTGTCGAGGCGCACGCCGTCGGCGGCGAGCATCCGCTCGAGCGTGGTGCCGAAGCGATCGGTCGAGAGGCGCCCCAGGTAGGCGACCGGCTGGCGCAGGCGCCCGATCGTGCGCGCGGTGTTGAACGCTGCGCCGCCGGGGTGGCCGCGCAGGTCGTCGGAGCCGTCGACGACCAGGTCATAGAGCGCCTCGCCGCCGACGAGGATCACGTCCTCCGCGGCGAACGACTCCGCGGTCGCACCGCCCGCGCCGCTCATCGCCTGCCTCCGGGCGCCAGCTCGCCCGACCCGCGTTCGATCAGCGTGGTCGGAAGCACGATGCGGCGCGATGGCCCGTCGTAGCCGTCGAGGCGTGAGAACAGCAGCTCCGCGGCGCTGCGGCCGAGCGCTCTCGGGTCCTGGGCCATGACGGTGAGACCGGGCTCGACGACGTCGGCCAGCGCCACGTCGTCGAAGCCCACGTGCGCGACCTTGCGCTGCAGCCTCAGGTCGTGGATCGCGTGCACAGCGGCGATCGTGATCAGGTTCTGGCTGGTGAAGAGCGCAGTCGGCGGATCGTCGAGCCGCAGCAGCTCCTCGACGAGGTCGTACGGGCGATCGTGGCCGGAGCGGATGAGCATGACCTCCTCGCGGATGCCGTGGCGCGCGAGCGCGTCGCGATAGCCGCGCAGGCGCTCGGTGGCCGTATGCAGCTCGGGGCGATCCCCAAGGAACGCGATGCGCTTGTGACCGTGGGCGATGAGATGCGAAACGGCTTCGCGGGCGCCGCCGGCGTTGTCGGTCAGGACGACGTCGGCGTCGATGAAGCTCGCGGGCCGGTCGACGAAGACGAGCGCAAGGCCGGCCGCGCGGTCGCGCTGGAGATAGCTGTGGTCGGTCGCGGCGGGGGCGATGATGAGCCCGTCGACGCGCCGCGCCGTGAGCGACTCGGCCAGCTCGCGCTCGCGCTCGGGCAGCTCGTCCGAGCTGCCGGCCAAGGTGAGCACGCCGCGGCCGCGCGCGACGTCCTCGACGCCGCGATGAACGGCCGAGAAGAACGGATTCGCGACGTCCTCGAAGATCAGCCCGATGCTGGCCGACAGCCGATCGGCCCGGCGCAGCGAGCTGGCCGTGTGGTTGTGGCGGTAGCCGAGCAGGTCGACGGCGTCGCGCACACGCGCCGCAAGGTCCGGCCGCACGCTCGGCCCGCCGTTGACCACGCGCGAGACGGTGGCGAGGCTGACGCCCGCCACGGCCGCGACCTGCTTCATGGTGGGCCGCCGTCCCTCGCCGCCGCGGGCGGCGTCGTCGTGGGCCGCGTCGCCCCGGTCACCCGGCTGCTTCCCGGCCGGTGACCCGCCAGACTCGCTCACAGCTGAGTCAGAGAACGTTTCCTGCGGCCGTGTGATGTCCTGATCCCCAGTAGTCATCGGTGTTCGGCAGTATACACACACAAGTCAAGTAAACGTTTCCTCTTGACAGCTGCGAGACCCGTGCGTACAGTGCCCGCATCGTTGTAAACGTTCTCTCGGGTCTGGGGAGCTCCGGGAGATGGGTCCAAGAGGGAAGAGGGTCGGAGTAGATGAACAAGGTGAAGTTCTCGCTGTCGCTGGTCGCCGTGATCGCGCTCATCGCGCTGGTCGTCGGCGTCGTCGGCGGCCGCGCATCGGGTAACTCGTCGAGCTCGAGCGGCGGTGGCAGCGGCGGTAAGGCCGCCGGCAAGAAGGTCGACGTGATCATCAAGGCGTCGGACTCGTCGTTCTGGCAGACGATGCTCGCCGGGGCCCACAAGGCCGGCGGCGACTACGGCCTCAAGGTCGGGCTCTTCGGCCCCACCTCCGAGACCGACATCAACCAGCAGGTCCAGCTGATCGAGAACTCGATCTCGCGCGGCGCCGACGCCATCGTCCTCGCGTCGAACTCGTCCAACGCGCTGAACAGCGCCATCAAGCGCGCGGAGAAGGCCGGCATCAAGGTGATCACCGCCGACACGGCGGTCACGACGCCGGTCCAGGGCTTCATCGGCACCGACAACGTCAAGGCCGGCCAGCAGGCGGGCGAGCGCATGTGCCAGCTCGCCAAGCAGGCGGGCAAGACCTCCGGCGACATCCTCATCGAGTCGTCGGTGGCCGGCATTCAGACGCTGAAGGACCGCGACGGCGGCTTCCGCGCGGGCCTGAAGGCATGCCCCGGCTTGCGTGTCGCGACGCAGCGCTACAACAACAACGACCTCAACACGGCGGCCAGCCAGGTCAACGACGTCCTGACGGCCAACCCGGGTCTCGTCGGTGTCTTCGCCGACAACAACACCTCGGGCACCGGTGCCGCGCGGGCGATCAAGGACAACAAGGCCGCCGACCGCATCCCGGTCGTCGCCTTCGACACCGACCCGCAGGAGAACGCGGCCCTGAACGACGGCTCGATCGACGCGCTCGTCGTCCAGAACCCGTACTTCTTCGGCTACCAGGGCGTGGTGCAGGCCGGCATGGCGGCGGTCGGCAGCCAGCCGCCACTGAACCTCGATCCGGGCGCGGTGGTGGCGGACAAGTCCAACATGAACTCGGACATCGTCAAGCCGCTGCTGAACCCGCCCACGGCGAAGGCGCAGTAGCCATGGGTGCCACGGTCATCCCGAAGCCCGAGCCCAAGCAGCCGGTCGAGGCGCCGGTGGTGTCGCTGCGCGACGCCGCCAAGTCCTACGGGCCGATCAAGGCGCTGCACGGCGTCACGCTCGAGCTGCGCGCCGGCGAGGTCATGTGCCTCGCCGGCGAGAACGGCGCGGGCAAGAGCACGCTGATCAAGATCCTCACCGGCGCCATCCGGCGCGACAGCGGCGAGTACCTGATCGACGGCAAGGACGTCGGCAGCCCGTCGCCGGCCCAGGCCCGCGAGGCCGGGATCGGCGTCGTGTACCAGGAACTCAGCCTGCTGCCCGACCTGTCGGTGGCGGAGAACCTGCTCATGGGCCACCTGCCCGCGGTGCGCGGGATCACCCGGCCGGCCGAGCTGCGCCGTCGCGCACGGACGATGCTCGAGCGTGTCGGCCTCGACTGGCTGGACCCGGACACCGAGGTCGTGACGCTCTCGCTGGCCGTCCGCCAGCTCGTTGAGATCGCCAAGGTGCTCGGCGCCAACCCGCGGGTCCTCATCTTCGACGAGCCGACGACGGCGCTGTCGGAGAGCGAGACCAAGGCGCTGCTCGCGCGGATCCACGGTCTGCGCGACGAGGGCCACGCGATCATGTACGTCAGCCATCACCTCGAGGAGATGTTCGAGATCGGCGATCGCGTAACGATTCTGCGCGACGGCGGCCTCGTCACCTGCAAGCCGATGGCCGAGTTCGACCACGACAGCCTCATCGCGTCGATGGTCGGGCGCAAGATCGAGTCGCTGTACCCGGCGAGCCATCGGACGATCGGCGAGCAGCGGCTGCGCGTGCGCGGCCTTCAGCCGGTCGGCGCCGCGGCGCCGATCGACTTCCAGGTCCGCGCCGGCGAGATCGTCGGGATCGCGGGGCTGCTCGGATCCGGGCGCAGTGAGCTGCTGCGCGCGATCTTCGGGGCCGACCCGGTGGAGGCCGGCCACATCGAGGTCGACGGCCAGAAGGTCCGCCCGGGCGATCCGCGCCGTGCGGTGCAGGCGGGCATGGGCCTGCTGACCGAGGACCGCAAGCAGCTCGGCCTGCTGCTCGAGCTCTCGATCCGAGAAAACGCTTCCTTGGCGCACCTCGACGAGATCTCGCGCTTCTGGATCGTCGACAAGCGCCGCGAGCGCGGGATCGTCGACCAGTATCTCGGCGGCCTGCGCCTGCGCGCGGCGAGCTGGGAGCAGCCGGTCTCGTCGCTGTCGGGCGGCAACCAGCAGAAGGTGCTGCTCGCGCGCTGGCTGGCGACGAAGGCCAAGGTCCTCATGTTCGACGAGCCCACCAAGGGCGTCGACGTGGGGGCGAAGGCCGAGATCTACAAGGTCATCGGCGACCTTGCGGCCGAGGGGCTCGGCGTGGTCGTCGTCTCGTCCTACCTGCCCGAGGTGCTCGGGCTGGCCGACCGGGTGCTCGTCATGCGCGAGGGCACGGTGGCGGGCGAGCTGCGCGCGGCGGGCGCGACCGAAGAGGACGTGCTGCACCTGGCGAGCGGCACGGACGGCGGCGCGCCGACCGCGGCGGGCGACCCCGCTGCGAGGACGACAGACGGCGGCGCGCCCAGCGACCGCTTCACGACCGACCGCACGACGGACGGCGACGCCGCCGCGGGCGACGACAACGACGCGACTGCGTAACGAGGAGAGAGCCACATGCCATCCCTGAAGATCCCCGGCCGGCACGCGGCCACGAGCCTCGAGCCGGCGACCGCCGGAGCGCCCGCCACGGCGGCGAAGAGCGAGACCGAGGAACGCGTCATCACCTTCGGCGACGTCTTCGGACGCGACGCCGGCGGCCTCATCGTCCTGCTCGTCCTCTTCGGCGCGCTGACCCTGGCCTCCGACGAGTTCCTGACCGGCGACAACCTCGCCAACCTCGCCCGCCAGGTCGCGGTGTTCGGCATCATCGCCGTCGGCCAGCTCCTGGTCATCCTCACCGCGGGCATCGACCTGTCGGTCGGCTCGGTCCTCGGCCTCACCGGCTGCATCACCGCCGAGCTGCTCGTCCACGGCATGGGCGTCGTGCCGGCCATCGTGATCGGTCTCGCGGCCGGCGCGGCGATCGGCGTCTTCAACGGATCGCTTGTCGCCTACGGCAAGCTGCCGCCCTTCATCGTCACCCTCGGCGTGCTCGGGATCGCGCGGGGCGCCGTGCTCGTGCTCACCGACGCGAGCACCGTCCAGCCGCTACCCGACTCGTTCGGCAACATCGCCAACGGCGACTTCCTCGGCCTGCCCAACCTGCTGTGGATCTTCGTCGTCGTCGTGGTCATCGCGTCGTTCGTCTTGCGCAGGACGGTGTTCGGCCGCTATGTCTACGCGGTGGGCTCGAACCCGGAGTCGGCGCGCCTGGCCGGTGTCCCCGTCACGCGCGTGCTCGTGGCCGTGTACGCGATCGCCGGTCTGCTGGCCGCTGTCGGCGGCGTGCTCTTCACGTCGCGCCTGAATGCGGGCATCCCGACCGCCGGTACCGGGTACGAGCTGAACGCAATCGCGGCGTGCGTGATCGGCGGCGCGAGCCTCTTCGGCGCCAAGGGCGGCGCGTTCGGGGCCGCGGCCGGCGCGCTCATCGTGGGCGTGCTCAACAACGGCGGCAACCTGTTGGCGATCAACTCGTTCTACCTGCAGATCATCATCGGCGCGCTCATCCTCGTCGCCGTGGCCTTCGACCAGTGGCAAGGGCGGCGGGCCCGCAGCGCATGAGCGTGAGCGAGCGCGCGGGCCACCTGCCGGACCCGGAGTCGCTCGTCGACGTGGACGCCCTCATCGGCGCCTACTACGACGAGCGGCCCGATCCGGCGGTCCCCGGCGAGCGCGTCGCCTTCGGCACCTCCGGCCACCGCGGCACCTCCACGGCGCGAACGTTCAACGAAGCGCACGTGCTCGCGATTGCCGAGGCCGTCTGGCGCTATCGGGCGGCCAACGGCATCGATGGGCCGCTGTTCCTCGGGCGCGACACGCACGCGTTGTCCGAGCCGGCGGCCCGCACGATCGTCGAGGTGCTCGCCGCGCACGGGGTCACCGTGCGCGTCGACGCGGCCGACGGCTTCACACCGACCCCGGCGATCTCGCACGCGATCCTCACCCACAACCGCGGGGGCGACGGGGCCACCGCCGACGGCATCGTCGTCACCCCGTCGCACAACCCGCCCGAGGACGGCGGCGTCAAGTACAACCCGCCCCACGGCGGCCCGGCCGACACCGACGTCACCGGCTGGATCCAGGATGAGGCCAACCGCCTGCTCGAGGGCGGGCTGCGTGACGTCAAGCGCACGAGCGACCGAGACGGCGTCGAGCCACACGACTACGTGACCGCCTACGTCGACGACCTGCCCTCGGTCGTCGACCTCGCGCTCATCCGCGACAGCGGCCTGCGGCTGGGCGTCGATCCGCTCGGCGGGGCAAGCGCCGCATACTGGGCGGCGGTGGCTCAGCGCCACAGGCTCGACCTGACGATCACCAACGACGAGATCGACCCGACCTTCCGCTTCGTCCCGGTCGACTGGGACGGCAAGGTCCGCATGGATTGCTCGTCGCCCTACGCGATGGCCAAGCTGACCGAGCTCGCCGATCGTTTCGACGTCGCCTTCGCCAACGACCCCGACGCCGACCGTCACGGCATCGTCACACCCGACGCGGGGCTGCTGAACCCCAACCATCACCTCGCCGCCTGCATCGCCTACCTCTTCGGCGGCCACCGCGAGTGGCCGGCCGGGACCGGCGTGGGCAAGACCCTTGTCTCCAGCGCGATCATCGATCGCGTGGCCGACGACCTCGGCCGGCGTCTGTACGAGGTCCCCGTCGGCTTCAAGTGGTTCGTCACCGGGCTGCTCGACGGGTCGCTCGGGTTCGGGGGCGAGGAGAGCGCGGGCGCGTCGTTCCTTCGCCGCGACGGCTCGGCGTGGTCGACCGACAAGGACGGGCTCATCCCGTGCCTGCTGGCGGCCGAGATGACCGCGCGCACTGGGGCGGACCCGGGCCAGACCTACGACGGGCTGGCCGAGCGCTTCGGCCGGCCGTTCTACCGGCGCGTCGACGTCGCGGCCACGCCGGAGCAGAAGAGCGTGCTGAGCAAGCTGTCGGCCGAGCAGGTCACCGACAAGGAGCTGGCCGGCGAACCGATCCGCGACGTGCTGACCCATGCGCCCGGCAACGGCGCACCGATCGGCGGGGTCAAGGTGGTGGCCGAGGGCGCGTGGTTCGCCGCACGCCCGTCGGGCACAGAAAACGTTTACAAGGTCTATGCCGAGAGCTTCGGCGGCGACGAGCACCTCGAGCGCGTGATCGCCGAGGCGGAGGGGCTCGTGGCCCGCGCGCTTGATGAAGCGTGATGGCGCGCGTCACCGGCCCCGCTGAGGGGAACCTGGTCACCCGTGTCGCGGACCCACCGGAAGGAGCCTGATGCCTGACGTCTTCGGGATCGTGCTGGCCGGAGGCGAGGGCAAGCGCCTGGCGCCACTGACCGCCGACCGCGCCAAGCCGGCGGTGCCGTTCGGGGGCAACTACCGGCTCATCGACTTCGCGCTCTCGAACCTCGTCAACGCCGGGCTGCGGCGCATCGTGGTGCTCACGCAGTACAAGAGCCACTCGCTGGACCGCCACGTCTCGTCCACCTGGCACCTCTCGCCGCTCCTGGGCAACTACGTCACGCCGGTGCCCGCACAGATGCGCCGTGGCCCGCGCTGGTTCGCCGGGTCGGCCGACGCGATCTACCAGAACTTCAACCTGCTGTACGACGAGCGGCCCGACTATGTGTGCGTCTTCGGCGCCGACCACATCTACCGCATGGATCCGCGCCAGATGGTCGACCAGCACATCCAGGGCGGCGCCGCGGTGACCGTCGCCGCGCTGCGGGTCCCGCTCGACCAGGCCGATCAGTTCGGGGTCATCGAGACCGACGTCAACGGCCGCACGATCGCGGCCTTTCGCGAAAAGCCCACCGACGCCGTCGGCCTGCCCGACGCGCCCGACGAGATCTACGCCTCGATGGGCAACTACGTCTTCACCACCGAGGCGCTCATCGAGGCGGTCACCGAGGACGCCGCCGACGAGAGCTCCAGCCACGACATGGGCGGCAACATCGTGCCGCTGCTCGTGGCGCGCGGCGAGGCGCAGGTCTACGACTTCTCGCGCAACGACGTGCCCGGCGCCAGCGAGGTCGAGCGCGGCTACTGGCGCGACGTCGGGACGCTCGACGCCTACTTCGACGCGCACATGGACCTCATCTCGATCGAACCGGAGTTCAACCTTTACAACCGCGAGTGGCCGATCCTGACGTGGCCCGAGCCGCTGCCACCGGCCAAGTTCGTCTTCGACGACGACGATCGCCGCGGGCAGGCGCTGGACTCGATGGTCTGCGCCGGCGTGGTCATCTCCGGCGGCACCGTGCGCCGGTCGGTGCTGTCGCCGGGCGCGTTCATCCACTCACACGCGCTCGTCGAGGAGTCGGTGATCATGCAGGGCGTCGACGTCGGCCGGGATGCGGTCGTGCGCCGGGCGATCGTCGACAAGAACGTCCGCATCGCGGCGGGCGCGCAGATCGGCGTCGACCCCGAGGCCGACCGCGAGCGCTTCACGGTGTCGGCCGGCGGCGTGGTCGTCATCCCCAAGGGGGAGACGGTGGCGGCGTGAAGGTCGCGCTCCTCACGCGCGAGTACCCGCCGGACGTCTACGGCGGCGCGGGCGTCCATGTCGAGTACCTCGCGCGCGAGCTGCGCGCACTGATCGACGTCGACGTCCACGCGTGGGGGGCGAATCGCGATGGCGCGATCGGCCACGAGCCGTGGGATGCCCTGGCGGGCAAGGCGCCCGAGCTCGCGGCGCTGCGCGCGATGTCGATCGACCTGACGATGGCGGGCGCGACCGGCGATGCCGACGTCGTCCACAGTCACACCTGGTACGCGAATCTCGGCGGTCATTTGGCCAAGCTGGTCCACGACATCCCGCACGTGGCGACCGTGCACTCCCTCGAGCCGCTGCGCCCGTGGAAGGCCGAGCAGCTCGGCGGCGGCTACGCGCTGTCGTCGTGGTGCGAGCGCACCGCGCTCGAGGCGGCCGACGCGATCGTCGCGGTCTCCGAGGGGATGCGCGACGACCTGCTCGAGGCCTATCCGGCCGTCGATCCCGCGCGCGTGAGCGTCATCTACAACGGCATCGACACGACCGAGTACGCGCCCGACCCGGCCACCGACGTGCTCGAGCGCCGCGGCATCGATCCCACGGTGCCGTCGATCGTCTTCGTCGGTCGCATCACGCGCCAGAAGGGGGTGGCGCACCTGCTGGAGGCGATGGCCCACGTCGACGCCGAGGCCCAGCTCGTGCTCTGCGCGGGCGCGCCGGACACGCCCGAGATCGGCGGCGAGGTCGCGGCGCGGGTGGAGCAGCTGCAGGAGCGGCGTGGAAACGTTCTCTGGCTTTCGGAGATGCTGCCCAAGCCCGAGGTCATCCAGATCCTCAGCCACGCGACCGTCTTCGCGTGCCCGTCGATCTACGAGCCGCTGGGCATCGTCAATCTCGAGGCAATGGCCTGCGAGACCGCCGTCGTGGCGACCGCGACGGGCGGCATCGTCGAGGTCGTCGACGACCCGGCGACCGGTCTGCTCGTGCCCATCGAGCCCGGCGACGCCACCGGCGAACCGCGCGACCCGGCCGCGTTCGCGCGGGCCTTCGCCGCGCGCCTCAACGAGCTCGTGCGCGACCCAGACCGGGCGGCGCAGATGGGGCGCGCGGGCCGCGCTCGCGCGGTCGAGCGCTTCGCCTGGCCGGCCATCGCGCGCGAGACAGTCGCGCTCTACCAGCGGCTCGCGGGCGCGTGAGCGTCTCGCTGCTGGCACAACTCAGCGACCCGCACATACGGGTCGCTACCGACGACGACGGCGCCTCGGCGCGCGCGCTGGCGGCCGCGGTGGACGCGGTGCTGGCCCTGCGCCCCGCGCCGCACGCCGTCATCGTGACGGGCGACATCGCCGAGCACGCCGAGGCGCGCGAGTACGAGCGGGTGCGCGAGCTCCTGGCGCCGCTGCCGATGGCGGTGCACGTGCTGCCCGGCAATCACGACGACCGCGACGCGCTGCGCAAGCACTTCGCGCTCGACGACACGGGCGGGCCGGGGGAGCCGGTGCAGTACACGGCGCGCTGTCGCGACCTGCGCGTGGTCCTCTGTGACAGCACCATCCCCGGTCGCGACAACGGCTGTGTGCGTATCGACTGGCTCGAGGAGCAGCTCGCTGCCGAGCCGGCGACGCCGACAATCGTCGCCATGCACCACCTGCCGATGCTCACCGGCATCACCGTCCTCGACGGCATCGGAGTGCCGGCGGCCGATGCACACGCGCTCGCCGCGCTCTTCGAGCGCTCGCCGCAGGTGCGGCGCGTGGTGACCGGCCACGTCCATCGCACGGTCGTCGGGTCTGCGGGCGGCTGCGCAATCCTGGCCTGCGCGAGTACGCACCTGCAGTCCCGCCTCGAGATCGGCCTCAAGGAGTTTCAGTTCGTGCGCGAGCCGCCGGTCATCGCGCTGCACACGCTGCTCGACGGCGAGCTCGTGTCGCACCTGCAGCCGATCTCGCCCGGCTGAGCGCGGCGGCCAGCGGTTCGGGCCGCCCGGCTCTGCGCGGGGGCGCGCGGCTTCGGCGCGCGCCGACGCTCGCGCGCCTGTATGCGATTTCAGGGCCGCGCTGCCGCCGCTGAACACCGGCCAGATCTCCACGGCGCTCGCGCGCCTGGAGCGCGACGGCCTGGTCGACGCCGACCGAGTGGCGCAGGACAGCCGTCCCAACAAGCGCGTGTACCGCCTCACCGACGACGGGCGCGCCGCGCTCGAGGCGTGGGTGGCACAGCCCACGCCCGGAACGCGGCTGCGTGACGAGTTCTTCATGAAGCTGGTGCTCGCGGGACGCGCCGCCCTCGCGGGCCCGCGTGCGCTCATCGAGCGCCAGCGCGGCGAGTACCTGCAGTCGCTGCGCGATCTCGACCGCCTGCTGGCGGCCGCGAACGGGGATCCGACCGAGTCGCTGCTCACCAACCCGACCGACGGGCCGGACCTCTTCACCGCGCCGACGTGGTGGTGGGTGGTGCTCATGTTCCCGGGCGCCCTGGTCTTCACCACGATCGCCAGCCTGCTGCCCGCCCGGCGCGCGGCCGCCATCGCGCCCGCGGAGGCGCTGCGCTACGAGTGAGCGAGGGCCAGGACGGTCACCGTGCCGGGCGCGACCTCGGTGAGCCCGGCATCGACAACTCGCGCGACGCACTCTCCCCGCGCCGCGAGCGCCGCGAAGCGAGCTGCCCCGGGTGCGACGACCTGCCCGGGGCAGCCGGCGGCGACCCAGGCATCGAGCGCCCCGCCGTCGGCGGCCATCACCGCGGCGTGCGCGACCTGGGCGACGGTCTTGCCCGAGCTCATGACCGCCGCAGGGTTCAGCGCGTAGGTCACCGTGCCGGGCCGCGCCGGCGCGTCCTCGGGCGGCGGCTCGAGCGCGGTGCTCATCGCCTGCAGGCGCTCGAGCAACGGGCCGCGCTGCGAGCGCGGGCGTGGCGGAAGAGCGAGGACCGCGTCGCCGGCCAGCGCGTGGGGCTCGTCGAGGAGCTGCTCCCATTGGCCGTGCGTGCGTGCGCGCAGGCACACCTTGCCCGGCCGGTCGCGCCACGCGGCGATGGCGTCGCGATGCGCGGGATCGGCCTCGAACGTACGCAGGCAGGCGACGGCTGCGGCGCCTGCGAGCTCGCCCGCGCGGGCCAGCGTGGCGACCGCGCCGCGGCGCACGACGAGGTACATACGCAGGGGGTCGCGCGTCATTGCGCTGCTATGTTGGCTGTTAAGCCGAATCCCGCATGCCTCCGGGCAGCGGGAGCGGGGGAACCATCCGGGCCGGTCCACCCGGCTCTGGGGCGAATCGCCACCACCGTGGCGTAGCGCGTCGGCGCGAGCCCGTCAGCTCACCTCGTAGGCGCACGAGCAAGCAAGACCCCAAGGAAGGCGATGAAGTTCCGGATGAACGCCGCGCGTGCGGCGATGGCGCTCTGCGGAGCGATGCGAGGCGCGGCGCCGGCCGCGCTGGCGGCGATGGCGCTCTGCGCGGCGATCCCCAACACGGCGGGAGCAGCCCCGGCCGACGCGAGCGGCGGCGTGGTGGCCGTCGAGCCAGCCCCCGCGACCGAGGCCGCCGTCACGGCGGCGCTGTCGAAGGTCGGCGCGCCGTACGCGATGGGCGCCGCGGGCCCCGACGCGTTCGACTGCTCGGGCCTGGTCATGTGGGCGCTGCGACGCGCGGACATCGACGCGCCGCATTCGAGCTTCGGGCAATACGGCATGGGCAAGCACGTCGGACGCTCGGACATCCGGCGCGGCGACCTCGTCTTCTTCAACAGCTTCGGCGCGGGCGCGTCGCATGTCGGTATCGCCACCGGCCCGGCGAGCGCCGTCTCGGCGACCAACCACGGCGTCATGCGCCACCCGATCTTCGACGGCTACTGGGGCGGGCACTTCATCGGGGCGCGGCGGATCTCGTAGCGCGCTGCGAGCGCGCGAACCAGGCCAGGCCGGCGATCGTCAGCACGACCGCGATGAAGAAGTTCAGCCGCAGGCCGAGCACGTGGTGGGCCGGATCGACGCGCAGCAGCTCCTCGAAGATGCGAAAGGCCGAGTAGCCGGCGACGTAGAGGGCGAACAGCCCCGGGGGCCGCACGCGGCCGGTGCGTCCCAGCCACACCAGGAAGCCGGCCAGCGCGAGGTTCCAGACGATCTCGTAGAGGAAGGTGGGGTGGAAGGTCGGGTCCGCTGCGTAGCGCTCGGGCCGGTGCTCGGGATCGATCCGCAGCGCCCACGGCAGTGAGGTCGGGCGGCCGAAGAGCTCCTGGTTGAAGTAGTTGCCGATCCGCCCGATCGCCTGGGCCACGAGCAGGGCGGGTGCGGCGGCGTCGAGGAACAGCGGTATGTCGGCTCGGGCGCGATGCAGCCGCCAGATGCCGACCGCGGTGCCCAGCGCGATCCCGCCCCAGATCCCCAGGCCGCCCTCCCAGACCGCGAGCGGGCCCCACCAGTGATCGGGCACCTCGTCCCAGCTCGTCGCCAGGAAGTACAGCCGGCCGCCGATGATGCCGGCGGGAAAGCCCCAGAGGGCGACGTCCTGCACGAGGGCGCGCGAGCCGCCCTGCGCCTCCCACCTGCGCGTCGTGATCGCGATCGCGGCCAGCAGCGCGAGCACGTACATGAGGCCGTAGATGCGCAGGTCGAAGGGGCCGACATGGATCCCGTTGAACGACGGGCTGGGAATCGACCCCACGACGAGCACGCCATCGATGGTGGCAGGCTGTGCGGCTTGCCGCGCTTCCGCGTGATCGTCGACCTCGAGCCCCTGCGCGCATCGCGCGACCTGCGGCTGCTCATCATCGGCAACGTCGTCTCCGGCATGGGCACGCAGGCCGCCCTCGTCGCGCTGCCCTATCAGCTCTACACGCAGACGGGCTCGGCCTTCCTCACCGGCCTGCTGGGCGCCGTCGAGCTCGTGCCGCTGGTGACCATGTCCCTGCTCGGCGGCGCGATCGCCGACCGCAGCGATCGCAAGCGCCTCTTGCTGCTCGATCAGATCGCGCTGGCGTCATCGGCGGGGGCGCTCGCCGCGCTCGCCTTCGCCGGCACGCCGCCGCTCGCGGCGCTCTACGTCCTGGGCGGGCTCGTCGCCGGCTTCGGCGCGATCCAGAACGTCACGCGCTCGGCGATCCTCCCGAACCTCGTCGCGCCCGAGCGCCTGCGCTCGGCGCTGGCGCTCAGCTTCGGGCTCTACCAGCTCACGCTGGTCATCGGCCCCGCGATCGGCGGCCTGCTCATCGGGCTGCTCGGCGTCGGCTGGGCCTATGCGCTCGACGCGGCGACGTGTCTGGCCACGGTCGCGACGGTGATCTGGATCGCGCCCCAGCCGCCGCAGACCGACCACGCCGAGCATCCGCGCGTGCTGCACTCGATCGCCGAAGGCCTGCGCTACGTCAAGGGCAACCAGGCGCTCGTCGGCTCCTTCGCGATCGACCTCGTCGCGATGACCTTCGGCATGCCGCGCGCGCTGTTCGCCGTGCTGGCGGTCAGCGTCTACGGCGCGGGCGCCGAGGGCACGGGCCTGCTCTACGCCGCCGTCTCGGCCGGCGCCACGGTGGCGGCGCTCACGACCGGCTGGATCGAGCACGCGCGGCGTCTGGGCCTGATCGTGATCTACGCGGTCCTCGTGTGGGGCGCGGCGATCGCCGCCGCCGGGCTCGTCGGCTCGCTGTGGCCGGCCGCGGCGCTGCTGGCGGTCGCCGGTGCGGCCGACAGCGTCAGCGCCGTGTGCCGCAGCGCGATCAACCAGATGGTCACGACGGATGCCATGCGCGGGCGCATGTCGTCGGTCTTCTCGCTGGTGGTGACCAGCGGACCGAGGCTGGGCGACGTCGAATCGGGCACCGTCGCGGGCATCGCCGGCCCGCGCGTGTCGGTGACGACGGGCGGCCTGGCCTGCATCGCCGGCGTCTTCGTCGTCATGGCCGCCTTCCCGGCGCTCGCGCGCTTCGACGCCGAGAAGGTCCTCGCCGCGGGCACCGCGCCTTCCCCGGCGCCCGCCGCGTGAGGGAAGATGGGCCATGATCTTCCGCCAGATCACCCAGGACGACCTCGGCTGCGCGAGCTACCTGATCGGCGACGAGCACGCGGGCGTCGCGGCGGTCGTCGATCCGCGCCTGGACATCGACGAGTACCTGCGCCTCGCGCGCTATCTCGGCGCGCGCATCGAGCACGTGCTCGAGACCCACAACCACGCCGACCACGTCTCCGGCCACGGGCGCCTCGTCGCCTCGACCGGCGCCGGCGTCCACATCCACCGCGCCGCGGAGCCCGAGTACGACCACGAGCCCATCGACGACGGCTGGGAGCTCGAGCTCGGCGGCCTGACCGTCCGCGCGCTGCACACGCCCGGTCACCGCCCCGAGCACACGGCCTTCGCGCTCGTCGACTCCGAGCGCGGCCCCGAGCCGTGGGCGGTGCTCACCGGTGACTCGCTGTTCGTTGGCGGCATCGCGCGCCCCGACCTCGCGGTCGACAAGGCCGAGGGCGCCCACGGCATCTTCCGGTCGCTGCACGAGCGGCTGCTGACCCTGCCCGACACGTGCGAGGTGTGGCCGGGCCACCTCGGCGGATCGCTGTGCGGCGGGCCGGGCATGAACCTCAAGGTGTGCTCGACGATCGGCTACGAGCGCGAGCACCAGGAGCTGCTGCGGATCGACGACGAGGAGGAGTTCGTGCGCCGCGCGATCGACGGCCTCGGCCCGCAGCCGCCGAACTTCCGCGCGATCGTCGCCATCAACACCGGCCCGCTGGTGCGTGGCGGAGCGCACGCCGATCCGCTGACGCCGCGCCAGGTCGAGCAGCACCAGCGCGACGGCGCGCTCGTCGTCGACGTGCGCACCGAGCTGCAGTTCGACGACGCGCACATCCCCGACGCGGTGTGCATGACCGCGCTACGCGCGGGCTTCGGATCGAAGCTCGCGTGGATCGCCGATCACGACCAGCCCGTGGTCGTCGTCGGCCGCGACGACGAGGAGGCACGCCGCGCGATCGAGCTGGCGGCGTCGGTCGGGGTGACCAACGTCGCCGGTTACCTCGCCGGGGGCATGACGAGCTGGCGCGAGGACGAGCGCCCGGTGGGGCGGATCGCGCGGATGACGGTGCCCGAGCTGTACGAGCGCCTGGAGGAGGACCCCGACCTGCAGGTCCTCGACGTGCGCGAGCGCGACGAGTGGGCCGCCGGCCACATCGCCGGGTCCGTCCACGAGCCCTATCACGACATCAGGGCGGTCCCGGACGGCCTGAACGCCAACGCCGAGATCGCCGTGATCTGCGCCTCCGGCCAGCGGGCCGCCGTCGGCGCGAGCCTGCTCGCCCGCCACGGCGCGCGCGCCGTCATCCACGTCGCCGACGGCGGGGTGCCCGCCTGGCAGCGCGCCGGCTGGCCGCTCGAAACCTAGCTACCCGGCGAGCCCCAGCCGGTGGGCGATCGCGGCCGCCTCGGCGCGGTTGGAGGCGCCCAGCTTGCCGAGAATGTGCGAGACGTGCACGCCGGCGGTGCGCACGCTGATGAAGAGCGCCTCGGCGATCTCGCGGTTGGTCTCGCCGTTGGCGACGTGCTCCAGTACCTCGCGCTCGCGCGCGGTGAGGCCGAGGTCCTCGCCGGCGGGTGTCACGTCGTCCGCGGGCGCTTCCGGCTCGCCGGCGGGCAGCGTGATCCGCGCGCGACGCGCCAGCGCCTCGAGCTCGAAGATCAGCACCTGCGCGCCGAGATCCGCCGCCGTGGCGTGCGCCGCAAGCAGCGCCCGCTCGGCCTGCGCGCGATCGCGCCGCGCCAGGGCCGCCTCGGCCTGGCGCCAGCGCGCGTAGGCGGCCCGGTAGGGCGTAGGCCAGTCGTCCCAGGCGCGCGCCGCGGCGTCCCAGAGCGCCGGGTCGTCGTCATCCACGGCACGCGCGTGCTCGGCCTCGATCGTCGCCACCAGCGCCGGGTGAGCGGCCAGCGCTGCGCGCTCGCGGCCGATGTCACGAAAGCCGCCGGCGCTGTCGCGCGCCTCGGCCTCGGCCGTGTCGTCGCGGCGCGCGCGGGCGAGCACGGCGAGGTCGGCCGCCGCTCGCAGGCCGAGCGCGGCGACGCGCGCGATCTCCAGCGGCGCCTCGGACATCGCGCGCGTGCCGACGGAGGTGGCGCGCAGGGCAGCCTCGGGGCGCTTCTGCCACAGAGCGACCTCGGCCTCGAGCTCGATGACGCCCAGCGCAAGCGTCACTTCGTCAGCACCAAGCGCGCGTTGGGCGGCAAGATGCGCTTCGGCATCGGCGAAGTCGGCTCGCGCGCAAGCCAGCGAGGCCGCAAGCTGGTGGGCGGAAGCGTGGGTGATGCCCTCATACTCGCGGGCGAGGAGGTCGCGGGTGATCGAGTCGGCCAGGTCCCACCTGCCCAGCTCGAAAGCCGCCTCGGCGGCGTTGAACTCGCAGAATCGCTCGCGGACGTCGAGGCCGGCGTGCCCCGCTGCCTCCGCGCCGGCAAGGGCGATATCGATGGACTGTTCGAGCTGGCCGTCGCACCGAAGCGAGTCTGAGAGCGCGACCGCAGCGTGGGAGAGGATCTCGTCATTGGCGAGCTCGGTCGCGATCACCCAGGCCCGGTCGAGGTGCTCGAGCCCGCCCGCCCGGTCCCCAAGCGCGACGAGGACCTGACCCAGAACGATCAAAGCATCCGCCTCATCACCGCGGGCCCCGACCGTCCGCGCGACCGCGATGGCCTCCTCGGCGTATCCGCGTGCGCGCGCCAGCTGCCCGGCGAGCAGCAGCATCAGGCCGAGCCAGCCCAGGGCCTCGGCGCGCTCGGCGGAGGGAGGGTCTGCCGGGGTCAGGTCCACCGCGCGCTCGAGGTCGGGCATGCTCTCGTTCACGCGCCCGAGCTGCCAGAGGCACCGCGCCCGCAGCTGGAGCAGGCGCGCGACGCGCGCGGGCTCCGCGGTCTCGTCGAGCAGGACGATGGCGGCGTCGACGAGCGCTACCGCTCCGGCGGCATTGCCGGTCCATGCCGTCGTGCTCGCCGCGCGCGCCAGCAACGTCGCATGATCGAGGCCCGCAAGCTGTTCGGCGTCGGGCACGGCGTCCCACAGCGCCAGGGCGCGCGTGTCGTGCTCGGCCGCCTCGGCGAGCGCGCCGACGCGCTCGGCCTCCCCGCCCGCGCGCACGGCGGCGGCCAGGGCGCGCGGATCGTCGCCGGCGCGCAGCCAATGGTGCGCGATCTCGGCGGCCACGGTGGCGTCGTTGCCGCCGGCGAGATCTGGCCGCGCTTCCAGTGCGCCGGCGAAGGCGCCGTGCAGCCGCGCGCGCTCGCCAGGGAGCAGCTCGCCGTACGCGGCCTCGCTGAACAGGGCGTGGCGGAACGCGAAGCCATCGCCGGACGCGACGAGCACGTGCTCTCGCACCGCGCTGCGCAGCGCGTCGGATAGCTCGGGCTCGCCGAGGTCGGCGGCCGTGGCAAGCAGCTCGTGATGAACGTCATGCCCACCGACGGCGGCGATTCGGACGGCGGTCTGAGCGGTCGCATCGAGCGCGTGGATCCGCGCGAGCAGCATGTCCCGCAGTGTCGCCGGCAGGCCCTCGCCGCCCTCGCACGCGGCCGCGACAAGCTCCTCGGCGAAGAACGGGTTGCCTTCCGAGCGCGCGAAGACGGCGTCGAGCAGCGGCTCGGGCGGCGCGTCGCCGAGGATCCCGGCAAGCTGCTCTCGGGTCTGTGCGCGCGTCAGGCGGTCGAGCGTGAGCCGCCGCGCGCGCGACGCCGTCGCGAGCTCGCCGAGGAAGCGGCGTAGACGCTCGTGGCGATCGACCTCGTCGCTGCGGTAGGTCGTGATGACGAGGATCCGCTCGCCGCGCAGGCGGCGGGCGAGGAACGCAAGGAGCTCGAGGGTCGAACGGTCGGCCCAGTGGAGGTCCTCGAGGACCAGGACGATCGCGTCGGTCGCCGCGGCTTCGGCGAGGCGGTCCATGACGAGCGGATGCATCGCGGGGACAGGACCTCCGGTGAGCGTCGGGCTCACCGTGGCGAGGAGGTCGTGCGCGCCGTCGTCAAGGCTGCGCAGCGCGTCGATCACCGGCAGCAGCGGAATCGTCGCCTCGTCGAACCCCACGCATTGCCCGACGAGGACCCGATCGCCGTCGGCGAGGGCGCGCGCGGTCAGCTCGACGACGAGCCGGCTCTTGCCCACCCCCGCCTCGCCGCCGACGAGCACGAGGCCGGGTGTGCCCTCGCGGGCGAGCGCCAGGGCGCCGGTGAGCTGTGAAAGCTCGTCGTCACGGCCGACGAAGACGGGGCTCGAGACGCGCGATGCCACGCACCGAGTATCGCGCCGCCCGCCAAATACGTCGCCTACGTAGGCCGAAATACGCAGTCCTACAGATGTAGTGCGCGGCGCGCGGACCTACCGTCGATGGCCACCTGATTCCGTCTCTCTCGGAGGTCGTCAATGAAGTCCTTCCTCTCGCTGCTCGTCGCCCTCGCGGTGGCCTGCGTCCTCGCCGTCCCGGCGTCGGCCATGCCCACCGACAACGGCCCGCAACCGGTCGCGCACGTCCAGCAGGCCACGCCGATCGCGCCGCAAAGCGACGACGGCACGTCCGCGTTGGTCTACGTGCTCATCGGCTGCGCCGGCGCGGCCGCGCTCGGTGCCGGCGGGTTTCTCGGTGCCCGCTCGGTCACGCGCCGCGTCAGCCCGCGGGCGAGCTGAAGCGGAGGCACACGATGAATGCGATTGCCATTCCGCTGGACGGCGTCAAGGGGCGCCAGCAGAAGATGTGGGCCAGCGGCGACTACGCCGCAGTGGCCGCCCGTATCCATTCGATGGCCGAGCGGCTGTGCGAGTCGGCGGACCTGGTGGCGGGCACGCGCGTGCTTGACGTGGCGACCGGGTCGGGGAACGCCGCCATCGCCGCGGCGCGGCGCGACTGCGACGTAGTCGGCATCGACTACGTGCCGTCGCTCCTGGAACGCGCCCACGCGCGCGCGGCGGCCGAGGGCCTTCCGATCGAGCTGCTCGAGGCCGATGCCGAGGCGCTGCCGTTTGCCGACGCGGGCTTCGACGCCGTCCTGTCCGTGGTGGGCGTGATGTTCGCTCCCAACCCGGAGCAGGCCGCCGCCGAGCTCATGCGGGTGTGCCGTCCCGGAGGGACGATCGCCCTGGCGAGCTGGACGCCGGGGGGCTTCATCGGCGACCTCCTGCGGACCGTCACGCGGTACGCGCCGCCACCGCCCGGCGTTCGCCCGTCCGTCGAATGGGGCGACCCGATCCGTCTGAGCGAGCTGCTCGGCGACGGCGTCGACCGGGTCCGCACGCGCGAGCGCGTGCACACCTTCCGGCATCGCTCGGCCGGGGACTTCGCCGACTTCTTCCTGACCAACTACGGCCCGACCGAGCGCGCGGCGGCCGGCCTCGACGCTTCGGCGCGGGCGGCGATGCGCGTGGACCTCGAAGCGCTCGCGGCCGGCGCGAGCCGGCTGCGGGAGGGCGGTGCCGTGGCAATCGACGCCACGTACCTCGAGGCGATCGCGGTGCGCGCCTGATGCGAGCGCTGCCGGCAGGCGTCGCGCTGGCCGCCGCGGTCGCGGCGTTCGGACCCGCGGCGGCATCGGGGCAGACGTTGCAGGCAGCCTGCACCGACGGGCGGGGCGACGCCGGCTCGCTCGCCTCGGCGATCACCGCGGCCAACGCGGCGCCCGGGCCCGACACCGTCGCGCTCGGGGCCGGCTGCACGTACCTGTTCGAAAGGGCGGACAACAACTGGTACGGGCCCAACGCGCTGCCGGCGATCGCCGGCGACATCACGATCGAAGGCAACGGCGGGGCGATCGCGCGCGACCCGATCGCCCCGCGCTTCCGGCTGTTCTTCGTCGGCGCCGACCCCAGCAGCCCGCGCACCGACAACTACGTCTCGCCCGGCGCGGGCGTCCTGACGCTGCGCGACGTCACGCTCGCCAACGGCTACGTCAAGGGCGGCGACTCGGCTACGGGCGGCGGCGGCGCGGGCATGGGGGGCGCGGTCTTCAACCAGGGCACGCTGATCATCGAGCGCAGCACACTGACCCGGAACGGGGCCCAGGGCGGTGGCAGCGGGACGCTTTCCACCGTCGCCTACGGGGGCGGCGGCATCGGGGCGGACTCCGTCGGGTTCTACGGCGGTGGCTTCGCTGCATCCGGGTTCGGGCAGGGCGGCAAGGGCGGCGCCCCTGGCACCGTCGCAGACGGCGGCGGTGCGGGCTTCCGCGTCGGCGAGAACGGCGGCGCCGGTGACCTGGCGAGCGTCGGCGCGGGCGGCGGCGCGGCGACCGGCTTGGGCGGCGCGGGCGGCGACATCGGGTTCGCCAACGGGGGCGACGGCGGCGGCGGAGGCGGCCGGGGCGGGGCCAGCCCGGGCTCGGGTGGCGGCTTCGGAGATGGCGGGGCGTACGACGGCGGCGGTGGCGGTGTCGGCGGCGGCGGTGGTCTCGGATATCCCGCCGGCGGTGGCGGCGGCTTCGGCGGGGGCGGCGGACCCGGCACGGACACCCTCGGTCATCCCGGCAAGGGCGGATCCGGCGGCTTCGGCGCAGGCGGCGGTCCCGGCACGGGCGGCGGCGGCGCGCCCGGCTTCGGCGGCGGCACACCAACGGACCGCCAGGGCGGCGGCGGCGCCGGCATGGGCGGCGCCATCTTCAACATGCAGGGCCGCCTGACGATCCGCGCATCGACGTTCACCCGCAACGACGCGGTCGGCGGCATCGACAACGTGCCCGATCACGCCAAGGGCATGGGCGGCGCGATCTTCAACCTGAGCGGCACCGTCACCGCGGACGGCTCGACCTTCGCGGTCAACGACGCGACCTACGACGGCGCCTCGATCTACAACCTCGTCTACGACGGTCACACGGCCCGCGCGGCGCAGGTCACGCTGCGCGACACGATCGTCGCCGCAGGCGTCGGAAGCCCGGATCTCACGTCGAACAAGACGGCGTACATCTACCCGCCCAACCTCGGCAGCGCGACCGTCGACGTCGGCCAGTTCGACCTCATCACGTCGATGGTGGCGCGCGAGCAGGGCACCATCAGCGGGTCGCCGCTGAAGGCGGACCCGCGGCTGGGACCGCTGCGCGACAACGGCGGTCCCACCGCGACGATGGCACCGGCCACGGGTAGCCCGGCGATCGACGCCGGCGCGGCCTTCGGGCTAACCTCCGACCAGCGTGGCGCGCCGCGCCCGTCGGACTTCGATGCCGTCGCCAATCGCGGCGACGGCACCGACATCGGCGCGTACGAGGTTCAGGCGCCGGGCGGCGCCAGCGGCACTTCGAGCGGTGGCTCACGCCACGCCTTCGGCACGCAGATTCGCATCACGCTGCGTCTGGGCGCCAAGCGGATCCCGGCCCGCGGCCCGCTGCCGGTCATCGTGATCAACGGCAACCGCTTCACCGTCACCGGGCGGCTGTCCGGCGCCACGACGCGCAAGCCGCGCGCCACGCTGCCGTCGCGGGCGTTCCGCGTCCGCGCCGGCGCCAAGAAGACCGTCAGGCTCGCGCTCTCCAAGCGCGCTCGGCGGCGGCTGGCGAAGACGGGCAGGCTCGGAGTGCGCCTGCGCGCCGTCGTGCGCGACCTCGACGGCCACACGCGCACAGTCACCAAGACGGGCTCGGTCCGGCGCCGGCGGCACCGCTGAGGATCCGGCGCCGGTCAGCGACCAGCGTGCGCGCTCGCGCCGAACTGCTCGATGCCGATCACCGGGCGCAGCACCCGCTCGAACTGGCCGCCGGAGAACGCCTTGCGCAGGACGTCGCCGCCCAGCGCGTTGCCGATGGCGGCCATGATCATGCCCTGGTCCAGGGACAGGTAGGAGCCCGAGACCGTGCCCGTGCCGACGTTGACGCTGTCGCGAGCCGTTCGTCGTCGTGCTCTTCAATGGCCGCCCGCTGACGTTGAGCAAGGTCGTCGCGAGCTCGCCGGCGATCCTCGAGGCGTGGTTCGGAGGCATCGAGGCCGGCAACGCGGTGGCCGACGTGCTCTTCGGCAAGGTCAACCCGGGCGGCAAGCTGCCGGTGACCTTCCCGCAGAGCGTCGGGCAGGTGCCGATCTACTACAACCACGAGCCCACCGGCCGGCCGTGCGACACGACGTCGAAGTACAACTCGCGCTACCGCGACCTGCCGACGTGCGCGCCGCTGTTCCCGTTCGGCTACGGCTTGAGCTACACGACGTTCGCCATCTCGAACCTCAAGCTCAGCTCGTCGACGATGCACCGCAACGGCAGCGTCGTCGCCTCGGTCGATGTCAAGAACACCGGCGGCCGGGCGGGCGACGACGTCGTCCAGCTCTCAGACCAAGACGGTCACGTTCCGGCTCGACGCCAGTGACGTCGGCTTCTACGACAACGGCGGCAAGTTCGTGGTCGAGCCGGGGACGATCGACGTCTACGCCGGCGACAGCTCGACGGCCGACCTGACGGCGTCGTTCCAGGTGACCGGTCGATGAGCGGCTGACGTCGGCCGGAGCCCTGGGTCCATCGATGGTACGTTCTTACCATGCGCACCACCATCG
>DATBKW010000232.1:0-15056 GCA_036555665.1 Solirubrobacteraceae bacterium | reverse complement strand
CGATCTCTCGCCGGCGCGAGAAGAAGGCCGAGTTGGCGTAGCGCAGAAGGCGGTAGCTGAGCTCGAGGTCGCGCGCGATCAGCGACTCGAGCCGGTCGAAGTCCAGATCCGGGGCGAGCAGCTCGCTGGCCGTGGCCATCGCGCTGAGCTCGACGGCCGGCGCCGCGGTGAGCTCGGGCAGCGCGCGGAAGCTTCCCTGGAAGCCGGTGGCGCCCGCGGTGACGCAGGCCTGGAAGAGCTCCAGCGAGTTGACGCCCACCGCGTGGACCTGCATGCCGACGTCCAGGAACGGCGAGATGCGATCCATGACCGCGGCCGGGTCCAGCGCGGCGACGTCGAGGCGCACGAGGCCGGTCTTCGGGAGCTGGCGGACGACGTCGGGCGTCGCGGGGTCGACCGCGGCGAAGACGTAGCCCAGGCCGGCGAGCCGGTCGACGGTGGAGGCGACCTCGTCGTGGACGACGTCGCCGGCCTCGACCTGCAGGACGACGCGGTCCGGCGCGACGGGCAGGAGGTCGAGGCGCAGCAGCAGCGCCGGCGCGACCGTCAGGTAGGCGGGGTGGTGGGGCGCGACGAGGTCGAGGTCGATGTCGGTGAAGGCCTCGAGCAGGGCGCGCGCGCAGAAGCGGGCGGAGGCCGGCGGCGCGTCCGGGTCGCCGGTCAGGACCTCGTAGCCGATGACCGCGCGCGACGCGTCGCAGACGGCCTGGCGGATGCTCACGACGCCCGTCGGCTGGCCGTCGTTGGGGGCGATGGGGGCCTCGATGCTCACCCTCGGAACCATCGGCCGCAGCGCCCGGAAATTGACCCCTCCGCTGCTACGCTCAACGCATGGGCCTCCTCGACCGTGCGCTGAATATCGGCGAGTCCAAGCAGTTCAAGGAGTACGAGAAGCGCGTCGATCGGATCGGCGCCTACGAGCCTGAGCTCGAGCTCGAATCAGACGACGAGCTGCGCGAGCGGTTCGCCGAGCTGCGCGAGCGCGCCGCCAACGGCGACTCGCTCGACGACCTGCTTCCCGAGACCTTCGCGGTCGTCCGCGAGATGGGCAAGCGGACGATGGGCATGCGCCACTTCGACGTCCAGCTCATCGGCGGGATGGTGCTGCACGGCGGCAACATCGCCGAGATGAAGACCGGCGAGGGCAAGACCCTGACGGCGACGCTCGCCGTCGTCCTCAACGCGCTGGCCGGCAAGGGCGTCCACGTCGTCACGGTCAACGACTACCTGGCCCGCCGCGACGCCGAGTGGATGAGCCCGATCTACCACGGCCTCGGGCTCACGGTCGGCGTGCTGCAGAACATGCAGTCCTACGAGGACAAGCACGTCGCCTACGCCGCCGACGTCACCTACGGCACGAACTCCGAGTTCGGCTTCGACTACCTGCGCGACAACATGGCCACGGCGCTGGAGGAGAAGGTCCAGCGCGGCCACCCGTTCGCGATCGTCGACGAGGTCGACAACATCCTCATCGACGAGGCGCGCACGCCGCTGATCATCTCCGGCGCCCCCGAGCAGGCCGCCGACCTCTATCAGCAGTTCGCCAAGCTCGCGCGCGTCATGGAGGCCGGCAAGAAGCCCGAGGGCCTGGATCCGCGCGCCAAGAAGGAGTTCGTCGCCGACTTCGACTTCGAGTTCGACGAGAAGCACAAGCAGGTCTCGGTCACCGAGCGCGGCGTCGCCAAGGCCGAGAAGTTCATGGGCATCGACCACCTGTACCGCGCCGAGAACGGCCACCTGGTCAACCACTTGCTGCAGTCGCTGAAGGCGGAGTCGCTGTACAAGCGCGACGTCGACTACGCCGTGATCGACGGCGAGGTCCGCATCATCGACGAGTTCACCGGCCGCATCCTCGAGGGCCGGCGCTGGTCGGAGGGCCTGCACCAGGCCGTCGAGGCCAAGGAGGGGGTGCGCGTCCAGGAGGAGAACCAGACGCTCGCCACGATCACCCTCCAGAACTACTTCCGGATGTACGACAAGCTCGCGGGCATGACCGGCACCGCCCTCACCGAGGCGACCGAGTTCATGAAGATCTACAAGCTCGGCGTCGTGCAGATCCCCACGAACATGCCGATGGTCCGCGACGACCGCAACGACCAGGTCTACAAGACCAAGGACGGCAAGTGGCACGCGGTCGTCAAGGAGATCGAGGAGCGCCACGCCGAGGACCAGCCGGTCCTCGTCGGCACGATCTCGGTCGAGGTGTCCGAGCTGCTGTCCGATCGGCTCAAGCGCAAGGGCATCCCGCACACGGTTCTCAACGCCAAGCCCGAGCACGCCGAGCGCGAAGGCGAGATCGTCGCCGAGGCGGGCCAGCCCGGCGCGGTCACCATCGCCACCAACATGGCCGGTCGCGGCGTCGACATCAAGCTCGGCGGCAACCCCGAGCACCTCGTCCAGCTCGAGCTCGCCAAGCTCGGTCTCAAGCCCGGCGACCCCGACTACGACGAGCGCTTGAGCGAGGTCCTGCCGACGATCGAGCGCCGCGTCGAGGAGAACCGCGAGAAGGTCATGGAGGCCGGCGGGCTGTTCATCGTCGGCACCGAGCGCCACGAGTCGCGGCGCATCGACAATCAGCTTCGCGGCCGCTCCGGCCGCCAGGGCGACCCCGGCGAGTCACGCTTCTTCCTGTCAGCCGAGGACGATCTCGTCCGCCTGTTCGCGGGCGACCGCATCTACCGCATCCTCGATCGCCTCGGCAGCACCGATGAGGAGGGCAACGAGGAGCCGATCGAGGCGGGGATGCTGAGCAAGCAGATCGAGAAGGCCCAGCGCAAGGTCGAGGAACAGAACTTCCTCATCCGCAAGCGCGTGCTCGAGTACGACGACGTGATGAACGAGCAGCGCCGGATCGTCTACGAGTACCGCGACCAGGTGCTCGAGGGGCGCGACATGGGCGAGCAGGCGCGCCAGGAGATCGGCAGTGTCATCGAGCACCTCGTCGACGAGTACGCCGGCGCCGACTACGTCGAGGACTGGGATCTCGACGGCCTCTTCGGGGCGCTGGAGGACATCTACCCGGTGCGCCTGACGGCCGAAGAGGTCACGACCGAGAGCCTCGGCCGCGACGAGCTCATCGAGCGCCTCTCCACCGATGCCGTCGAGCTCTACGACCGCCGCGAGCAGGAGCTGGGCGAGGAGCTCATGCGCGCGCTGGAGCGCTACCTGCTGCTGCAGATCATCGACAACCGCTGGCGCGAGCACCTCTACGACATGGACTACCTGCGCGAGGGCATCCACCTGCGCGGGTTCGCCCAGATCGAGCCGCTCGTGGCCTACAAGAACGAGGCGTTCACGCTGTTCTCCGACCTGATGAACACGATCTGGTCGGACTTCTCGCGCATGATCTTCCACGTCGAGGTCGAGATCGAGGGCGAGAACGGCGACGCTCCCGCGCAGCAGTACACGCCGTCCGGCACGTCCACCCGCGGGGGTCGGGTCTCCTACTCGGGCGGCGGCGCCACCGCGCAGCCCAGCGCCCTGGCCGAGGCCGCCGCCGCCGGCGGCGAGGAGTACGCCGAGGAGCCCGTGCCCGTCGTCGAACAGCGGCGCGTCGCGGAGGTCGAGCAGATCGGCCGCAACGACCCCTGCTGGTGCGGTTCCGGCAAGAAGTTCAAGAGGTGCCACGGCGCATGACACTCGCTCTCGTTCACACCTGTGTGCGCTCGCGCGACATCGACGCGTCGGTGCGCTTCTACGAGGCGCTCGGCTTCGAGCGCCGCGGCAAGCTCGACTTCGGGCAGGCCTACAACATCTACATGGGGCTGCCCGGCGACGGCGACCGGCTCGAGCTGACGGTCAACGTCGGCCGCGAGGAGCCCTACGACCTCGGCGACGGCTACAACCACATCGCGCTGACCGTCGACGATCTCGACGGTCTGCTCGAGAAGCTGGCCTCCGAGCTGGGCGTCGAGCCCGAGAAGCCGCCGTACGCGCCGGGCGGGCGCGAGGAGGTCGGGCGCATCTGCTTCGTGGCCGACCCGGACGGCTACCGGATCGAGCTCATCGACGGCGGATCGTTCCCGACGCCGCAGGACCCGTAGAGGGCGCCGGCGCGCCGCGCGGCAGAGAAGCCCCGCTGCTAGCTTGGACCCCGGCCATGGCCGGTCCGTCCGACGATCTCCCGATTCCCCAGCGCCTGCAGGCGATCCGCCGGCAGTGGGACGCCCTGCGCGCGGGCTTCGACGAGGACGGCCTGGCCGCGCGCGTCGACGAGCTCGAGCAGGCGATGGGCGCGCCCGGCTTCTGGGACGACCAGCAGTCGGCGGCCCAGGTCAGCGCCGAGCACTCCCGCGCGACCCGGCGCCTGGAGCGCTGGCGCTCGCTGGCCTCCGACGTCGACGACCTCGGCGCGCTGGCCGAGATGGCCGAGGAGGACGACTCCGTCACCGCCGAGGTCGCCGCCCAGATGGCCACCGTCGAGGAGCGCCTGGCCGAGCTCGAAGAGGAGCGGCTGTTCTCCGGACGCTACGACGCGGGCGACGCACTCGTCACCGTCAACGCCGGCGCCGGCGGCACCGACGCCCAGGACTGGGCCGAGATGGTCCTGCGGATGATGATGCGCTGGGCCGAGCGCCGCGGCCTGCAGGTCGAGCTGCTCGAGGCCTCGCCGGGCGAGGAGGCGGGCATCAAGTCGGCCACCTTCCGCGCCGCGGGCGAGAACGCCTACGGCCTGTTCAGCGCCGAGAAGGGCGTGCACCGGCTCGTGCGCCTCTCGCCCTTCGATGCCGCCCACCGCCGTCAGACCTCGTTCGCGGGCCTCGAGGTCGCGCCGGTCGTCGACGACGTCGGCGACATCGACATCGACGACGACGACCTGCAGATCGACACCTACCGCGCCTCGGGTGCCGGCGGCCAGCACGTCAACAAGACCGATTCGGCCGTGCGCATCACCCACAGGCCCACCGGCGTCGTCGTGCAGTGCCAGAACGAGCGCTCGCAGTCGGCCAACAAGGACACCGCGATGAAGATGCTGCGGGCCAAGCTGCTCGAGCGCGAGGAGGCCAAGCGCCGCGAGGAGATCGCGGCCGAGAAGGGCGACGCGCAGGACGTCAACTTCGGCTCGCAGATCCGCTCCTACGTCCTGCACCCGTACACGATGGTCAAGGACCACCGCACGTCGTTCGAGGTCGGCGACGCCCAGCGGGTGCTCGACGGCGACCTCGACGGCTTCGTCCGCGCCGAGCTCCTGCGCACCGCCGGCCACGCATGAGCGAACAGCCGGCCGCGCCCTACCTCGACGCCGTGATCGGGTACGGGACCCGCGGCCCCGGGCGCTTCCACGTGCCGGGCCACAAGGGCGGGCAGGGCGCCGATCCGGGGCTGCGCTTCGGCCTCGGCGACCGCGCGCTGTGGCTCGACATCCCGCAGGACATCTGGGGTGTCGACCTCGGGCCGTCGCCGACCGCGTACGAGGAGGCCGAGCGGCTCGCCGCCGAGGCGTACGGAGCAGCGCGCACCTGGTTCTTGACCAACGGCGCCACGCAGGGCAACCACGCGCTGTGCCTGGCGCTGGCGCCGCTGGGGGCGCGCGTCGTGGCGCAGCGCAACTCGCACGCGTCGCTGGTCGACGGGCTCGTGCTGTCGGGCGGCGTGCCGGCCTTCGTGCCGCCCGCCTACGACGCCGAGCTGGGCATGGCCCACGGCGTCGAGCCCGCCGCGCTGGAGGCGGCGCTCGCGGCCGCCCCTGACGCGCGGGCCGCCTTCGTGGTGTCGCCGACCTACTACGGGATGGCCGCTGACGTCGCGGGCTGCGTCGAGGTCGCCCACGCGGCCGGCGTGCCGCTGGTCGTCGACCAGTCCTGGGGCCCTCACTTCGGGTTCCACGAGGCGCTGCCGCCCAGCGCCCTGGCGCAGGGCGCCGACGCGGTGGTCACCAGCACGCACAAGATCGGTGGCTCGCTGACACAGAGCGCGATGCTCCACATCGGCCACGGCGGGCGCGTCGATGCCGCCGCCGTCGGCCGGACGATCCGCATCGTGCGCTCGACCTCCCCGTCGTCGCTGCTGCTGGCCTCGCTCGACGGCGCGCGCCGCCAGATGGCGCTGCACGGCGAGCAGCTTCTGCACGAGACGCTTCGGGCCATTGAAGCCTGCCACGAGAAGCTCGTGACGATCCCCGGCGTCGCGCTGGTCGACCGCTTCTTCGTCGGACGGCCCGGCATCGCCGGCTACGACCCGCTGCGGGTCGTCGTCGACGTGCGCGAGACCGGCCGCACCGGCTACGAGATCGCCGAGGCGCTGCGCCGCTCCTACGACGTGATCCCCGAGCTGGCCACCCAGGCGACGATCGTCTTCCTCGTCGGCCTCGGCGAGCGCCGCCAGACGCTGCTGCGCCTGGCCGGCGACCTCGAGGAGGTCGTCAAGCGCATCGCGAAGGAGGGCTCGATCGCACCGATCGTCCGGCCGCCGGCCTCGCTGCGCAACGAGATGGCGGTGTCGCCGCGCGACGCCTTTCTCGGCGAGGCCGAGCAGGTCGCGGTGCAGGACGCCGTCGATCGCGTGTCGTGCGAGTCGATCGCCGGTTATCCGCCCGGCATCCCGGCGCTCCTGCCCGGCGAGCGGATCTCCGCCGCGACGATCGAGTACCTGCGCGAGCTGGTGGCCACCGGTGCGCGCCTGCACGGCGCGAGCGATCCGCGCTTCGAGCGCGTGCACGTGCTCGTCGAGCGCTGAGATCGGCTACCGGGCGGCCAACGCGCACCGCTGCGCGGCGGCGACCAGCAGGCTGAGCGTGCGTTCGTCCCTGCCGCCGACGTCGGTGAACGCCACGGCGAGGCGCCCGACGCCGTGGTCGCTGCGGACCACGCTTGCCGTCACCGCCACGGAGTGGCTCTCCGTGCACTGGATCGTCACCGTCAGCCGGTTGCCCGGCGCGAACGGCCGATCGGTCTCGAGCAGGACGCCGCCGATCGAGAGGTTCAGCGTCTCGCACTTCAGCGGCGGGCCCTGCAGGGGCTCGAGCAGCGCGGGCAGGGCGACGGTGACGCGGAACGTCTCGCGCCGCTGATCGAACCGCGCGCCTGCCGTGCCGGGCCAGAAGCGCGTGCCGCGACCATCGACGGCGAGGTGACCGGGCAGCAGCACGCCGCCGAAGCTGCTGTTGAACGACAGTCGCGCGATTCCCGCGGGCAGCGCGGTCCCGGGGACGTCGAGCACGACGGCTCCGCGGTCGATCGCGTCGACCACCACGACGAGGTTGACCTCGCCCGTCACGACCCGCACGAGCTGGCCCGGCCTGGGCAGATACACGCTCACGAGAGCAGTGTCGGCGCCCGGCGGGCGCTGCATGGGAGCCTTAGACGGATGGACGACCTCATCGACGCGCTCTCCGCGCGGCGCGGGCACTTTCGCCTGGAATCAGGGCATCACGGCGAGCTCTGGCTGGATCTCGACGCGCTCTTCGCGCGTCCGGCGCGCGTGGCCCCGTTCGTGGAGCGCCTCGGGGAGCAGCTCGCGCCGCACGGCGCGGAGGTCGTCTGCGGCCCGCTGGTGGGCGGCGCCTTCGTCGCGCAGGCGATCGCGGCGCACCTCGGCATCGAGTGCTCGTGGACCGAGCGCGTGATGGGCTCGTCCGACGACGCGCTCTACGCGGCGCGCTATCGGGTCCCCGACCCGCTGCGCGAGCGCCTGCGCGGCCGGACCGTGGCGATCGTCGACGACGTCATCAACGCCGGCTCGGCGACACGCGCGACGCTCGCCGACCTGCGCGCGTGTGGCGCGCACCCGGTCGCCGTCGGCGCGCTGCTGGTCCTCGGTTCGGGGGCGGCGGATCTCGCTGAGGCCGAGGGCCTGGCGCTGCAGAGCGTTGCCGCGCTGGCGAACACGCTGTGGGCGCCCGACGCCTGCCCGCTGTGCGCGGCGGGCGTCCCGCTACAGGAGCACTAGCCCGCGACCCAGTCCTTGGCCTCCTGCAGGTCGCTCAGCGCGAAGAGGCGCGCCTCGCCCGGGGTCATCCACCCGAACATCCCCATCGCGTGGCGCAGCCAGTCGACGTCGGTGACGACCGCCATGCGCTTCCACGCCGACCAGTGCTTGACGCCGAAGCCGAGGCCCGCCGTCGTGTCGGTGGCCATCATCCCGGCGGTAAAGCGCTCGAAGTCGGGGCCGACCTGGAAGACGAGCCTGATGTCGCCGTTGTCCTCCACGGTTTGGTTCAGCGCGGGCAGCAGCACGTCGGTGTAATCGTCGCGCGTCACCTCGCCCCACGCGCGCAGCCCAAGGGTGCCCGCCGGCATCTCGGCGATCGGTTCGATCATGGCCCGACGATAGCGCCCGACAGATCCGGGTCGGTCGCCGGGGTGGCCGCGCGCAGACCGGCCACCGCGGAGAGCTCGCGGTTGCCCGAGAGCGCGTAGCTCGGCGCGCCCGACACGCCGTCGCTGAAGCTGCCGATCGCGCGCGGCAAGCCCGCGAACGTGTTGCCGGTGATCGTCGTCTGCGCCTGCAGCCCGCTGAACACGAGCACGCCCGCCGTCGTGTTGACCTGGCGTACCGTGCCGTCGAGGTCGCGCACCTTGCCGCCGACGACGTTGCCGGACAGTACCGCCGTTCCCGCGACACAGCCGGCCTCCGAGCCGCCGCGGCACTCCAGCAGCACGCCCTGCTGGGCCTGCTCGATCACGTTCCCGCGCAGCACCACGTTGGCGTCGACGTGCCAGACGCGGATCGGCGAGCGCAGGTAGTAGACGACCTTCGCCCCGCCGCGCACCCCGTAGGCCTCGCGGAAGACGTTGTACTCGGCGACGATGCTGCCGCGGTCGCCGTCGACCGGCAGCCCCGTGAGCGAGTACGGGCCGTTGTGCGGGCGATTCTGGCCGAAGAAGAGCGCGGTCAGCGCCGAGCCCTCGAAGGTGTTGTAGCCGGCGTAGGCATCGCGGTTGCCCTCCTTGAACGAGAGCGTCTGGTTGAAGACGCCGGAGAAGTAGTTGTGCTCGACGCGCGGCTGCAGCGACCCGTAGACCGAGACGCCGTAGTCGTCCTGCGCGTCCGAGAAGCCGGGTCCCGACGTCACCGACCCCGGCGCGTCCTGGGCCAGATACGGGTCGAGGACCTCGTTGCAGCGGATCTCGGCCGCCCTGGTGTCCCAGACCTGGATGCCGTCGTCGTACATGCTGACCAGACGGTTGCCCTGCACGGTGACGTTCGCCACGTCGCTGAGATCGATGCCGACGTCGTAGTAGCGAAACTCGATGCCCTCGACCATCGCTCCGCTCGCGCGCACCGCGACCGCGGTACCCACGTGGGAGCCGAGGGCGGTGTCGTTCGCGTAGCGCGGCGTCGGCCCGCCGACGAAGACGGCGCCGAACGGGTGCGGCGCGCGCAGGCGCACGGCGGCGTCGAGGGTGACCGAGGCGCCGTCGTAGACGCCGTCGGCCAGCTCGACCGTGTCGCCCGCCTTTGCGCTCGCCACCGCGCCGGCGAGGGTCGACGGCGTGGCGGCGATCGTCCGGCCCCTGCCCGTCCAGGCCGCGGTGACCGCGGGGGAGGTGCAGTAGCCGGCGGGCGCGGCGGGCGGCACGGGATCGGGTGCCGCGCCGGTCGATCGCCCGGGCGCGCCCTTGCGCTTCGCGCCGCAACGCGCGGCGCTGCGCGTGACCGAAGCGGTGCGGCCGCGCAGGTGCCACGTCGCCTGCTTGGAGCGCTTGGCGAAGACCACCCACAGCACCCGGCGAGTGGAGCCGGGGCGAAAGCGCGTCGGCAGCCGGCCGAGGACCCTGCCGCCCGTGACCCGGTTGGCGCGGCCGCGCCTGACCTTCGCCGTCCTGCGGCCGCGGACCTTGACGTCGAAGACGGCGACGAGCTTCTTGGCGCGCACCTGGGTGCACGACCCCTTGGCCACCACCGTCGGGGGCTTGGACGCCGCGCGCGCGGCGGGAGCGAGGATCGCGCACAACGCCAGGGCGATGCAGACAGTGCGGGCGGCGTGGGGCATACAGCCCGTGGGTCGTCACCCGCGCCCGATCCTTGAGCGTCATGCTGCCTGCATGAACGACTCGCAGCAGCAGACTCGCAGCGCGCTCGTCTTCGGCGCACGCAACCTCGGCCGGGCCGTCGTCGAGCGGCTGCGCGCCGACGGCTGGCACGTCGCCGCTGTCGCGCGCTCGGACGCGACACTGCAGACCGCCGAAGCGGCCGGCGCGCTGGCGCTGCGCGGCGATGTCACCGATCCCGACAGCATCCGCGGCGCGCTCGACGAGGCCGGCGCCACCCACGGCGGGATCGACCTGGTGGTCAACGCCGCGTCGGCCTACGGCGGCACGCGCAGCGGCCCGTTCGGCGGCGGCCCGCTGGCCGAGGCGGCGCCGACGGCGTTCGACGACTGGGCCGCGGCGCCCGCACGGGCCGCCTTCACCTTCCTCTCGACGACCGCACGCTACGTCCTCGACCAGGACAGGCCGGCGACGCTGATCCAGGTCACCGGCGGCTCGTCGCGCCGCGCGACCCCCGGCCGCGGCCTCTGGGCAGCCGGTGCGTTCAGCGTCCGCGCGATCACCCAGGCCGCCGCGCTCGAGCTGCGCGAGCACGGCATCCAGGTCGCGCTGCTCATCGTCGACGCGGGCATCGAGCCCTTCGAGGGCGGTGGCCGCGAGGGCGTCGACCGCGCCGCGCTCGCCGATCCGCGCGAGATCGCCGACGCGGTGGTCTTCCTGGCCGACCAGGGCGCCCGCGCGGCGACCCACGAGCTCCAGGTCACCCCGCTGGCCGAGCGCTGGGTGCCGTGAGGGTCCGGACCGAGCGCCTGCTGCTGCGCCCGTTCGCCGACGGCGATTTCGACGCCATGCTCGCCATGCAGTCGGACGCCGAGGTCACTCGCTACCTGTACTGGGACCCGCGGACGGCGGCCGAGGTGCGCGAGATCCTGGCGCGCAAGGGCGCCTGCACGTCGCTGCGTGCGCCCGGCGACGACCTCGCGTTCGCCGTGGAGCTTGTGTCCACCGGTGAGGTGGTCGGCGACTGCGGGCTGCACTGGGACGACAACGAGCACCGCCAGGGCGAGATCGGGTTCATCGTCCACCCCGGCCACCAGCGCGGCGGCTACGCGACCGAGGCCGCCCGCGAGGTGCTGCGGATCGCGTTCGAGGACGTGGGGCTGCACCGCGTCGTCGGGCGCCTCGAGGCGCGCAACAGCGCCTCGGCCCGGGTGCTCGAGAAACTCGGCATGCGCCGCGAGGCCCACCTGATCGAAAACGAGTGGGTCAAGGGCGAGTGGCAGAGCGAGCTGATCTACGCGCTGCTCGACCGCGAGTGGCGCGCCGCAGCCGGGCCCGCAGCGAGAACCACAGCGCCATCGGGATGAAGGCGGCGCCGGCCAGCGAGCCGGCGGCAAAGCGGGCCAGGCGCACGGGTGCAGGCGGCCCGGGGTCGTCGGCCGGCGCCGCCAGCACCACCGGCGATGGCCCCGCGCGCGGCTTGACGCCGGCGATGGCCACCGCATAGGGATCCCAGCCCTCGTCCCACCACTCGGGCGCCACGTGCACGCGCTCGATCGACTCGAAGCCCGCGCGCTGGAACCACACGATGTACTCCTCCTCGGAGGGGAAGAGCATCCACGCGTCCGACAGCGCGCGCGCCAGCGGGTGCACTCGCCGAAGCGGACCGGCGAGCAAGGCGACGCCCCCGGGGCGCAGGACGCGATAGGCCTCGGCGATCGCGCGCTGCGGATCGGGCCAGTACTCAATGCTGCCGGTCGAGACGTAGCGGTCGCGCGAGTCGGTGGCGAACGGCAGCGCCTCGGCGTCGCCGAGCATCTTCGCGACGCCGTCGAGCGCGCGCTTGCGCCGGGCGCGGGCAAGCTGGTGCGGGCTCTGGTCGAGCATCGTCACGCGGCCGGGCGCCACCGAGCCCACGATCGCCTCGGTGGCGAAGCCCGTGCCGGCGCCGACGTCGACGACGTCGAGCGCGGGCTCGTCGAGCCGCGCGAGCGCAAGCGCGCGGTCGCGCATCGGCGCGGTCCAGAACAGCGGGTTGATCCAGCGGTCGTAGCCCAGCGACACGACCCGGTAGAACCAGCGCGCCTCGGCCTTGTGCTGGATGAAGCGCATTTAGACCATCTAGGCCAGCACGTAGGCGGCCGGGACCAGCAGGTACTCGCAGAAGAAGAGCTGCCAGACGCGCCAGTAGAAGCGCGAGAAGGCGACCGGATCGGTCGGGTCGACGCGCAGCGCCCAGCGCCAGAGCACGGCGATCCCGGCGAGGTGACCGGCCACGAAGAGGGCGGCGCCGGCGCCGTCGAGGAGCAGCGGGCCCGCGACTGCCATGCCGATCCCGCCCATGGTCAGCGCCCCGACGCCCAGCGCCAGCACCGGCCGCGGGCCGAGGCGGACGGAGAAGGTGGCGATGCCGAAGCGGCGATCGCCCTCGATGTCGGGTACGTCCTTGAGCACGGCGATGGCGAACGAAAACGGCACGGTGACCGCCGTCAGCGCCCACACGCCGGCGCTCACCGGCGTGCCGGCGACGTGCAGCCACACACCGAGGTTCACGACCAGCGAGCGCACGAACATGATCGAGCCGGCCGCCAGCGCGGGAAAGCGCTTCAGCCGCAGCGGCGGGCACGAGTAGGCCCAGCCCACGGCCAGCGCCACGCTGACCGCGACGAGCTCCGCCGCCCCCTGCGTGACCGCCATCGCGAGCGGTGCGATCGCGGCCACCGCGACGATCCGCCGCGCGGCCTCCAGCGACAGATCGCCCGCCGCGATCGGCAGCCACGGCTTGTTGAGGCGGTCGATCTCGACGTCCTCGACCTGGTTGATGCCGACGATGAAGACGTTCACGCAGGCGCCGGCCAGCAGCGTCCACAGCAGGTCGACCACGCCCGACGCGCGGTGCTGCGACGCCGCGATCACGTACAGCCCGACGATCGACAGCGAGGTGCCGATCAGCGTGTGCGGGCGCCCGAAGCGCCACAGCACGCGCAGGGCCGACGCCACCGCTCGCGGGCGCGCCAGTCCCACCGCGACCGGGGGGCGACTCATCTCGTGGAACGCTATCGGGCGTGTCGAAGCTGCTTGCCGCCTACCGCCGCGCCGGGGCCGATCCGCCCTTCGGCGACCCGCGCGGCTATCACGGCGTCGCCATGGAGGGCCATTACTGGCGCATCACCGAGCCGAGGACCGGTGCGGTCGTCGTCGCGATCCTCGCCATCAGCCGCGACGCCGAGGGCAGGCCGTGGGCGATGGCGTCGCTCGCCGCTCACCCCGGCGGCGCCGTGCGTTCTGCGACCCTGCCCGACGCGCGCGCCTCGGCGCGCGGGCTGGCGGTCGCCGCGGGCAGCGCCTTCGCCGCCGACGAGCGATCGCTGCGCATCGAGCTCGGGGAGGAAGCGCGCCTGGAGGCCAGTTTCGCGCGCGCCGACCCATGGCCGCGGCGCGTGTTCGGCGCGCTCGGGCCTGCCCACGCCATCCCCGGTCTGAGCCAGTATTGGCACCCGTGGCTGCTGCGCGCCACCGTGAGCGGCAGCGCACGCGTCGGCGCGCAGACGATCGACCTCGAGGACGCGGTCGTGTACGCCGAGAAGAACTGGGGGCCGGGCGGGATGCCGCCGGCCTGGTGGTGGGGCCAGGCCCACGGCTTCGACCGCCCCGACGTGTGCATCGCGTTCGCCGGCGGCCGCGCGGGCATCGGACGCGTGCGCGCCACCGCCACCGCGCTCGTCGTCGCGCTCGGCGGCGAGGTCCATACGGTCGTGCGTCCGCTGCAGCCGCTGCGCGTCGCCATCGACGAGCGGGCGTGGCGCCTTGCGGGCGGAGGGATCGAGGTCGACGCCTTCGCCGACGACGTCCAGCCGCACCTGCTGCCGGTGCCGGTGCCCCACGAGCGCCGCAGGCTCGACGACTGGGCACCCCAGCACCTCACCGGGACCCTTCACCTGCGCGTGCGCCGCCGCGGCCGCACCCTCTACGAGGGCACGTCGCACCTCGCCGGCCTCGAGCTCGGCCGCGGCCACACGGCCTAATCGCGAGGCGGGATCTCCTGCAGCGCCCACGCGTTGCCGTCGGGATCGCTGAAGAAGACGAAGCGGCCCCAGGGGAAGTCCGAGACCTCGCTGACCGCGATCCCGCGGTCGGCCAGCTCGGCCCGTGCGGCGTCGGCGTCGGCGACGACCAGCTGCAGGCCCTTGACCGAGCCCGGCGCCGCGTCGGTGATGCCCTGGCCCAGCGCGATCGAGCACGCCGATCCGGGCGGCGTGAGCTGCACGAAGCGCATCTCGTCGCTCACCCTGTGGTCATGGTCGGCGTTGAAGCCCGCCTGCACGTAGAAGTCCTTCGCCCGGTCCACGTCGGAGACCGGGACCGCCACCAGCTCGAGTTTCATGTCCATGCCGTCACGCTACCGCGGCGCGCTCGGCGGCCAGGGCGAGCGCCTCGCCCCCGATCAGGCGCTCGAAGACGCCGATGACCAGCCACAGCGAGCGCAGGCGGACGGCCGCGTGCCGGTCGACCGGCTCCACCCGCGCCTCCGAGACGATCATGCTGCCGCCGCCGTCGGGCTCGACCCAGTTGGCGAGGAGAACGCGGACCGTGCCGGGCTCCGACCACGCGCGGAAGTCCTCGGGCCCATCCAGACGCGGATAGTCGCGGTGCAGCGTCCAGATCCGCCCGCACAGCCCGGAGAGCGACCAGCGCTCGCCCTCCTCGAGCACGCAGAACGGGTACTCGGCCAGCAGGTCGCGGAAGGTCTGGCGGCCGCTGACGCCGGGGATCCGCCAGCGCACGACCCGGCCCAGCGTGCGCGTCTCGCCCAGCCGCAGCTCGTTGGCGACGGCCCAGAGGCGGTCGGGGTCGGCATCCGAACGCCGCCGGTGGTGGGTGTGGACCGCCGCGTCGGGCAGCCACGCGTCGAGGGTGGCGGGGTGCAGCACGGGCGCCGCACGCTACCTTCGCTGCGGTGCCGCGCAAGCTGCTGCCGATCACGTGCGCCGTTTTCGCCCTCACCCCCGCCGCCGCCTTGGCGGTGACGAAGGACGGCACGCGCCTGGCCGACACCCTCTACGGCACGCCCGCGAACGACGTCCTTCGCGGTCACGGCTCGCGCGACGTCCTGTACGCCGGCGC
>DATBKW010000231.1:0-6657 GCA_036555665.1 Solirubrobacteraceae bacterium | reverse complement strand
CGACCTCGGCGAGCAGCACCTCGACGTCCGGCGCCGCCTGCGCAAGGCGCGCCTCGATGTCGGCCTGCAGGCTGCTCATCGCACTCCCTCCTTCCTGACAACAAAAAAGCGGGCGAGCGCCCGCTTTCAACTACACCGGCCGGGGGCCGGCCCCGAAAGCTGTACGGGAGAGGTTATCACCACTCGCGGGGTGTGATCGGTCCTGGCGGGACACCCCGGCGGGCAGTCCTGAGTGCGGATCGCCGCGCCTGGCAAGGACGCAGGCCCGAAGGCGTGCTCTGCACGTCGAGGGCCGAGGACGCCGCCAGGCGCGACGAGACGCCCTCAGGCTGCCCGCCGGCGCGCCCGACCGAGGTACTGGCGGTAGTCCTCGCGCTCCGGGCGCAGGCACGCGGCCAGCGCCAGCGGCTTGCGCGCCTCGGCGTGACGGCCCTGCAGCTGCAGCGAGCGGCCGAGGCAGAACAGGGCGTAGTCGTTGGTCGGCGCGTGCTCGACGACGGCCTCGAACTCCGCCGCTGCCTCGCGGTAGCGCCGCGAGCCGAACAGGGCGCGGCCGAGCGCCTCGCGGATCGACGTCTTGTCGGGCTCGAGGTCGCGCGCGCGAGCCAGCGGGATGACCGCGGCGTGGAAATCGCCATCGTCCAGCAGCCGGGTCCCGTTCATGAAGAGGTCGTACGCGCTGCTCATGATCTCTTCTGAGTGTACGGACGGCGCAAGCGGGTCTTGAGCGCAGCCAACGACACCGGCGGGAGCGCCCACCAGGCCCGCAGCATGCCGAGCATCCCGAGCCCGGCGGCGAGCTGGCGGCGCAGCGCGCGGCGCTGCCCGGACGTCGGCCCGGGCGCGGCCGCGCGGAAGCGCCGGTCGCGCACCGCCCGCACGTAGGCGGCCGCGGCGTCGGAGCCACCGAGGACGTTCTCCAGGCGCGCCAGGGTCATGCCCGGCACCGGGTCGCGGCCCGAGCGATGCAGCGCGCGCTCCAGCTCGGCCAGGTCGGGCGCCGACGCGACGAACGGCGCCCGCCGGCGCCACATCACGACGCCGCCGATCGACACCAGCAGGGCCGCCAGCCCGATCCCCACCGGCAGCTTCCAGCCGCCGCCGTTGTCCTGGAGCGCGATATCGGCGCCCGGGTCGCCGGCCGCGAACGGACGGTCGCCGGACTGGCCCAGGGTGCCGAGGTTCGGCACGGGCACCGGCCCGCCGTTGGCGCTGCCCGAGCCGTCGTCGAGCTGCGAGTTGGCCGGCGAGGCGGCGGGCGTGGGATCGAAGGTCACCCAGCCGTAGGGCTTGAAGTAGGCCTCGACCCAGGAATGCGCGTCGGTGTCGCGGACGACCCAGTCCTTGCGCGTGCTGTTGTAGCTGCCGGGGCTGAAGCCGGAGGCCACGCGCGCGGGGACGCCGCCCATCCGCAGCATCAGCGCCATGACGCCCGAGAACTGCTGGCAGTAGCCGGCCCGGGTGTCGAAGAGGAACGACGCCAGCGGAAACGGCCGCGCCGGCGGCGACTCGTCGTAGACGGCGTCGGACTTCACGCGCTCCTGCACGGCCTGCACGAAGTCGAAGGGCGTGTGCGACTGGGCCTTGATCTGCTGGGTGAGCGCCCAGAGCTGCCGGTAGGGCGAATCGTTGAGGACCTGAGTGCCCTCGCCCACGGCGATCCCGAAGCCGCTGGGCCACACGACGCCGGGCTCGCCGTCCACGGCGTACGGGGAGAAGCGGATCAGCGCATCGGGCCCCAGCAGCTTGCCGGTCGTCTGGTCGACCAGATTGCGCGATGCGCCGCGGACCGGCACGCGCATCTGCAGGAAGTCGTCGGTGAAGGCCGGGTAGTGGGTGCTCGCCCGGCGCAGCTGGCTGTCGCTGGGGCGCGGGAAGTAGACGGTCGCCTGATAGCTGTCGCCGGGCCGCAGCGGCTTGGCGCCCGTCACGTAGGTGCCGTCGGGCTGCGGGAAGGGCGCGCGCGAGGCGCCCGGCAGGATCTGCTGCGTCTCGCCGGCCCCGACGAACTGGGTGGTGCGCAGGCCGCGGTCGATGACCTCGATCTGCTGCACCCAGCGCGGGTTTGGCCGCTCGGCGAGCTGGTCGTCGCGCGCGGGCGCGCCCTGGCGCCAGCGCACGCCGTCGAAGTCGTCGAGGTTGACCGCCTTCCAGTAGCTCGAGCTCTTGGCCTTGATGCGCAGCATCTCGCGCCCGTCGCGCGGCCACTTCAGCGGGCCGTAGCTGTGTGTCCACGAGAAGGCCTCGGCCTTGTTGGGCTCGAGGTTCTCGGCGAAGGACTCGTAGTCGAACCATGGCCGCGTGCCGTCGATGCGCGGCGCGATGATGCCGCCCGCGATCGCCACGACGAGCAGGCAGGCGCAGCTGACCTCCACCTGGTCGGTGCGCACCCGCTCGAGCCACAGGAAGGCGCCCAGCAGGACGCAGAAGACCATGCCGCTGAAGTAGGGGCTGTCGGGGCCGTGCTCGATGATCGGCACGGCATAGAGCGTGGTCAGGGCCACGGCGGCAGCGAGCGGGTAGCCGGGTCCGCCGGTGCGGCGCGGCCAGAAGGCCAGCAATGCCGCGAGCGCCAGCAGCGCCGTCCCGCCGGAGACGATCGAGATGCGCACCCAGTCGTCGATGCCGCGGTAGGGCACCGTGATCCCAGGGGTCGTCCCGATGCCCTGGATCATGCCGTCGACCAGCTCGTCCCAGCCCTTCGGCCACAGCATCCGCACGGGCACGCCGGCCGTGATCAGCGCCATGAGCAGCAGCGCGATCGCCACGGCGCCGGCGATCGTCCGCCGCCGGCGATCCGAGACGCCGGCCGGGACCGCGATGAGCACGCCGGCGCCGGCCAGCGCCGTGAGCAGCGCCAGGAACAGGTCGCCGCTGCGCGCCGGATCGATCAGCGCCGCCCAGTACATGCCGCCGAAGAACCCCAGCGCCGCGAAGGCGACCAGCCGGGCGCGCTCGGGCCGCGCCCGGGCCTGAGCCCGCGGCTGGACGATCGAGCGGACGGGGACGGCGCCCATCAGGCCACCTCCGCCACGCGGCGCCGCGCGCCGCTGAGCTCGTAGCCGGTGCAGCCGGCCACCGTGAACACGGCGCGGCGGCCGCTGCGCTGGCCGCCGCCGTTGGCGCCGCCGCCGGGGACGATGAGGTAGCGCCCGCCGCCGACCGCGTGCGCCAGGGCGCGCGGCGCCCGCGACGGCACGTGGGCGGTGACGTACAGCAGCGGGCCGCGGCGCGAGGCCAGCCCCGCCACGTTGGGCCCGTTGCGCTCGTCGATCAGCGCCAGGCGCACGTGCAGGTGCGGCCAGCCGGTGAGCGTCGACTCCAGCACGGTCGGGCGGCGATCGCCGGGCAGCAGCAGGGCGCAGCCGCCGGCGCGGCCCAGGTGCACGCACAGCGAGGCCGCGGCGCGGACCGCCGCATCGAGGTCCTCCTCGCGCGCCGGCCGGCGCGGGTCGAGGACGATCAGCGGGCGCGTGTCGCCGTCGGCGCGCAGCCGGCGCTCCATCAGCTCGCCGCCCCGAGCCAGGCCGGGCCAGAAGATGCGCGACGCGGCCGCGCCGGCGCGATAGGGGCGCAGGCCGTCAAGATCGACCTCGGCCGCGATCGACGGGCGCCCGCGGCGGGCCAGGAGCCCGCTGCCGTCGCCCTCGCCGGGCGGCGTGACGACCGGCTCGATGCGCGGCAGGACGAGCAGATCGGCGGGCTCGTCGGCCATCACCACGCGGGTGGCGAGGCCGAACGGGTCGCTGACGACGATGCGCGGCGGGGGCAGCAGCTTGCGCCCGCGGCGCGCGAAGCGCGCGTTGATGTGCAGCTCGGTGACCCTGTGCCCGGTCGCCATCCTCGCGGGCGCGGGCAAGAGATCGTCCTCGATCAGCCCGGTGGGCACGGGGAGACGACCGGGTGCCACGACGAGCGCGATCTCGACCGGCTGCTCCTCGAGCGTCCGTCGCGACGCCACCGTGCGCCGCACCCGCACGCCGCGCGCGGCCACCGCGACCCAGCCCGCCGCCGCGCCGGCCATCAGGATGAAGGCGATGCCGGGGACGTAGAGCGGCTCGGTGTCGAAGGTCGCCGCGACCAGCGTCAGCAGGAGCCCGAGGACCGCGGTGGTCGCCGCCGGGCGCACGCGAGCCCCTAGAGGGCCGGCGTCGCCGCCAGCGCGTCGGCGACGATCCGTTCGCCGCTGGTGTCGACCGCCTCCGGGGCCAGCACGATGCGGTGGGCGAGCACGACCTCGGCCAGCGCCTGCACGTCATCGGGCAGCGCGTGGTCGCGTCCCTGCAGCAGCGCGCGCGCCTTGGCGGCGCGCAGCAGCAACAGCCCGGCGCGCGGGCTGGCGCCGAGCTCGGCGCGCTTGTCGTCGCGGGTGCGCTGCAGCAGCGAGACGACGTATCCGCGCAGGGCGTCTGAGGCGTGCACGCGCCGCGCCGCATCCTCGAGGCCCAGCAGGTCGGCCGCGCTGGCCACCGGTTCGACCTGTTCGACGCGGTCGGTCGTCTCGTGGGCGCGCAGCATCGCGACCTCGCCGCCCGACGACGGGTAGCCCATCGAAAGGCGGGCCATAAAGCGGTCGACCTGCGCCTCGGGCAACGGGTAGGTGCCCTCGAACTCGATCGGGTTCTGCGTGGCGAGCACGATGAAGGGCCGCGCGAGCTCGTGCGTGTGCACGTCGACGGTGACGCGCCGTTCCTGCATGCACTCCAGCAGGCCCGACTGTGTCTTGGGCGAGGCGCGGTTGATCTCGTCGACGAGCACGACGTTGGCGAAGATCGGCCCGGGGCGAAACTCGAAGCGGGCCTCGCGCTGGTTGAAGACGTTGGTGCCGACGACGTCGGCGGGGAGCAGGTCGGCGGTGCACTGCACGCGCGCGAACTGCACGTCCAGGGCGCGCGCCACCGAGCGCGCCAGCGTCGTCTTGCCCACGCCGGGGAGGTCCTCGATGAGGATGTGGCCTTCGGCCAGCACGCACACCAGCACCAGGTCGAGGAGGTCGCGGCGGACCTCGACCGCATCGGTGACCGCCAGCGCGATGTTGCGCGCGAACTGCTGCGCGTTGGCGATCTCGGCCTCGCCGACCGGGCCCGGCTCCTCCTCGATGCTCTCCGTGCTCATCCTCCGGTCTCCTCCCCCATGATCACGCTGGCGTCTCCTACCCCTCTTGGATGCTCACACTGACGTCGTTCTTCCCGTACGACGCAGATCCCCTACCGTGTCGAGGATCGCACGGGCGACCTCGGCCTTCGAGGCGCGCGGCACGTGGCGCTCGCCGGCGGCCGTGACGATGGTGACCTCGTTCTCGGGGCCTTCGAAACCGATGTCCGTGCGCGCGATGTCGTTGACGACGACCGCGTCGAGCGCCTTGCGCGCGAGCTTGTCGGCCCCGTAGGCCACGGCGCCCTCGCCGTGCTCGGCAGCGAAGCCGACCACGGTCTGATCGGCGCGGCGGCTGTCGGCGAGGCCGGACAGGATGTCGGGAGTACGCTCGAGCGCGATCAGGAGTTCCTCGCGTTCGTCCTTCTTGAGCTTGGTGTCGGCGGGCGTGGCCGGCCGGTAGTCGGCCACGGCCGCGGCCATGAGCAGCACGTCGGCGCGCGGGAACTCGGCCTCGCAGGCCTGCTGCAGCTCGCCCGCGGTGGCGACGTCGAGATAGCGCACCCGCGGCGAGCGTGGGAGTCCGACGTTGGCCGCGATGACCGTGACCTCGGCGCCCAGCGCGGCGGCCTCCTCCGCCACGGCGAAGCCCATGCGCCCGGAGCTGCGGTTGCCCACGTAGCGCACCGAGTCGATGGGCTCGCGCGTCCCGCCGGCGGTGACGAGCACGTTCAAACCATCCCAGGGCCTGCTGCCCGCCGGGATGGCCGCCTCGACGGCGGCGAGCAGGTCGGCCGGCTCGGCCAGCCGCCCGATGCCCCATTCGCCCTTGGAGCCCAGGGCGCCGGTGCCGGGGTCGACGACCATCGCTCCGCGCTCGCGCAGGATGGCGAGGTTGGCCTGCGTCGCCGCGTGCTCGTACATGTGGTTGTTCATGGCCGGGGCCACGAGCAGCGGGCAGGTGGCCGCCAGCGCGGCAGACGTCAGCAGATTGTCGGCCAGACCGTGGGCGAGCTTGGCGATCGTGTTCGCGGTGGCGGGCGCGATCAGGAAGGCATCGGCGTTGCGGACGAGCTCGAGATGGCTGAGCGGGTCGTGATCGGGCGCGGGCTGGTCGGGGAACGCCCCGCGCGCCGGATCGCGCTCGAACTCGTCGATGAGGACCGGTGCACCCGTGAGGGCGGCGAACGAGGCCGCGCCGACGAACCGCTGCGCGGTCGGGGTCTGGATCACGCGGAGGGCGTGCCCGGCCTTGGTGGCCAGGCGCACCACCTCGAGCGCCTTGTAGGCGGCGACCCCGCCGCTGACGCCGAGGAGGACGCGACCCAACGTGACTCCTAGCGGTACTGGTACTTGATCTTGCCCGCGGCGACTTCCTCGAGGGCGATCGTCAGGTAGTTCTTCGAGGAGGAATCGACCATGGGCGGCGGGAACTCGTCGAACGTCCCCTCGCCGAGGTTGTGGTAGTAGGAGTTGATCTGGCGGGCGCGCTTCGCGGCCACGAGCACGGATGCGTAGTTGGAGTCGACCTGCTCGAGGAGCGTGTCGATGCGCGGGTTGATC
>DATBKW010000230.1:0-3629 GCA_036555665.1 Solirubrobacteraceae bacterium | reverse complement strand
CTGGCGCGGATCGTCGCGGTCGTCGCGGTTGTGTCGGTCGCGGGCGAGCTCCTGCTGCCGACCAGCGGCGTAGACGGCTTCGTCCTGCGCACGCTGGCCCTGGCGGCGATCCCGTTGCTGCTGGCGCCTGAGCTGCTGCGGCTGCGCCGCGAGCTAGTGCTCTAGAAGCTGTACGATCGGCCTGGGGGCGTCGCGAGGAGTCGTGATGGCACGAGAGTTGCAGCCATGGGGTGGCGAGGTTCAGCTCCCTCGATGGATCCGCCGGTTGTTGCGACGGCCCACGCCGACCGATTCGCCCGAGCGCGTCCATGAGGCGCGGCAGCCGCCCTATCCGGACGTGTCGGTTGCCGAGAATGCCGACCGCGCGATCTTCGGCGCGTGGTCAGAGGGCCACCCTGGCAACAAGGGCCCAGACCGTCGTTAGTTCAGAGCCGGCGGCCGCGGTTGTGATCGATCGCCGCCTCGCGCAGGCCCTCGCCGTGCCCGGGGCGCAGGGTCGCCGTCACGTGGCGCCAGTAGCGCCGTGGGTCGTGGCCGGGTAGGACGACCGCGGCGAGCGAGCGGACCGCGTAGGCCCAGGCGGTGAGCACGCGGACGACCGCGGCGGACGCGGCCGAGTGGTGCTTGCGCATGTAGCGATCGCGGTTGCGCGACAGCTCGACGATCCGCCGCTCGGGCACGGCGCCGGTCGAGAGCTGCTCGTGGTGGACGACCTCGGCGGCCGGCACGTAGAGCGTCCGCCAGCCGGCGTCGCGCAGGCGCCGGCAGAAGTCGACCTCGTCGGAGTAGACGAAGAAGGCGGGGTCGAACCACTCGACCGCGCGCGCGGCCTCGGTCCGCACCAGCAGCGCGGCCGACTGGGCCCAGTCGACGGTCCTCGTGCGCTCGCCGCGGCTCTGCACGGTGAAGCGCCGGTGCAGGAAGAGCGCGCCGACGAGCGCGGTGGCGGGGGAGGGGAAGCGCCAGGCGCTGGGGTGGACGCGGCCGTCGGGACGCAGCAGGCGCGCGCCGGCCGCCGCGGCGTCCGTGTGCTCCTCGAGGGCGTCGCGCAGGGCGGCGACCGCGCCCGGACGCAGCTCTGAGTCCTCGTTGAGCAGCAGCGCGTAGCGGCCGGCGGCGCGCTGCAGCAGCGCGGTGTCGTTCTCGCCCTTGCCGCGCCGCCGGTCCAGCGCGATGACCTCCGGCGCGACGCGGTGGCGGCGGGCGGCGGTGGCCGAGCCGTCGTGCGACGCGTTGTCGAGGACGAGCACCTCGGTCGCGAACGGCAGGGCGTCGCGCTCGCGGGCGATCGCGTCCAGGCAGCGCACGAGCAGTTCGCGCTGCTCGGTGTTGACGACGCAGAAGGAGAGGTCCACCGCCACGGTGCTCGAAGATACGCGGGATGCGCGTCAGCGTCGTCGATCCCGCGGCTTACACGCCGCCCTACGACCGGGCGCTATGCGCCGCGCTGGCGCGCGCCGGGGCCGACGTCGAGCTCGTCACCGCGCCGTTTCCGCACGGCGAGGTCCCACCGGCGCGCGGCTTCAAGGTGCGCGAGGACTTCTATCGCCACGCTCCCGCGGGCCGCGGCCGGCGCCTGGCGCGGCTGGCGACCCACGTGCCCGACATGCTGCGCGCCGCGCGCGCGCAGGCCGACGTCGTGCACTTCCAGTGGCTGGCCGTGCAGCCGATCGACCAGCACCTGCTGCGCGCGTTCGGCCGGCCGCGCGTGATCACCGCCCATGACGTCCTGCCGCGCGAGGCGCTCCCGGGCCAGCGCGACGCTCAGCGCGCGCTGTACGAGCGCATGGACGCGATCGTGGTGCACAGCGAGCACGGCCGCGCGCGGCTGGTCGGCGAGCTGGGCATCGACGCGGCGCGCGTGCACGTCATCCCTCACGGGGTCCTGCGCCCAGCGGGCGACGCGCCGCTGCCGCCCGAGCTGCCCGCCTACGACGGCACCGTCGTGCTGTGCTTCGGGCTGCTGCGCCCGTACAAGGGCATCGACGTGCTGCTCGAGGCGTGGCGCGGGATCGAGCGCGCCGAGCTGTGGATCGTCGGCGCGCCACGGATGGACATCGCGCCACTGCGCACCGCAGCGCCGCCGGGCGTGCGCTTCGTCGAGCGCTTCGTCAGCGAGGGCGAGGCGGCGGCGCTGTTCCGCCGCGCCGAGCTGGCCGTGCTGCCCTACCGCGAGATCGACCAATCCGGCGTGCTGTTCACCGCGCTGGCCTTTGGGGTGCCGCTCGTGCTGACCGACGTCGGCGGCTTCCCGGACATCGCGCGCGGCGGTGCGGCCGAGCTCGTGCCGCCCGGCGATGCCGTGGGCCTGCACGACGTGCTGCAGGCATTGATCGACGACCCCGCCCGCCAGGCGATGCTGGCCACGGCGGCCCTCCGGCTGGGCGACGAGGCCTACGGCTGGGACGCGATCGCCCGCGCGCACCTCGACCTGTATGCCAGGCTGCTGCCGTGAGGGCCGTCGCCGTGGGCTTCTGGGGTGCCGCCGGGCTGCTCGCCTACGCGCAGGTCGGCTATCCGCTGTTGCTCGAGGTGCTGGGCCGCGCGCGCCGCGAACGCAGCGCGCCGCCGGCGGGCGACGGCGCCGAGCCGCGCGTGTCGCTCGTCATCGCCGCCCACCGCGAGGCCGAGGTCATCGCGGGCAAGGTGGCCAACGCGCGCGCACTGGACTGGCCGGCCGACCGGCTCGAGGTGATCGTCGCCTGCGACGGCTCACCCGACGACACGCCCGCGCGGGCGCGCGCCGCCGGCGCCGACGTCGTGCTCGAGCTGCCCTGGGGCGGCAAGGTGCGCGCGCAGGACGCGGCGGTCGAGCGCGCCGGCGGCGAGCTGCTGGCCTTCTCGGACGCCAACGCGCTCTGGGAGCCCGATGCGCTGCGCGCGCTGGCGGCGCCGTTCGCCGATGACCGGGTCGGCTATGCGTGCGGCCAGGTGCGCTTCGTCAACGACGGCGGGACCAACCAGGAGGGGCTGTACTGGCGCTACGAGATGGCGATCCGCACGCGCGAGTCGGAGCTCGCGTCGGTGACGGCGGGCAACGGGGCGATTTACGCCGTGCGCCCGGAGGCCTACCTGCACGTCGATCCGGTCATGGGCCACGACCTCTCGCTGCCCTTCAACATGGTCAAGCGTGGCTGGCGCGCGGTCTACGCGCCCGCGGCGCGCGCCACCGAGAAGATGGTTCCCACCGTCGAGGGCGAGTTCGCCCGCAAGCGGCGCATGATGAGCCACGCGTGGCCGATCGTCCTGCGCGGCGGGCTGCTGTCGCCGCGCGGCTACCCGCCGCTGTACGCGCTGATGGTCGCCTCCCATCGCCTGCTGCGCTACGCCGCGCCGCTCCTGCATGTGCTGGCATTCGTCGCGAACGCGGCGCTGCTCGGCAGCGGCTGGGTCTATGTCGCGACGTTCGCGGCGCAGGTCGCCGTGCTGCTCGCCGCGATCGCGGGGCGCGCCGTGCGCGCGCGGCCGCTGCTCGTGGCGCGCTACTACGTGCTGACCACCGCGTCGGTCGCCGCGGGGCTGTGGGACTACCTGCGCCACGGCACGCCCGCCGGCTGGGCGCCGCCGGAGGGCACGCGCTGATGCGGCGCCTGTTCGACATCGTCGTGGCCGGGGGCGCGCTGCTCGTC
>DATBKW010000229.1:0-5783 GCA_036555665.1 Solirubrobacteraceae bacterium | reverse complement strand
CCGCTCGGCCACGCTCGAGGACGTGGGCAACGTCGCCGCGTTCGTCGCCTCCGATCGCGCACGCAGCATGACTGCGGCGACCGCCAACGTCAGCTGCGGCGCGCTGTACGACTAGTGGGTCTTCCCGCAACGTTCGACCGGTAACGACAGCCGCCGGTCGGGGATCGACGGCTGTCGTTACCGGTCAAACGTTACGAGAAGGCCCACTAGGTCCGGGTCAGCTTCTTGTAGGTGATCCGGTGCGGGCGGTCGGCCTCGTCGCCGAGCAGCGCGCGGCGGTGCTCCTCGTAGGCCTCGAAGTTGCCCTCGAACCAGGTCACCTGCGAGTCGCCCTCGAAGGCGAGCACGTGGGTGGCGATGCGGTCCAGGAACCAGCGGTCGTGGGAGATGATCACCGCGCAGCCCGCGAAGGCGAGCAGCGCCTCCTCGAGCGCGCGCAGCGTGTCGACGTCGAGGTCGTTGGTCGGCTCGTCGAGCAACAGCAGGTTGCCGCCCTCGCGCAGCAGCTTGGCGAGGTGCAGGCGGTTGCGCTCGCCGCCCGACAGCTTGCCGACCTTCTGCTGCTGGTCGGAGCCCTTGAAGTTGAAGCCCGCGGTGTAGGCGCGTGAGTTGATCCAGCGGTCGCCGACCTTGATCTGGTCCAGGCCGCCGGAGATCTCCTCCCACACGGACTTGTCGGGGTCCAGGGCGTCGCGCGACTGGTCGACGTAGGCCATCTGCACCGTCTCGCCGATGCGCAGCGTGCCCGCGTCGGGCTCCTCCTGGCCGGTGATCATCCGGAACAGCGTCGTCTTGCCCGCGCCGTTGGGGCCGATGACGCCGACGATGCCACCCGGCGGCAGCGAGAAGCCGAGGTCCTCGATGAGCAGGTTGTCGCCGAAGCCCTTGCGCAGGTGCTCGGCCTCGACGACGACGTTGCCCAGGTGCGTCGAGGTGGGGATGTGGATCTGGACCTCGTCGAGCTTGACGTTGCGCTCCTGGGCGACGAGGGCCTCGAAGTTCTGCAGGCGCGCCTTCTGCTTGGTCTGGCGGCCCTTGGGGTTCTGGCGCACCCACTCCAGCTCGGCCGCGATCGTGCGCTGGCGCGCCTTCTCGGTCTTCTCCTCCTGGGCCAGGCGCTTCTGCTTCTGCTCCAGCCAGCTCGAGTAGTTGCCCTCGTAGGGGATCCCGCGCGAGCGGTCGATCTCGAGGATCCAGCCGGCGACGTTGTCCAGGAAGTAGCGGTCGTGGGTCACCGCGACGACGGTGCCCTTGTACTCGGCCAGGTGGCGCTCGAGCCACGCGACCGACTCGGCGTCGAGGTGGTTGGTCGGCTCGTCGAGGAGCAGCAGGTCGGGCGAGCCGAGCAGCAGCCGGCACAGCGCGACGCGGCGGCGCTCGCCGCCGGAGAGCCTGGTGACGTCGGCATCGGCGGGCGGGAGGCGCAGTGCGTCCATCGCGTACTCGACGTTGGTGTCGAGGTTCCAGGCGTCGGCGGCGTCGATACGCGCCTGCAGGGCGGCGAACTCGTCGGCGGTGTCGTCGGAGTAGTTGGCGGCCAGCTCGTTGAAGCGATCGAGCAGCGCCCGGACCTCGGCCACGCCGTCCTCGACGTTGCCGCGCACGTCCTTCTCCGGATCGAGCTGAGGCTCCTGCTCGAGCAGCCCGACGGTCGCGCCGGGCGCGAGCGCCGCGTCGCCGCGGACCTCGGTGTCCATGCCGGCCATGATCCGCAGGACGGTCGACTTGCCGGCGCCGTTGTAGCCGAGGACGCCGATCTTGGCTCCGGGCAGGAAGGCGAGCGTGATGTCCTTGAGCACCGTCTTGTCGGGCGGGTAGACCTTCGACAGGCGGTACATCTGAAAGACGTAGTCCATCGGGCTCAGGGTATCCGGCGCGCCCCGGGCCTTCGCGGCGCTGGTATTTCCGGGGGCCGCTGCGCGCTCCAAGGACAACACGATGTCCCGCTCACCACGAAGGAGCGCCATGCGCACAACCCGCACCATTACCGCAGCACTCGCCGCCGCCCTCGGCGCGGCCGCGCTCGCGGGCCCCGCCGCGGCGGTGCCCGCCGACTCGGCGAAGGCCAACGTCTACGTGCCGCCCGCGAGCGTTTCGACCAGCGGCCCGAAGGCCAACGTCTACGTCCCGCCGGCGAGCCTCGCCAACCGTGCGGCCGACGGGCCGTCAGCGAAGGCCAACGTCTACGTCCCGCCGGCCAGTCTCGCTGCTGCCGGGAGCAGCGCGGCCAAGGCCAACGTGTACGTCCCGCCCGTGAGCCACATCACGGCCCCGGTCCACCGGCAGGTCGCGGCCACCAGCTCGTCGTCCTCGGATCTCGATTGGGGCTCGGCCGGCATCGGCGCGGGTGCGGCGATCGCCGCCCTCCTCGCCGGGTTCGCCGCAGTCATCGGGATTCGCCGGCGGCGCCACGTCGGGTCGGCCACCAGCTGACCACGGCATTCGCGGTCCCGGCGTGGGGGCGCCGGGACCGCGCCTCGTATTGAGGTAGCCGTACCTCGACCGGCGGCGCCGCTCGCTACCGTCAGGCGGTGCCTCCCGGTCTTGCCATCCGCTTGCGCGGCGTGGTCAAGCGCTATGGCGCGATCACCGCCGTCGACGGGTTCGACCTCGACGTCCCCGAGGGGACGTGCGTCGGCCTGCTCGGGCCCAACGGCGCGGGCAAGACGACGACGATGAAGATGCTCACCGCGCAGGCGATCGCCGACGAGGGTGAGCTCGAGGTCCTCGGCCACAAACTCCCGGACGACTCGAAGGCCGCGCGGGCCGAGTGCGGCGTCGTGCCGCAGCTCGACAACCTCGACGTCACCCTGACCACCGAGCAGAACCTGCTCGTCTTCGCCCACCTCTACCGCATCGCCCGCCACGAGCGGCGAGCGGCGATCGAGTGGGCGCTCGCGCTGGCCAACCTGCGCGACCGGCGTGACACGCGGGTGGACAAGCTGTCGGGCGGGATGCGCCGGCGCCTGCTCATCGCCCGCGCGCTGGTGCACCGCCCGCGCCTGATCCTGCTCGACGAGCCGACCGTCGGCCTGGACCCGCAGGTGCGCCAGGAGCTGTGGGCGCTCATCGACAACCTGCGCAGCGAGGGCACTTCGATCCTGATGTCCACGCACTACATCGAGGAGGCCCAGCGCCTTGCGGACACCGTGACGATCATGTCGCACGGCAAGGCGGTGGCGGTCGGGCCGCCCGCGCAGCTCGTGGCAGAGCACGCCGGCCGCGAGGCGCTCGAGGTCTACGGGCCGCCCGCCAGGCTCACCGAGATCGAGGCCACGGCGCGCGCGAGCGGCGCGCGCACACGCCGCACCGGCACGAGCGTGTCGATCCTCGGCGGCGACGGCCACGGGCTCGACGGCGAGCGCCGGCCGGCCAACCTCGAAGACGTGTTCGTCCTGCTCACCGGAGAGGAGATCGAATGAGGGGCCGCCTCGAACCTTCGGCGCTGAGCGGCGTGCTCGTGCGCGAGGTCGTCAACTTCTCGTCGTTCTGGAAGTCGACGACGTTCTCCTCGACGGTCCAGCCGACGATCTACCTGGTCGCCTTCGGGTTCGGCTTCGGGTCGCTGGTCTCGACGGTCGACGGCTACGACTACGTGCAGTTCGTCGCCACCGGAACGGTCGCGACGGGCGTGCTGTTCGCCAGCGTCTTCCCGGCCATGTTCGGGACCTTCGTCAAGTACCAGTTCCAGCGCACCTACGACGCGATTCTCGCCGCCCCGGTCGACACCGAGGAGCTCGTCACGGCCGAGACGCTCTGGATCGCGTCGCGAGCGGGCGCCTACGGCACCGTTCCGATCCTCGTCGGCATCGTCTTCGGGCTCGACCCGACGTGGGGCATGCTGACGATCCCGTTCATCGGCTTCCTGGCCGGGTTCGGCTGGGGCGCCTGCGGGATCATGATCGCCGCGATCGTCAAGTCGATCGACGGCTTCAGCTACGTCAGCGCGGCGGTGCTCACACCGCTGTTCCTCGTAGCGGGAACCTTCTTCCCGCTCACACAGCTGCCGCAGTGGGCGCAGGTGCTGGGCAAGTTCAACCCCCTCTATCACTGTGTCCAGCTCGTGCGCGACGCGTCGTTCGGCTGGCAGGGCTGGGCCGACGTCGGGCACGTCGCGGTGCTGGTCGCCTTCGCGCTCCTCATGTGGCGGCTGGCCATCGTGCTGCTGCAGCGACGGCTGATCGACTGACAGTGGACGGCCTGGCGGCGCTATCGTCGGTTGTTCATGCCCGGAGTGCTCGACATCGAGCAGGCGCTGCTCCTCCTGGAGCTCGAGCCGCCCTTCGACCCGCGCGACGTCCAGCTCGCGCGCCGGCGCCTGGCGAAGGTCTGGCACCCGGATCTCGCGCCTCCCGGGCGCCAGTTCGAGCACGAACGCCACCTGAAGGCGATCAACGAGGCCGCCGACCAGCTCATCTCGCTGGCCGAGGGCTCGCGCGGCGGGCGCGTCTCCAAGAACGCCGTCAAGGTCAGCGCGGCCGCGGCGCGCAAGGCGCGCGCCGAGGAGGGTCGCCGCGCCTACGAGGCCGAGCAGCGCCGTCGCGAGCAGGAGGCCGATCGGCGCAAGCACGACCCGTTCGGCTCGCGCGTGCCCGATCACTCGGTCGTGCACCGCTACGCGCGCTGCCTGAGCTACCCCGAGTGGGGCGTGGGCTCGGTGACCGGCATCTACTTCACGGGCGACGGCGACGACGTCCAGCAGTGGGCCCGCGTCAAGTTCTCGCCCGGCGTGCGCACCGTCCCCGCCGGCTCGCTGCAGTTCGTCGACTTCTCCAAGCCCGACCCCGGCGCCGAGCGCGTGCAGCGCTTCATGACCGCCGCCCAGCACGCGATGGCGGAGGGCGACTACCCGCTCGCCGCCAAGCGCCTGGTCTACGCGCGCGACGCCGAGCCGGGCAACGCCGCCGTGCTGCGGCTGATGACGCTCGCCTTCTGGCAGGCGGGCGACCTGCCCGCCGCCGGCCGCGCCGTGCGCGACTGGGCGCGTGTCGACGGCGACCGCCCCGCCGCCCACCGCTTCGCCGCGCGCATCTACGAGGACATGGGCGCGATCGACCTCGCCGCCGAGGCGGCCGACCGCGCCGCGGCGCGCGGCCCGCAGGACGCCGACGCCTGGGAGCGCGTCGGGCGGCTGCGCCTGCGGCTCATGGACCGCTCGGCCGCCATCGCCGCGCTCGAGCGCGCGCGCCGCATCGCACCCAGCGTCGAGGGCCTGCTCGACCTCGCGCTGGCCCACCACCTCGCGGGCGACCTCGGCGCCGAGGTCACCGCCACCGAGCAGGCCACGCTGCTCGACCCGAGGTCGGCCGCCGCGTGGGCCCGCTACGCGCACGCTCTCGCGCGTACCGATCGCGTGTCGGACGCCATCGGCGCGGCCGAGCGCGCGCTCGACCTCGACGGCGCCGACGGCGAGGTCGCCGACCTCCTCGAGCGGCTGCGCGCCGCCCAGCCGCGCGTGCTGCCGGCGGCGTGATCGCCTGGACCTTCCAGCCCGAGTCGCTCGGCCCGCTGCCGTCGAGCGTCGAGCTGGCCCCCGAGCCGGGCCCCGGCGTCGAGTTCGTCGTCCCCGACTGGCTGCACCTGCCCGACCTCGACGCGCTGCCCTCGCTGCGCGTCGTGCAGGTGCTGTCGGCGGGCGTCGACTGGATCGCCGATCACCTCCCCGCCGGCGTCACGCTGTGCAGCGCCCGCGGCGCGCGCGACCGCGCGATGGCCGAGTGGGTGGTCGCCGCGATCCTGGCCGACGCCAAGCAGGCGCGCGAGTGCGCCGAGCTGCAGGCGCG
>DATBKW010000228.1:0-9601 GCA_036555665.1 Solirubrobacteraceae bacterium | reverse complement strand
CTCCACGAGCACGCGACGCAGACCGTCTTCGGCGAGGGGCCGCGCAAGGCGCGGGTGATGCTCGTGGGGGAGATGCCCGGCGATCACGAGGACCGCGAGGGGCACCCGTTCGTCGGACCCGCGGGCCGCGAGCTCGACGAGGCGCTCGTCGACGCGGGCGTCGACCGCGACGACGCGTACGTCACGAACGTCGTGAAGCACTTCAAGTTCGAGGAGCGCGGCAAGCGCCGCATCCACCAGACGCCGAAGAAGCTCGAGGTCGACGCGTGCGTGCCGTGGCTGCGCGAGGAGCTCGCGCTCGTGCGCCCCGACGTGCTCGTCTTGCTCGGCGCGACCGCGGCCAAGGCGCTTCTGGGCTCCGGCTTTCGGCTCACGCAGTCGCGCGGGCGCGCGGTCGACTCCGACCTCGCGCCCTGCGTCATGGCCACCGTGCACCCGTCGGCGATCCTGCGCGCGCGCGACGACGCGGCGCGGCACGCCGAGCGCGCGGCGTTCACCGAGGACCTGCAGGCCGTCTCGGCGGCGCTGGCGGGCGATTAGCGCGGGGCGAGCGCGGGCAGCCCCGGATCATGACTGGAGCTGTCTTCTTCGTGGTCATCGTCGCGGTCGGCGTCGTCATCGCCGTCGCCACGGGCACGATCTTCCTGCTCGTGCCGTTCGTCGTCATCGCGTTCGGCGTCCTGCTCATCCCGTTTGTCCTGGCCGCCCTGCGCAACACGAGCATCGGCCACGCCTCGCCGCCGCCGCACGGGACGACCAGCACGAGCGAGGCGTCCTACGAGCCGGTGCAGACTCCCGAGCAGCGCTGAGCGCGTTCAGGCCTCGGCCGAAAGCGGCTCGGCGACGTCCTCGAGCGATTCCTGCTCGGCATCGACGCCCCAGACGGCCGCGACCAGCGCGGCGATGAGCATCAGCGCGGAACCGATCGCATAGCCCAGGAAGAGCTTGCCCTTGTCGCCCGTGCCGAGCAGGCTGCCGAAGAGCACCGGGCCCACCGCGCCGCCGATGCCCGTGGCGACGGCGTAGAACAGCGCGATCGCCATCGCGCGCGTCTCGAGCGGGAAGACTTCGCTGACCGTCAGGTAGCCCGCCGACGCCGCCGCCGATGCGAAGAAGAACGTCGCGCACAGCACAGCCACGAAGCCGCCGAGGCCGAGGGTGCCGTTGTTGAAGAGCAGGCCGAGCAGGAAGAGGCCGACCGCGGAGATGAAGTACGTGGCAGCGATCATCGTCCGGCGCCCGACGGTGTCGAACAGCCGCCCGAGCAGCAGCGCGCCGAGGAAGTTGGCGATCCCGAACGGGATCAGGTAGGCGGGCGCCGCGGAGTCCGAGATCTTGAAGAAGGTCGTCAGGACGATGGTGAAGGTGAAGATCACGGCGTTGTAGATGAACGCCTGCGTTGCCATCAGCGTGAAGCCGAGCACCGTGCGCCGCGGGTAGCGCGAGAACAGGGTGCGGGCGACCTCGATGATGCTCGTCGTCTTGCGCTGCGCGATCTCGATCTCGTCGTCGGGCTCCTCGAGCTCGCGCGTGTCGGTCTCGCGCTCGACGCGGTCCTCGATCGAGCCGACGAGGTCCTCGGCGCGCTCCTCGCGACCGTGGATCATCAGCCAGCGCGGGCTCTCGGGCACGTTGCGGCGCACGAGCATGATGGCCAGGCCCATGAGCGCGCCGAGCCCGAAGGCGAGCCGCCAGCCGAGGTTGATGGGAAAGAGGCTCGGGTCGAGCAGCACGACCGACAGCGCCGCGCCGGCCGCGGCGCCCAGCCAGTAGGAGCCGTTGATCCCGAGATCGACCCAGCCGCGTGCCCGTGCCGGGATGAGCTCGTCGATCGCCGAGTTGATCGCCGCGTACTCGCCGCCGATGCCCAGGCCGGTGAGCAGCCGGAAGATCCAGAACGACTCCGCGTTCCACGAGAACGCGGTCGCCACCGTGGCCACGAGATACACGGCGAGCGTCACGATGAACAGCCGTTTGCGGCCCAGGCGGTCGGTCAGGTAGCCGAAGCCGATGGCGCCGATCGCGGCGCCCACGATGTAGAAGGTGCCGGCGACGCCGACCTGCGACGCGCTGAGGCCCAGCGTTTGCTTGTCCTGCAGGCGGCTGGCGATCGCACCGACGATCGTCACCTCGAGGCCGTCGAGGATCCACACGGCGCCGAGCCCGGTGATCACCAGCCAGTGCCAGCGGCTCCACGGCAGTCGGTCCATCCGCGCCGGGATCTGTGTGCGGATGGTGTCCGATGAACCGTTCTCCATGTTCGCTCAGCGTTCCCGAACACGATCGCGCGCATGCGCCCACGCTCTGTGGGTCGGAGAGCGGCTCGGCTCAAAGCCGCTTCTCGAGCCACAGATCGACGCGGCCTTCGACCATTGCGACGCCGACCGGGCGGTAGCCGACGGAGCTGTAGAGCGCGCGCGCCTCGCGCAGGACTTCGGTCGTCAGCAGGCGCACACGCTCGCAGCCGGCGGCGCGGGCCAGGGCCTCGAGCTCGGTGAGCAGCAGGCGCCCGTGGCCGCGCCCGCGCGCGCCGGCGGTGACGAACATTCGCTTGATCTCGCCGAGGCCGGGCCGCAGCTGGCGTAGGCCGCCGCAGGCCACGGGGCGCTCGTCGTCGTAGACCACGAGCCACGCGCTGCCGGGGCCGTCGAAGGCATCGACCGTGGCGAAGATCCGCTCGGAGGGCACGAACGCCGCGCCCACGCGCTCGCCGACGAGCTCCATGTATTCGGCGAACAGCGCCTGCGACGCGGCGCCGTTCGGCGGCTCGGCGCGGATCACGTGCATCGGCGCAGGGCCAGCAGCACCATGTCGTCGTCGAGCTCGGGCGCCCAGTCGTGGACCTCGCGGTGCACGGCGGCGACCAGCTCGTTGGGCTCCAGGTCCCGTCCGGGCTCGGTGAGCACGGCGACGAGGCGCTCATCGCCGAAGAAGGCGCCGTCGCGGCGGGCCTCGACGAGCCCGTCGGTCGCGGCGAAGAGCACGTCGCCGGGCGCGAAGCGGGCCTCGTGCTCCGCGTAGTGGATCTCGTCGCCCACGCCGAGCGGCACGCCGGTGGCCGCGAGCCGTTGGGCGCCGTCGGGACAGAGCAGAACCGGCGGCGAATGGCCCGCGTTGGCCCAGCGCATCCGCTCGCCCGCCACGACGCCCATGAAGGCCGCCACGAAGCTGCCGCCCGGCAGCCTGCCGCGCACGAGCCGGTCGGTCTGCTCGAGCACCGCCGCGGGGCTCTCGGAGTCCCACGTCCTGGCCTCGACGAAGAAGCGCACCATCGCGCTGAGCGCCGCGACCTCCAGGCCCTTGCCCGAGACGTCGCCGACCAGCACCGCGAGCGCGCCGCTCGGCAGCGTCCACACGCCGAAGATGTCGCCGCCCCCGACCTGGTGGCCGGCCGGCTCGTAGACCACGCCGAGCTCGAAGCCCGGGATGTCGCTCCCGGCCTGCGGGACGAAGCCGCGCGTGAGGGCCTCGGCGATGCGCCGCTCGCGCTGGAAGTCCAGCGCGTTGGCGATCGCTCCGGCGGCCGGCACGGCGAGCGCCTCCAGGCGGGCGAGGTCGTGGGGGCCGAAGTGGTCGGCGAGCTCATGGCTGGCGGTGAGCACCCCGAACAGGCGCGGGCCGAGTGCGATGGGCACGTGCATGAAGGACCCGATGCCCTCGCGCTCGAGGAACTCGTGGGCGAAGCGCTCGGCGTCGGTCGGGCTCGACACGTACGACGTGCCGGTCCGCGCCACCTCGCCGATCATGCCCTGGTTGACGGCGAAGGGCCGGCGGCGGGTCTCGCTGCTGATGCCGATGGCCGCGACCGTGCGCAGGTCGGCGGTGGCCGGCTCGTAGCGCCGCAGGACGACCCGGGTGGCGCCGGTCAGACGGCTGCCCTGCTCGACGATCGCCTCGTAGACGTCGTCGGGCTCCAGCGACACGCTCAGCGCGCGCACGGCCTCGTTGAGCTCGCGATCCTCGCGCCCGCGGCGCTCCTCGCGGTCCAGCAGCTCGGTGCGCTCGAGCGCGATCGCGGCCAGGTCGGCGAAGACTTTGACCACGCGCAGCTCGTCCTCGCCCAGCAGCCGCTGTGGCGCGCGCGCCGAGATCGCCAGCACGCCGAGGGTGCGCCCGCCGGCGGTGCGCACCGGGCAGGAGATGAACGACGAGCTCTGGTACCAGTCCCACGCCAGGCGCGCGTCGGACGGGTCGAGCTCCTCCTCCAGGCGCTGGCGCAGGCGCGCGGCCCCCTCCCAGTCCTCGAAGCGGCGGATGAGGAGCGCGTCGCCGCGCTCGATGGCCGCCTCGGTGACCCCGGGGCGCGCGCGGTCGTAGCGGCGCTCGAGCACTGGGCTCATCGCGGCGCGGACGGCGTCGGTCGCAAACCACGCGGCGGCCGGCCGGATCACGCCCTCGTCGAAGTCGACCACCTGGAAGGCGCAACCGCTGACGTCGAGGAGCCGGCGGATCTGCTCGAGGATCTCTTCGAGCGTGTGCCGGAGCCAGATCGGGGCCTCCACGATGATCGCGACCCTATCCCAAGCGCTACCCTTGCCAAGGACCGTGCTAGGCGGGGAGGTAGCGGTGCCCTGTCGCTCGCAATCCGCTCTAGCGAGGCCGAATCCCCTCTTGAGGGGCCGGTCTGTGGGGTCAGCTCGCCGAGTGCGGTGCTGATGGCCCGGGTCCCGCGCGACGTCGGCTCGTGAATCAGGTCAGGTCCGGAAGGAAGCAGCCTTAAGCGAACCCCGGCGGGCGCAGCGGGAGTACCCGGTGCCGGAGCCGCCCGAGGTGTCAGCGCTCGTAGATCGGTTTCGAGGGAGGGTGCACGGTCCGCTTCCTACCGGCAGGCCGCGAACACCCGCCACGACTCGTTGGCCGCGACCTGCCTGAAGCCGGCCGGCGGCGGGGGGATGCGCTGATTGAGGTCGCGCGGGTCGAGGATGTAATCGCGCGCGATCCGCGCCGTTGCGGGGCGGGCGTAGGTGCCGATGCGGGGAACGCGGTCCTGGGCGGCGAAGATGCGCTGCGGCTCCATGTCGAGCCACAGCGCCAGCAGCGGCACCGGGCGATGGTTGGGCACGGTGATCGGCCGGCACGGGAAGTCGGGCGTGAGCGCGTGCAGGTCGTCCTGGACGCCGTCCTGGATGCGCAGGGCGTCGCGCAGGTCGCCGATGCGGTTGACCTGCACCGGGATGAAGACCACGAGGCCGACGAGCGTCACGGCTCCGAACCACGCCCAGCGCCGGCGCCACGGGTCGCCCCTCGGCAGCTCGGCCCAGCCGAAGGCGCCCGCCCCGCAGAAGACGGCGAGGATCGTGGCGGGCGCCAGCAGGTAGCGCCCGAGGATCGGCAGGCCGGCGGCGGCCAGGACGCAGAACGCCGCGATCGCGATGAGGCCGGCCACGGCGCCCAGCGCGACGCGCTTGCGCAGGAAGGCCAGCGCCAGCAGCCCGCCGCCGGCGGCGCCGAAGAGCACGGGCTCGCGCAGGATCTCGCCGATCCGTCGCGGGACGGTGACCGGGACCTCGTCGAGTCCGGTGACGCGCTTGAGCGTCTGCGCGGTGTCGCGGGTGCCGGTGAGCGAGTGCAGCGGGTCGCCGCTGACGATCAGGTCGGTGAGGCCCCAGATGACGGGTGCGGCGGCGGCCAGGGCCCACAGGCGCCAGTCGCGCGGGCGCAGCCACACGATGTAGATGGCCGAGAACAGCCATGCCTCCGGGCGGATGAGGCCGGCGACGGCGAGCAGCGCCAGGACGGGCGCTCCGGCGCGCCGCTTGCGCGTCTCGACGAGCAGCGCGCCGAGGACGAGCACGAGGTAGGGGAGGTCGACGTAGGCGCGGGCGCCGAAGTCGAGCACCGGGCGGCGGGTGAGCACGATCGCTGCGGCCAGGGCGCCGGCGGCGCGGTTGATCCACGCCTCGCCGAGGCGGTAGGTGATCCAGGCCAGCGCGCCGAGCCAGACGAAGGCCAGGACGATTGTCGCGTCGATGGCCCCATTGGCCCCCAGCGGCGCGAGGATCGCGCCGGCGAGGGTGGCCAGCGGGTGGGGCGTCGGCGCGAGCGGGATGTCGTAGTCGGGCAGTGTCCCGCGGGTGAGGTCGCGCCCCCAGACCAGCGCGTACAGCGTGTCGTAGTTGACGAGGCCGCGCCCGGCCAGCGCCCACGCGACGAGGCCGAGCGCGACCGTCCAGACGATGGCCTTGCCGCGCCGCACGGGCGCGGACCCTATCCAGGCGGAGGTTGTCGGCCGCCGCGTCGGCGTGAGAGGGTCGCGCGATGCGTGCGTCCCTGGTGGCCCTGGCGGTCGCGCTCGTGGTGGCTGCGCCGGCGGGCGCCGCGGTGCCGAGCGGGAACCTCCTCGTCAATCCCGGCGCGGAGGCGGGTCCCGGCGCGCCGAACAGCTCGGGCATCGTCGCGCCGCCGGGGTGGTCGGTCGAGTCGAACTTCACCGTGGTCCAGTACGGGGCGCCCGACTTTCTGACCGTCGCCGACAGCGCCGCGCTGGGCGGTGGCGCGAACTTCTTCGCGGGCGGCACCACCAACCCGGCGAGCGCGGCGACGCAGATCGTGAACGTCGCGGGCGCGGCGCCGGAGATCGACGCGGGCAAGGTCCAGGCGAACCTGGGCGCTCAGCTCGGCGGCTATGACGGGCAGACCGATCACGCGACGGTAACCGCGACGTTCCTCAGCGCGGCCGGCGGCGCGCTGGGCAGCTTCGCCCTGCCAACGGTCACCTCGGCCGACCGCAACTCGGTGACCGCGCTCATCGCGAGGTCGGCCTCGGCCGTCGTCCCCCGCGGGACCCGCTCCATCTCGGTGCGCATCGACGCGATCCGCGACGCCGGCGCCTACAACGACGGCTACATCGACAACGTCCAGCTCGTCCTCGGCGGCGCGCCGGTGCCGGTCTTCCACAAGCGCGTCGTGGTCAAGGTCGTCAGTGGAAAGGTGCGTATCCGGCGGCCCGGGAGCAAGCAGGCGGTCGACCTGCAGGGCACCGACGACATCCCGCTCGGCTCGACGGTCGACACCACCCAGGGCGTCGTCGCGCTCACGTCGCTGGCCAAGGCGGGCGGCACGCCGCAGACGGCGAACTTCTACGAAGGCGTGTTCAAGGTCACGCAGACCGGATCGATCACGCAGCTCGAGCTCAACGAGCCGCTGGCGGCGTGCTCGCGCGGGCGTGCGGCCGCCACGGCGAACGCGAAGAAGCGCCACCTCTGGGGCGACGGCAAGGGCGCGTTCCGCACGAAGGGCAAGTACAGCTCGGCGACGGTGCGCGGCACGAAGTGGCTCGTGCAGGACACCTGCGCCGGCACCCTGACCCGCGTGGCCCGCGGCGTCGTGACGGTTCGCGACCGCGTGCAGCACAGGACGATCCGAGTCACGGCGGGCCACAGCTACCTGGCGCGCCCGCGACGGTAGCCGTCCGGGCGGGCCGTCCGCCCCCGGCCACTACACTCGGTCGTCCGTGACCGCCGGCCCCTCGTTGTACCGCCGCCACCGTCCACGGACGTTCGCGGACGTCGTGGGCCAGGAGCATGTCGTCAGGACCCTGCGCAACGCCGTGCAGCAGGGCAAGGTCCACCACGCCTACCTGTTCGTCGGCTCGCGGGGCACCGGGAAGACGTCGATGGCCAAGATGCTCGCGGCGTGCCTGAACTGCGAGCACGGGCCCACGGTGGAGCCGTGCGGGCAGTGCGAGTCGTGCGTGGCGATCGCCAACGCGACCTCGCTGGACGTCATCGAGATGGACGCGGCGTCGAACAACTCGGTCGACGACATCCGCGAGCTGCGCGAATCCGTGCAGTTCGCGCCGGTGTCAGGCCGCTCGAAGGTCTACATCCTCGACGAGGCCCACATGCTCTCGCAGCAGGCGTGGAACGCGTTCTTGAAGACGCTCGAGGAGCCGCCGCCGCACACGATCTTCGTGCTCGCGACGACCGAGGCGCAGAAGGTTCTGCCGACCGTCGTGGACCGCTGCCACCGCTTCGACTTCGCGCGCCCGACCGTCGAGCAGATCGCCACCGTCATCAGGCGCGTGGCGGCGGCCGAGTCGATCGAGATCGCTCCCGACGCGGTGGTCCTCCTGGCACGTCACGCCACCGGCTCGTTCCGTGACGCCCTCGGCACGCTCGAGCAGCTCGTCACCTACACCGGCACGACGATCGCGACCGACGACGTGCTCGCCGTCCTCGGCGTCGCGGACTCCGATCTGCTCTTCGAGGCGCTCGACGCCGTGGCCGCCGGCGACGCGCGCGCGGCCTGGCTCGCGGCGGCGCGGCTCGCCGACACCGGGCGCGACGTGTCGCAGTTCATCAAGGATCTCGAGGCGCACGCGCGCGACCTGCTCGTGGTGCAGACGCTCGGCGAGTTGCCGGTCGAGCTGCGCCTGACCCCGGACCGCGACGAGCGCCTGGTCGAGCAGGCGCGGCGCGTCCCGGGGCCCAGCCTCGTGCGGCTGCTGGATCTCTTGGCCGAGGCGCTGCGCACGGTCAAGGACGGAGCCGATGCGCGCACGCGCCTGGAGGCCGCGCTGGTCAAGGCGGCCGCGCCGCAGATGGATCCCACGGCGCGCGCGCTGAGCGCCCGCCTCGAGCGGCTGGAAGCCGCGCTGGCGGCGGGCGAAGCAGCCGCGCCGAGCGGGGCGGCCGCGCCCGCGCCGCGAGCGGGTGCAACGGAACCCGCCGCGCCGGCCGGAGACCGGGCCGGGCGCGAGGAGCAGGCCGCGGCGGGCGAGCACTCCGCCCCCGTGGCCCTCGCCGAGCCCGAGCCGCCGACCATCGACGCGGTCCGCTCGCTCTGGCCCGCCGTGCTCGAGGCGTTGCGTGCCGACAAGGGAGCGCTTGCGGCGTCCCTGTCGGAGGCGCAGCCCGTCGAGGTGCGCGGCAACCAGATGATCGTCGCGTTCGACGAGGATGATGCGTTCAACCGCCGCGTCGCCGACAGCCCCGCGCACCGCGCCGCCGTCGAGGGCGCGCTGCGCGATCTGGCGGGCCGGCCGCTGCGCGTCTCCTACGAGCTGCGCGATCTCGGCGATCAAGGCGACGAGCCGCCACCCAGCGAGGACGAGATCGTCAACCGCTTCAAGCACGCCTTCGACGCCGAAGAGATCGTGCCCGACCCCGAAGACCAGGAGGGCCACGCCTGATGCCCCAGCCGCCCAACATGCAGCAGATGCTCAAGCAGGTCCAGAAGATGCAGCAGGACATGATGGCCGCCCAGGAGCAGCTCAAGCACGAGGAGGTCGAGGCCTCGGCGGGCGGCGGGATGGTCACCGTCAAGGTCACCGGCGACCTCGTCGTCAAGTCGATCACGATCGCGCCCGAGGCCATCGATCCCGACGACCCCGAGCTGCTGCAGGACATGGTCCTCGCGGCCACCAACGAGGCCCTGCGCGCCGCCCAGGAGCTGCAGCAGTCCAAGCTCGGCGGGCTGACCGGGGGCATGGACCTGGGCTCGCTGGGCCTCCCCGGCTTCTAGTGGACCTTCCCGCAACGTCCGACCGGAAACGACAGCCGTCGATCGCCGACCGGCGGCGTCCTCGAACCTCGAAATACCTCCGGTATTCCTTCGGTTCTGCGTCCTTGCCGGATCGGCGCCGCCGGCCGCCGTTACC
>DATBKW010000227.1:0-2750 GCA_036555665.1 Solirubrobacteraceae bacterium | reverse complement strand
CGCTGGATCGTGCTCAGCGGCGTCTGCGTCGGCCTGGGCTTCGAGACGAAGATGGGCGCGGCGCTGCTCGTGCTCCCTGCGCTGGCGCTCGCCTGGCTGTGGTTCGCCCCGCGCGGGCGCGTGGCAGCGTTGCGCCAGCTGGTGGCGGGCGGCGTGGCGATGGTCGTCGTGGGCGGCGCTTGGCCGCTGCTGATGGCGCTGACGCCGGCCTCGAGCCGGCCGTGGATCTCCGGTACGAGCGACAACAGCATCCTCAGCCTGATCCTCGACTACAACGGGTTCGGGCGGCTCGACGGGCAGCTCGGCGGCCCGCAAGCCTTTGGCGGCGGCCCCGGTGGCGGCGGCGGAGGCGGCGGCGGGACCTTCGGTGGCGCGAGCGGCCCGCTGCGCCTGCTCAACGAGGCGCTCGGCGGGCAGGCCGGCTGGCTGCTCGGCTTTGCGGTCGTCTCGCTGATCGCGATCGCGGTCGTGACGCGCCTGCGTCGCAGCGACGCACGCAGCGGCTGGCTGATCGCCACCGGCGGCACCTTCCTGATCACCGCGGCGGCCTTCAGCGAGGCGAAGGGCATCTTCCACCCCTACTACGTCGCGCAGCTCGCGCCGTTTACGGCCGCCCTCATCGGCGCGGGCACGGCGGTGTTCCTCACGAGCCGGCGCAGCGCGGGCGTGCTCGCGGCTGCCGCGGTGGTCGCCGGCGTGGTGACCGAGCTCGCCGTCCTGCACGGCAACCCCGGCCAGCTCTCATGGCTGCCCGCGCTGCTGATCGGCTTCGGCGCCGTGCTCGCCGTCGCGCTCGTGGCCGTGCGCGCGCCGGCTGTGCGCGCGGCTGTGGTGGCCGCCGCGCTGGGCCTGCTGCTGCTGGCGCCCGCGAGCTGGGCCGTCCAGACCCTCGGCCACGCGACGAGCGGCACGTTCCCCGCGGGCGGCCCGGCTTCGGCGGGCGAAGGCTTCGGCGGCCCGGGCGGCGGGATGCGCCGCTTCGGCGCCCCGCCGTCGGGCGGGACGAGCGGCAGCACCACGCCCGGGGGGAACGGCTCCAGCGGCAGCTTCGCCCCCGGCGGGAGCGGCTCCAGTGGCGGCTTCGCGCCCGGCGGCGCGGCCCCCGGCGGCGCGACCCCCGGCGGAGCGGGCCCCGGCGGCACCGCCGCCGGCAGCACCGCCCCCGGCGGCGGCAGCTCCGGCGCCGGCGGCTTCGGCGGCGGCGGTCCGTTCGGCGGCGACAACGCCGGCCTGACCGCTGCGCTGAGCTACGTCCGCCGGCACGGCGGCGGCACGATCGCCGTCTCCAGCCAGCAGGGCGCGTCGGCGGCCATCATCCAGTCGGACGCCGACGTCGCCGGCATCGGCGGCTTCTCGGGCCGCGAGAGCGAGGTCAACGCGAGCTGGCTGGCCGAGATGGTCCGCAGCGGCCGCATCCGCTGGGTGCTCGCGAGCGGCACCGGCGGCTTCGGCGGCAACGACGGCCGCGTCGGCAGCTCGAAGGTCATGGCCGCAGTCGAGCAGGTCGGCACCAAGGTGACCGTCTCGACCTCGTCGGGCTCGACGACGCTCTACGACCTGAGCGGCAAGGCCGACGCACTCGCCGCGTTGGCCGAGTAGGCGCTACCGCGAATCGCATCGAACGTCCGCGACGTCACAAACAGGGTTGTTACGTCAAGGACGTTCGATGCCTCGCGGGGTCAGGCGTAGAGGTCGTTCAGCCAGGCCTGCCAGGCGGCCTGGGCCTTGTCCTTCTCGACGCTCTCGCCGAACGCGTGGACGGCCATGCCGACCGGCATGCCGAACGCGTTGCGACCGTAGAAGCGGATGAGCGCGTCCTCGGTGCGGATGCCGACGAAGTTCGGCTGCACGTAGTCGACCACGCCGTCGAGCGTGCCCACGCCGTCGACGTCGACCCGCACCGCGTCGCCCGGAGACGCGCCGTTGACGCCGAGCGCCTCGCGCAACACCTCGAAGGCGCCCGGCTCGGCCGACGACGCCGGCGCGACGACGCCGCCCGGCACGTCGCCGACATAGGTCACCTTGCGCCCGTTGAAGTGCTCGAGGTACTGGCCGAGCGTGTGCAGGTAGAAGTCGGTGTGCTGGTTGGCGGCGTCGTACTGGTTGTCCCAGTCGTCGGTGATGACGCCGCTGTGCATGTAGCGCAGCACGGTCGTGCCGCCCCCGCGCGCCTCGATGATGTACTCGAGCGCGTTGAAGAACCCGCCCTCGCCCTCGTAGCGGACGGCGAAGTGGTTCGGTGGATCCCACGCCTTGACGACGGAGCCGTCGGACGTCTTGCCGCCCTCGCGGGGCTCGATCTCGCCCGACGGAAACAGCCAGGCGGCGGTGCCGGCGCTGGTGGCGACGGCCTCCCAGACCTCCTCGGGGGTGGCGGCCAGCTCCACCTCGCGGCGAATCTCGAACTCGCGGGACATCGTCACTGCTCCTTTGTCGTGGGGTCGTCGGTCGGGGTGGGGTCGTCGGTCCGCCGGGTGATGCTCGGATGGACGGCGACGATCAGACGGTGCCTGCGCCCGCCCTTCGCAGTCTCGTCGTGGTACCTGGCCACCAGGCCGGTGACGGTCTCCGACAGCTCCGCCGCGAAGGCGGACCGATCGGCGGCCGAGGCGAAGCGGATCTCGCTGTCGATGGCGAAGGTGGCCAGCGGCTTGCGGGCTGCGGTCGCGCGGGTGATCAGCTCGCCGACCTCGCGCACCAGCCTGGCGGCCAGCGCGAGCAGCCACCGGGCCGAGAGCTGATCGGGCGAG
>DATBKW010000226.1:0-12076 GCA_036555665.1 Solirubrobacteraceae bacterium | reverse complement strand
TCATCTCGCCCTGGCGGCCTCCGGCCCGGACGCTGACGTCGCGACCGCGCTGGATGCCGCGGCGGCGCGTGCCGCAGCGCGCGGCGCGCCGGCGACCGCCGCCGAGCTCGCCGAGCGCGCCGGCACGCTGACTCCGGCGGGAGAGCCCGAGCAGCGGGCCGGCCGCCTGCTGAACGCCGCCGACCTGCACACGCTGGCCGGTGACGGCGGGCGGGCAGGCACTCTGGTCGAGGAGCTGGTGGACACGTTGTCACCCGGGCCTCTCCGCGCCCGGGCGCTGCAGCGCAGCGCATACCTGCACCCGGAGGGCGGGAGTGGTCGTGAACGCTCCGAATGCGCGATCGCCGAGGCCGGCGACGACGATCGCCTCCTCGCCGAGATCCACCTCACGATGGCGAACAACGAGCTGCTGAGCGCCGAGCCCGATCTCGCGGCTGTGCATGCCGAAGCCGCCGCGAAGCACGCGCGGCAAGCGCGCGATCCCTATCTGCAGGCGCGGGCGCTGACCGAGATCGCCGGCCAGCGTTGCTGGCGCGGCGAAGGCGTGCAGCGCGACACGCTGCTGGAGGCGGACCGGCTCGCCCGCCAAGGCGGCGGGCGCTCCGTCGAGTACACCCCGCTCTCGATGCTCGGTCTGCAGCTCTACTGGGTCGGCGAGCTGGCCGAGGGACGGTGGGTCTTGGAGGCGGAGCTGGATCGAGCCCGGCACGAGGGCAACGTCGAGCACGAGGGCTTCGCGCGAGCGATGCTCGTCGAGCTCGAGGTGCGCGCCGGACGCCTGTCCGTGGCCGACGCGCATGCGCAGACGTGTCTCGATTTGGGGCTTGGGACGGAGATCTCCAACGGCGAGACCGGCAGCCGCGCGCTACGGGCGCGCGTCGACGCGCATCTCGGTCGTGTCGAATCGGCGCGCGATCATGCGACGCGCGCAGCCGCGCTGGCCGGCCGCTTGCACTACGCCGCCGACGAGATCTTTGCCCGCGATGTGCTCGGGTTCCTCGAGCTCTCGCTCGGCGACGGCGAGGCCGCGGTCGGCTGGCTCGCCGACCTCCCCGCGCGCGTGGAGGCCCTCGGCGCACGCGAGCCGATGATGTTCGGGGTCGACCCCGACCTCGCCGAGGCGCTTGTGCTCGCGGGCGACCTCGACGGGGCGCGCGCGGCGCAGGCTCGTCTGGAGGCGCTCGGCCATGAGCTGGGACGACCATGGGCGATCGCCACTGCGCTGCGCTGCCGCGGGCTGATCGCAGCCGCGGAGGGTCACCACGAGGCGGCGATCCGCGACCACAGGGCCGCGCTCGAGGTGCTAGAGCACGTCGGACAGCCGTTCGAGCGCGCCCGCACGCTGCTCGCGCTCGGCACTGCCGAGCGGCGCGCCAAACAGCGCGGGGCGGCGCGCGCGTCGCTCCAGGCGGCGCTCGCGCTGTTCGCCGAGCTGGGCACCGAATTGTGGGCCCAGCGCGCCCGCGCAGAGATCGCTCGGCTCGGTGGCCGGCGTGTCGCCGACCGCGACGAGCTGACGCCGACCGAGCAGCGTGTCGCCGAGCTCGCCGCCGAGGGACGCTCGAACCGCGAGATCGCCACCGAACTGTTCGTCTCCGAGCGCACCGTCGAGGCCAACCTCACGCGCGTGTATCGCAAGCTCGGCATCCGCTCACGAACTCAGCTCGCCCGCCGCCTGCCTGCCGCATAGCTCGAGCGAACTGTGTGGGTTCCCCGCTTTCGACGGCGCACGGGCAGCCGTAGCTTCGTTGCCGCACACCGACCCGCAGATCACCACCGCCAGCGGGTCCGATGCCGCCCCACATTCGGGGCGGTCGGCTAGGAGGTCCTCATGCTCGTCCACCGACGCGCTTCGCGCGCGCTTGCGCTTGCCGGCGCCGCAGCCGCACTCGCGGTGCCCGGCACCGCCGTCGCCATCCCGATCGACGCCCAGCCGCAGGGGTCGCGAGCGGACGCCGCGATCCATCAGAACGGCCCGCCGACGTGGCCGGCGAACCCGCAGCCGCTGAATGCGGCCCACGCGCCCGCCGACGATGACGGCGGCACCGCCTGGTCGACGATCGCGGTCGCCGTCGCCGTCGCCGTCGCCGGCGTTGTCGCGGGCGTGGCCCTCGTCACCCGTCGCCCGCGGCGCCCGGGAGAGGCCGCCTGACCACCCAGCCGCCCGGGGCGCCGGCGGGGTGGCCGGCGCCCCGGGCATCGACTCCCAATGCATCGCCCCGTCATCACCACCGTGGTCTCTGCCGCGCTCGTCGCCTCCGTCGCGGCTCCGGCGCAAAAAACGGAGAGTCCGCACTACGCCCGTTTCGCGGGTGCTGCCACGCGCTGCATCCCGCGGCACCCGGCACCGCGGCCGTTCACGCCCGAGCCGAGACGCCCCCTGCGTCCGGGAACGGGCGGGCGGCACTGACCTACGGAACGAGCACCGCCGCCCCCTCGAGGGCGCCCGTGCGCACGGCGTGCAGCGCCGCTTCGGCCTCCTCGAGCGCGAACGTCGTCACGTGCGTGCGCACCGGCACGCGCGGGGCGAGGTCGAGGAACTCGAGCGCGTCGTCGCGGGTCAGGTTGGCCACCGAGCGCAGGATGCGTTCGCCCCAGAGCCAGTCGTACGGGAACGACGGGATGTCGCTCATGTGGATCCCCGCGCAGACGACGACGCCGCCGCGGCCGACGGCGCGCAGGGCGGCGGGCACCAGCTCGCCGGCCGGCGCGAAGATGATCGCCGCGTCGAGCTCCTCCGGCGCCGGCCCGAGCGCGTCGCCCGCCCACTGACAGCCGAGCTCGAGGGCGAAGCGCTGTGAGGCGGCGTCGTCGGCGCGGGTGAAGGCGAAGACGCGCCGGCCCTGGTGCAGGGCGACCTGGCAGACGATGTGCGCGCTGGCGCCGAAGCCGTAGAGGCCGAGGCGCTGGGCGTCGCCGGTCATCCGCAGCGCGCGATGGCCGATGAGCCCCGCGCACAGCAGCGGTGCCGCCTCGAGGTCGCCGAACCCGTCGGGCAGCGCGAACGCGTAGCGGGCGTCGGCGACCGCGCGCGTCGCGTAGCCGCCGTCGCGGTCAAGGCCGGTGAACTGCGCGTGCTCGCAGAGGTTCTCGCGCCCGCTGGTGCAGAAGCGGCACGTGCCGTCGGTCCATCCGAGCCACGGGATACCGACGCGCGCGCCCGGCCCGTGGGCGGCGCCGTCGCCCGCCGCGCGGACGGTGGCGACGATCTGATGGCCCGGGACCACCGGCAGCCGCGACCCGCGGACCTCGCCGTCGCGGATGTGCAGGTCGGTGCGACACACCCCGCACGCGTGGACGTCGACGAGCACCTCGCCGGGGCCGGGCTCGGGGTCGGGCAGCTCGGCGGCGCGCAGGGGGCGGCCGGGCTCGTCGAGGACCATGGCTCGCACCGGCCCATCATCTACCCTCGAAGGCATGGCCGCCCGCACCGACAGCTTCGATCTCGGTCGCCTGAGCCTGTCCAGCGGGGAGGGCCGCCGGCTGACGCTCGGCGTGGGCCTGGGCACCTTCGACTTCGGCGGCACCGACTACGCCGCCGAGCCCGCGCAGGTCGACGCCACGCTCGACGTCTCGCGCATGACCCACGGCGGCTACGCGCTGCGGCTGCGCTTCAGCGCGGGGCTCGCCGGGCCGTGCATGCGCTGCCTCGAGCCCGCCGCGCCGTCCTTCGCGGTCGATGCGCGCGAGGTCGACCAGGCGGGTGGCGGCGACGAGCTGCGCAGCCCCTACATCGACGGCGAGGAGCTCGACCTTGCGTCGTGGGCGCGCGATGCCTTCGCGCTCGCGCTGCCCGCGCAGCTGCTGTGCCGCGAGGACTGCGCCGGACTGTGCCCGGAGTGCGGCGCCAACCTCAACGAGGACACCGGCCACGCCCACGAGGCGGCGCCCGACCCGCGCTGGGCCAAGCTGCGCGAGCTGCGCTTCGAGTAGTCAGCCGCGCGCGAGCACGGGGCTGTCGAAGTCCTCGCGCACGGCGTCCATGAAGACCTCGTCGCAGCGCTCACCGAGTGAGACGACCGCGCCCCGGCGCACGCCCATGCGCCGGAAGCCCGCCTTCTCGTAGGCGCGGATGGCCGGGGCGTTCGACGGCAGCACCTGCAGCATCACGTTGTGCAGGCACAGCACGTGGAAGGCCCAGTCGAGCGTCAGGCGCGTGGCCTCGGTGCCGAGGCCCTGGCCACGGCGCCCGCCGATGTTGATCCCGAACGTCGCGCGGCTCATCCGCCAGTCGATGCTCATGAGGGCGCTGGTGCCCACGGGTGCGTCGTCGGAGCGGTCGTAGACGGTGAAATGCGCCGCCTCGGGCGCCGGCCCCACGCACTTGGCGATCGTCTCGCGCACCCAGTCCTCTTCGGCCTCCAGCGCGTAGATGCCGACCGTGAGGATCCCGCTGCGCACCTCGGTGTCGTGCATCCAGCGCCGGTAGGTGTCGGCGAGGTCGACGCGCAGCGGGCCCAGCGCGGCGCGCTCGCCCTCGAGCACGTAGTCGGGCTCGTTCATCGGCCCAGGCTAGAGGTACGCCCCGCTCGGGATGTAGGGCGCCAGCGGCCCCAGCCGGCCGCCGGCGAACATCGGCCCGTCGGGGGACGGGTGCAGCCGCGCGTCAAGGCAGACCGGCAGCGCCCAGTCCTGGCCGGCGGTGAGAAAGTCGACGTTGACCGTCGCGCCCGGGCCGGCGGTGGTGAACAGCGCCCACAGCATCCGCTGAGCCGACTGCTCGTCGCGCGCGCCGAGCATGATGATGTGCCCGCTTCGCGCCAGCGCGAAGGCGCGGTCCTCGAGGACGAGCAGGCGCGCGCCGTAGGCCATCGGCACGGGCAGGTCGCGCGCGTGGCCGGCGCCGCGCAGCTCGCGGCCGATGGCGTCAGCAAGCTCGAGGCCGTTCATGCCGGCGTCCTCGACGCCGTCGAGCGCGGGCGCGCGCTCGAGATCGGGGATGCCGGCGAAGGCGACCGTGGGGCGGATCGGCAGGCCGGTGCGCGCGTACAGGGCCATGGCCGTCGGGTTGGTCGAGCTGAGGATGAGGTGGCCGCGCGCGTCGGCACCGTAGGCCAGGGAGCGCGCGAACAGCTCGCGCCCGACCCCGCGGCCCTGCAGCTTCTCGGCCACGCCGAAGAGCGAGAAGCCCCACACGCCTTCGCGGATGAGCGCGAGCGCGACGCCCTCGACGCGCCCGTCGTGCTCGGCGACCCAGCAGCCGCCGGGATCGGTGTCGAGCAGATGGCGGATGCGCGCGTGCTGGCGCGCGGCGCGCACGGCCTCCTCCTCGGTCGGGTACATCGCGTAGAGGACCTCGAGGCACACGCGGTCGGCGTCGATGACGTCCTCGTCGCGCATGGGGCGGATGTCGACGTCGCGCATGCAATCAGTGAAGCAAGCCGCCGATCGGCTACCCTCTGCGGTCGCTCATGGCCGTCCCCAAGCAGAAGCAGTCGCACTCGCGCACCTCCAAGCGCCGCGCCCAGCACAAGATCTCGGCGCCGACGTACAACGCGTGCCCGACGTGCCACAGCCCGCGGCTGCCGCACCGCGTCTGCCCGACGTGCGGGTCCTACGGCGGGCGTGAGGTCGTGCACACGCACGACCACGATCACGACCACGAGCACTAGGCCAGCCGCCGGGCTGGGTAGCCTCTAGCCCATGTCAGTCACGATCGCGGTCGACGCCAACGGCGCCGACCTCGGCCCCGCCGAAGTCGCGGCGGGTGCGGCGATCGCAGCCCGGCAGGGGGTGCGCGTCGTGCTCTTCGGGCCTGCCGACGCCGTCGGCGAGCTGCCCGACGGGATCGAGGTCGTCGATGCCCCCGTCTCCATCGCCAAGGCGGCCGACCCTGTGCGCGCGAGCCGCGCGCAGCCCGATGCGTCGATCGTCCTCGCCGCGCGCGCGGTCGCCGAGGGCGACGCGGACGCCTTCGTCAGCGGCGGCTCGACCGGCCCGGCGCTCGCCGCCGCCCTCTTCAACATCAAGCGCGCGCCCGGCATCCACCGCCCCGCGCTGGCGATCCCGGTGCCGGTCCCCGGCCACCCGGTGACGATCGTCGACGTCGGCGCCAACGTCGAGGTCCGCCCCGAGCACCTGGTCCAGTTCGGCTTCATGGGCGCGGCGCTCGCCCAGGTCGTGCTCGGGATCGACCGCCCCCGTGTCGGCCTGCTCTCGATCGGCGAGGAGGACACGAAGGGCACCCCGGTGGTCGTCGAGGCGCACGCCGCGCTGCGCGACCGCCTGGCCGAGGGCGACACCTTCGACTTCGTCGGCAACGTCGAGGGCAACGAGGTGCCGGCCGGCAAGGCCGACGTCGTCGTCACCGATGGCTTCACCGGCAACGTCGTCCTCAAGCTGATGGAGGGCGTGTCGGAGGAGATGCTGCGCCAGATCCGCGACGTGGCGACGTCGTCGCGCCGCGCCAAGGCCGGCGGCATGCTGCTGCGCCCCGCGCTGCTCGAGTTCCGCGAGGTCATCGATCCCGAGAGCGCCGGCGGCGCGTACCTGCTTGGGCTGCGGCGGCTGGGGGTCGTCCCGCATGGGCGCTTCAGCCGCCGCGGGATCGCCCAGGCGATCCTGCTCGCCGCGCGCGCCGTCGACGGCGACGTCGTCGGGCGCACGCACGCCGCGCTGGAGGCCGCGCATGCGCTTCGCACGGCGCCGCTGTCCGGGCAGCGGTCTACCGTTGCGTCGCCATGACCCGCGAAGAGGTCTTCTCGCTGATCCAGTCGCACCTGGCCGACGAGCTCGAGGTCGATCCCGCGCGCATCGACGAGTCCACGCGCTTCAAGGAGGACCTCGAGGCCGACTCCCTGGACCTCTACACGCTCGTCCAGGAGCTCGAGGACTCCTACGGGGTGAAGATGTCCGACGAGCAGGCAGCGAGGATCTTCTCCGTGGGTCAGGCCGTCGATTTCGTCGTCGCGCACGCGCCCACCACGTAGGGATCACCGGCCCTGGACCAACTCCGAGCATTGCTTCGCGAGCTTCCCGACGACCTGCGCCAGCAGGTGTTCACGCATGCCTCGTGGACCGAGCGCCGCTCGGACTCCTACTCGCGCCTGGCCTTCCTGGGCGACTCGGTGCTCGGCCTGTCGATCACCGCGCATCTCTACCCGCGGCTGGAGGCCGAGCGCTACGGGGCCGGGCGGCTGACGAAGATCCGCGCCCAGACGGTGTCGGGCCCATCGTGCCGCGCGGTGGCCGAGCGCCTCGGCGTCCCTGACCTGCTGTCCGCGGCCGCGCCCGAGGGCGTCGGGCAGAGCGCCTCGACCCTCGTGTCGACCGAGCGGGTGCTGGCGAGTGTCATCGAGGCCGTCATCGGCGCCTGCTACCTGCACGCCGGCTACGAGCGCACCTCGCAGGCGGTCGTCGAGGCGTTCATGCCCGAGATCGAGCATTCGCTCGACCATCCGGTGGATTTCAAGTCGACGCTGCAGGAGCGCCTGGCCCAGCGCGGCGAGATCGTCAGCTACGCGGTGACCGCCGAGCACGGCCCACCGCACGACCGCACCTTCGAGGTCCTCGCCGCGGTCGGCGAACGGCCGGTAGGAACCGGCTCGGGGCGGTCGAAGAAGCACGCTGAGCAGGAGGCCGCGCGCGCGGCACTGGACATGCTCTATTCGGCCGACGAGGACGACGAGGAGTAGTGCATCGATGCATCTCAAGTCGCTGACCCTCAAGGGCTTCAAGTCGTTCCCCGACCGCACGCGGCTCGACTTCGCGCCGGGCGTGTCGGTGGTCGTGGGCCCCAACGGCTCGGGCAAGTCCAACGTCACCGATGCGGTGCTGTGGGCGATGGGAGAGCAGTCGCCGCTCGCGGTGCGCGGGCAGTCGATGCAGGACGTCATCTTCGGCGGCGGCAAGGGCGTGCAGGCGCGCACCTCGGCCGAGGTCGAGCTCGTGCTCGACAACGCCGACGGCGAGATCGACCTGCCCGTCGGCGAGATCTCGATCCTGCGCCGGCTCGATCGCAGCGGCGAGGGCGAGTACCGGCTCAACGGCGCGCGCTGCCGGCTCGTCGACGTCCTCGAGCTGCTGTCGGACACGGGCCTGGGCAAGGAATCGCACTCGGTCGTCTCGCAGGGGCGCGTCGAGGCGATCGTCACCTCCAAGCCGCGCGACCGGCGGATGCTCATCGAGGAGGCCGCGGGCCTCGGCAAGCACCGCAAGCGCCGCCGCCGCGCGCAGCTCAAGCTCGAGCGCACGCAGGACAATCTCGATCGCGCCCTCGACGTCGAGCGCGAGGCGCGCTCGCGCCTGCGCCCGCTCAAGCGCCAGGCCGAGGCCGCCGAGCTGCACGAGCGCCTCGAGCGCCAGACCGTCGAGGCGCGCTGGGAGCTCGCGCGCGACGCGGTGCGCGCGCGGCGCTCGGACCTGGCGACCGCCGAGGCCGCGGCCGGCGAGGCACGCGCCGCGCGCGACGAGGCGCAGGCCGCGCTGGCCGAGGTCAGCAAGCGCCGCGAGGAGGCCGAGGACGCGCTGGCGCGGCGCACCGAGGAGCGCGAGGCGCTCGCGCGGCGCGTGTTCGCCGCCCGCTCGTCGGCTGAGCGAATCGAGCTGCGCCTCGAGCGCTCACGCGAGACCGCCGAGGCGATCGGCGAGCGCATCGAGCGCCGGGATCGCCAGCTGCTCGGCCTGCGCGCGCAGGCCCAGGAGGACACGCCCGACGAGGCCGGACGCGAGCGGATCGAGACGCTGCAGGCCCAGCTCGAGGAGCTCGACGCGCAGCGCGCCGCCACGCTGGAGCGCGAGCTGGCCGAGCTGTCGGCGCAGCGCGAGGCGGCGGCGGTGCGCGTCGCGGAGCTGTCGCGGGCCGTCGAGGAGCGCCGCGCGGCGCTCGCCGAGGCCGACGAGGGCTGCGACGTCGCGCGCGGGGCCCGGCGCGCCGCCGAGAGCTCGGCCGAGGCCGCCCGCCGCGAGGCGGCGCGCGTCGGCGCCGAGCTGGCGTCGGCCAACCAGTTCCTGCGCACGCATGCGTCGGGGCGGGTGGGATCCGAAATCACGCGGTCGCTGGCCGATGAGCTGGAGGTCCCCGCCGGGTACGAGCTCGCGCTTGCCGCCGGGCTCGGCGGGCGCCTGAGTGCCGCCATCGTCGACGACCTCGCGGCCGCGCGCAGCCTGCTCGAGCGCGCCGGCGCCGACGGCGGCCGCGCGCTGGTGGCCGACTCCGGCGCCCCGGGCGTGACCCGCTCGACGGCGCCGCCGGCGCCGGGCGCGCTCCATCTCGGCGACATGGTCTCCGGGCCGGAGCCGGCGGCGGCGCTGGCCCGGCGCCTGCTGGCCAACAGCTGGGTCGTGGACGACCTCGGCCAGCTTCCGCCCGCCTTCGTCGGCGTCGCGGTCACCCGCTCCGGGCGCGCCTGGTTCGGCTTCACCCGCGAGCTGCGCCAGGCGCCGCGCGGCGGCTCGGAGCGCGTGCTCGCCGAGCGCAACCGCCGCGACACGCTGATCGCCGAGTCCGAACGGGCGGTGCAGGCCGAGCACGGCGCGCTGGCGGCGGTCGAGGCGGCGGTTGCCGCCGTCCAGGCCGCCGACGCGACGCGCGACCAGGCCGATCGCGCGCTGCGCGACGCCGATCGTGCCCGCGCGGTGGCGACGGAGGAGGAGCACCGCGCGGCGTGGCTGATCGACGAGCGCCGCAAGGCACCGGAGCAGGGTCAGGCAGCGGTCCGCCGCGCGCAGCTTCAGGGCGAGCTTGCCGCAGAGCGGCGCGTCGCCGAGCGCGCCGCCCGCGAGCGCGCCGAGCGCGTCGAGCGGATCGCGCGGCTGCAGGCGGCGCTCGTACGCGATCGGGCGCTGGTACCAGTCGCCGAGCGGCTCACCGAAGTGCTCAGCGCCGTTCTGGCGGCGGTGCGCGTACGCGTCGAGGAGCTCGACGCCGATCTGGCCGCCGACCGCGAGGCGGGCGAGGGCGTGGCGGCGGCGCTGCGCGCCTGTGCTGCCGAGGAGGCGCAGATCCAGAACCGCCTGCGCGAGCGCGGCGAGGCGGTGACGGCCGCCGAGGTGCGCGCCCAGCAGCTGCGCGATGCCGAGCGCGACGCCACCGAGGAGCTCACGGCGCTCGCCGCTCGGCTGGGCCTGGCGGCCGAGCCGGCCGCCGAGCCGCTGGATCCCGAGACCGCCGATGGCCTGCGCGCGCGCATCGAACGCCTGCAGCGCCGCCGCGAGCAGCTCGGCCCCGTCAACCCGCTGGCCAAGGCCGAGTACGACGAGGCGCTGGCGCACGTCGAGGAGCTCGAGCGCCAGCGCGCCGACCTCGAGACCGCCCTGCGCGAGCTCAAGACGCTCATCCGCGAGACCGATCGCCAGATCCGCGAGACCTTCGAGGCGACGTTCGCGGCCGCGGCCCGGCACTTCGAGGAGCTCGCGGCGCAGCTCTTCCCCGGCGGCCGCGGGCGCCTGCGGCTCGTGCGCGAGGACGCCGGGCCGCGGCCCGTGCTCGGCGGCGGCGAGGCGCCGTCCACCGGCGACGGCGAGGAGGGCGCCGAGGCCGCGGCCGAAGAGGAGGCCGAGGAGTTCGGCCTCGACCCCGATGACGATCTCGGCGTCGAGATCGAGATCACCCCCGCCGGCAAGGCGATGAAGCGCCTCACGCTGCTCTCCGGCGGCGAGAAGTCGATGACCGCGATCGCCTTCCTGTTCGCGGTGTTCCTGGCGCGACCATGCCCGTTCTACATCCTCGACGAGGTCGAAGCCGCGCTCGACGACTTCAACATCGGGCGCTTCCTGGACCTGTTGCGCACCTACGCCGATCGCGCCCAGTTCATCGTCGTCACGCACCAGAAGCGCACGATGGAGGCGGCCGATACGCTGTACGGCGTGTCGATGGGCGACGATGGCGTCTCGAAGGTCGTCTCGCGGCGGCTGCCGCCCGAGGCCGCCGCGCACGCAGACGCCGCGTAGTTCGCCGACATACGAGGCGGGAAGGATCCTCACCGCCATGCGTCGGGCACAGCAGGACCCCAACCCACAGGAGTGCCATGCCGAGACTCGCACCCAAGCTTCTGATCGCTGCGCTGATTGCCGTGGTCGGCGCCCTTGCCGTCGCCGGCGTCGTGTACGCGAAGACGTACAAGCTGAGCGCCAGCAAGACCAAGCTGGCCTTCAACGTGAAGACGATCCACGCCAAGAAGGGCTCGGTCACCCTCACCATGGCCAACCCGTCGTCCTTCCCGCATGCCATCGCCATCAAGGGTCACGGGAAGAACGTGAAAGGCAAGACGGTCAACAAGGGCGGGACCTCCCGCGTGACGGTGACCCTCAAGAAGGGCACCTACACCTTCTACTGCCCGGTCGACGGCCACGCGGCCGCCGGCATGAAGGGCAAGCTCATCGTCAGCTAGCGCTAGCGCGTCAACGGGCCGCGCGGCGCACACCGCGCCGCGCGGGCTAGCCTCCCTTGGCGATGGGCAAGCGCAGCCGCCGCCGAGGCGAGCCGAACGAACCGCAGGAACCGGCCGAGGGCGGCGAGGAGGCCGCGCCCGAGGACGCGCCCGGACGGCTGCGTCCGGACGCGCGCCTGCGCGAGGTCTCGCTGCTCGTCGAGGAGGCCGACTACCTTTTCGCGCTCTATCGCTGGATCGTCGTCACCGGCGAGGTCCCGCGCGCGCAGGACTGGCTGCGCCGCGAGGAGTGGCCGCACCCCGACTACGTCATCGACGTGTTCGGCTCGTGGGAGAAGTTCCTCCAGCACGCCGAGATCCCCTCCTCGCCGCTGCTCGCGCGCCTGCGCGAGGCCGACGAGGAGCGCCGCGGCGTCGCCGCCCGGGCACAGCAGGCCGAGCGCGAGCTCGCGCGCGTCGAGGACCTGCGTCGCCAGGTGGACACGGCCAAGCGTCGCCGCGAGGCCGCCGACGCCGAGCGCGCGGAGCTGAGCGCGCGCGCCGAGCGCCTCGCCGCTCAGCTCGAGCGCGCCGAGACGCGCGCCGCCGTCGCCGAGGAGCACCTGGCCGAGCGCCGCCAGCACGCCGAGGACGCGGCGGGCCCGCGCGGCGAGGCCTCCGACGAGTGGCTGGCCGCCCACGAAGCGCTCCTCGACGAGCTCGAGACGGTGCGCGCCCACCGCGAGGAGCTGCTGCGCCAGGTCGAG
>DATBKW010000225.1:0-6140 GCA_036555665.1 Solirubrobacteraceae bacterium | reverse complement strand
GGACACCGACGACGACTCCGGCGGCGAGGATCCCGAAGGGTTCGACGACCCCGAGCTCGACGACGAAGACGAGGACGCGGACGCAGACGACGAGTACTAGTGGGCCTTCTCGTGACGTTTGACCGGTAACGGCGGCCGGCGGCGCCGATCCGGCAAGGACGCAGAACCGAAGGAATATCGTAGGTATTTCGAGGTTCGAGGACGCCGCCGGTCGGGGATCGACGGCTGTCGTTTCCGGTCGAACGTTGCGGGAAGACCCACTAGGGCCCGTACTCGACGGGACCCGAGGCGATCGGGCCGTACTCGGCCTCGAGCGGATCGCTGCGGTTGGCCTTGGGCGCCTGCACGACCAGGTGCGGCCGGCGCGCCGCGGTGACCAGGGCTGAGCGCGACTGGGCCGCCGTCGGGCCGGAGGGAGGATCCGGCACGTGCAGCGAGCCCAGCGCGCTCGTGCCCGCGATCGCGATCGTGGCGATCGCGGCCGCGCCGCTCGTCTGCTCGGCGATCAGGCCACCGAGGAGCTGGCCGATGCGCAGCCGAGGCAGGCGGGCGATGAGTGGCGCGGCAAAGGCCGGCAGCGACGCGCCGTGGGCGAGCGTCACGCGCGCGCGGTGCAGGAGCGACTTGACCGCCGACACGCTGGTCTGCTGGCGCACGGCGAGCTCCTCGTAGCTGCGGCCCTCCAGCTCGCGGCCGACGAGCGCCGCGCGCTGTGCGCTGGGCAGCGCCTCGACGGCATCGAGGGCGCCGGCCAGGCGCTCGGCGCGCTCGACGACCTCGAAGGCCGACGGCGCGCCGCCGGGCAGCTCGGCCGGCAATGGAGCGGTCGGGCGCGCCGCGCGGAAGTAGTCGTGGCAGCGGTTGCGCACGATCGCGTAGAGCCAGGCCTCGACGTCGACGGGCAGCTTGCCGCCGACGATCGCGCGGTGGGCGCGCACGAGCGCGTCCTGTACCGCGTCCTCGGCGAGGGCGTCGTCGCGCCCGCAGCGCGAGGTCGCGTAGCGGACCAGACGCGGCCGGTGGCGGGCGACAAGCGCGGCGAACGCGGCTTCGTCGCCACCGGCCGTGGCGCGCACCAGGGCATGGTCGCTGCGCGATCGCATCGACCATGAGACGAGATGGGCTGGTGCGAAGTTGCGCTCAGCGAATGATGCGGACGCGGCGCACGGCGGTGCGCGCGTTCCCGGCGCGGTCGCTGGCGCGCACGGTGATGCGCACGGTGGCGCGGCGCCGGGGCCGGTTGAGCGCACGCTTGATCGCGCGCCGGGTGGTCTTGGAGAGCTTGAGGCGCAGGGTCGTGCGCGCGTTGGCCACGAGCGTGGTGCGGGCGGCGCGCGTCCGCAGCGCCGGGGCCGCGGCGGCCCGCGCGCGCCGCCGGGTGATCAGCACGCGGCCGCCGGCACGAATCGTGCACAGCTCGTCGCAGCGCACGCGGATCGTCACGTAGCCCTTGCGCAGCGCGTGCTGGCGCGCGGCGGCGCGCAGGAGGGTGAACGCCGGCGCGCGGCGGTCGGCTGCGCCCGATAACGCGCCGGAAGCGCCGGGCGCGCCCGGCGCCGCGCAGGCGCCGCTGGTGGCGAAGCGGTAGACGGGCCCGTTGAGCGACGCCGCGTACACGCGCCCGCAGGCGTCCTCGCCGAAGCTCGACACGCTGGGGACGTTGAAGCCGAGAGCGCGGGGCGCGCCGTTGGGCAGGTTGACGCCCGAGATCACGCCGGTGCAGTTGTCGCCGTAGAGGTAGGTGCCCGCGAGCTCGGGCAGCGCGGGGTCGCGCACGACGTAGCCGCCGGTGATGGAGCAGGCGCCGCCGGCGTGCCGGTACTCGACGACCGGGAAGACGAACCCCGGCGCGCTGCTCACCGGATTGCCGTCGGGATAGGTGTGCAGCCCCTCGTAGATCTTCCAGCCGTAGTTGGCGCCCGCGCCGATGCCGGGAGCCGGCGCGAAGTCGATCTCCTCGTAGCTGTCCTGACCGACGTCGGCGATGATCAGGTCCCCCGTGACGCGGTCGAACGAGAAGCGCCAGGGGTTGCGCAGGCCGTACGCGAAGACCGTTGCGCCGCCGTTGACGCGGTCGACGCGCAGGAGCTTGCCGAGGCGGTAGTCGTGGTTGACGCCGTTCATCACTGACGGTGCGCCGGCCGTCGTGGTCTGCGCGTTGTTGCTCGGGTCTCCCCCGCTTCCCCCGTCGCCGGTCCCCGCGTAGAGCTGGCCGTCGGGGCCGAATTGCAATTGGCCGCCGTTGTGATTGCTCTGCTGGTCATGCGGGATCGTCACCAGCACGCGCGTGTAACCCGGATCGGCCCGATCGGGGTTGCCCGGGTCGACGCGGTGCTCCTCGATCGTCACCTGCCCGTCGGGGCTCTTGGCCGTGTAGTAGACGTAGAACAACCCGCTCGTGGCGTAGTCGGGCGCGAAGACCATCGAGAGCAGGCCCCGCTCGCCGCCCGACTGCACACGCCCGGTGAGGTCGGCGAACGTCGAGATCACGCCGTTCTTGACGAGCTTGATCGCGCCGCCCTGCTCGACGACGAAGACGCGGTTGAAGTCGCCGCGCGGCGCGGTGACGTACACGGGCGAGGCGAAGTCGCCGACCTTGGCGAGCGTCACCGTTGCGGCACGCGCCGCCGCGGGAAGCAGCGCGAGCACGACGACCGCGAGGAGCGGGGCGCGGCGCACGCCGCCAATCATGCAGCAGCCGTCCGCTTCGCGCGCCGCGCCCGTCGCCGCGCGCGCGCCCGGGAGAGCGCCTCGGCGCGGCCGACCGCGTCGAGGTCGTCGTACAACGTTCGGATCTCGACGAGGATCGCGTCGGCCACCGCCTGCTGCTGGTCGCGCGTCGGCTGGTCGACCTGCGCGTAGCGGAACGGCTCGCCGTAGCTGACCGTCACCTTGGGGAACTCCGCGCGCCGCCAGTTGCGCACGCGGGCGGAGCCGTGGATGGCGACCGGCACGATCGTCGCGCCCGACTCGAGCGCCAGGCGGCCGATGCCCGGCCGCGCGATCTCCCCCACGCGCCCGGTGCGCGAGCGCCCGCCCTCGCAGTACATGGCGATGCAGCCGCCACGGCCGAGGATGGTCAGGGCGGTCACGAACGTCTCCTCGTCGCGATGGCCGCGCCGCACCGGGAAGACGCCGCCGTGCGAGTACACGAACTGCATCGGCGGCTTGAACAGCTGCGACTTGGCCATGAACTGGACCTTGCGGCGGATCGAGGCGCCGAGCAGGAAGTGGTCCATGAACGAGGCGTGGTTGGGCGCGAGGATCACCGGGCCGCTGGCCGGCACGCGCTCGGGCTCGATCCCGCGCACCCGGAAGAGGACCCACGCGAACAGCGTCGTCGCGACGCGCACGATCTCGTAGACGATGTCCGGTTTGCGCGTGCGCGACCGCTCGTGGAAACGGTCGAAAGCCTCGGCCGGCCGCGGGTCCTTGTAGACCTGCGCCCGGATCGGCGCGAGGCGCTCGTCCTCCTGAACGTCGCTCACCAGCGGAAAGCTACCGCGCGGCCTGCGCCGGCTCGGGCGCCGCGATGAGGCGCCGCACGAGCTTGCCCGCCGGCGTGCGCGGCAGCGCGTCGGCGAAGCGCACGTCGCGGATGCGCTTGTAGGGCGCGACGCGCTCGGCGACCCACTCCATCAGGTCGGTGGCGTCGATCGCGGCCCCCGCGACGACGACCGCGACGGGGATCTCGCCGTGGTCGGCATCGGCGCGCGGCACGACCGCGACGTCGGCGACCGCGGGGTGCGTGGCCAGCAGCGCCTCGAGCTCGGCGGGCGCGACCTGGTGGGCGCTGACCTTGATGAGCTCCTTGAGCCGGTCGACGATGAAGACCAGGCCGTCGGCGTCGACGTGACCGAGGTCGCCCGTCCGCAGCCAGCCCTCGTCGTCGATCATCGCGGCCGTCGCGTCCGGTCGCCCCAGGTAGCCGGCCATGACCTGCGGCCCGCGCACCCACAGCTCGCCGGGCTGGCCGGGACCGAGGTCCGCGCCGCTGTCGGGATCGACGACGCGCAGCTGCGTGCTCGGCATCGCGTACCCCACCGAGCCGGGGCTCACCTCGCGCTCGCGGTCGGACGCCGTCGCCGTGGCCGCCGTCTCGGTGAGGCCCCAGCCCTGGCGTGTGATCGCGCCCAGGCGCGCGCCCACCGCACGCTGGACCTCGGCGCCCAGCGGCGCGCCGCCGCTGACGACGAGGCCGACCGACGACAGGTCGCGGGTCGCCACCGCCGGATGGCGGGCGAGCGCGTTCATGACCGGCGGCGGGACGATCAGCACCGTCGCGCGGTGGCGCTCGACGAGCGCGAGGAACGCCTCGAAGTCGAAGCGCGGCATGCTCACGACCTTCGCGCCCGTCGTCAGCGCGGCTGCCGCGCTGACGACGAAGCCCATCACGTGCGCGAACGGCGCGACGGCGATCAGCGTGTCGTCGGGGGTCAGCTTCAGGGCGCGGACGATCTGGCGCACGGCGGCGACGACGTTTCGGTGCGTGAGCATGACGCCCCTCGGCAGGCCGGTGGTGCCGCTGGAGTAGGGGAGCAGCGCCACGGCGCTTTCGTCCGAGGCCACGTCCGGCGCCGGACCGGGAGCGGTCAGCAGCCCTTCGGGCGTCGAGGCAGCCGCGGTAAGCGAGCTCACGAGCGGGGAGGCGCCCGAGTCGGTCAGCTGGGCGGCCACCTCGCGCTCGGTGGCCAAGGGGCTGATGCCGGTGACGGCGGCGCCGGCGGCCATCGCGCCGAGCGCGAGCGCCATCCACTGCGGGCCGTTGGGCGCCTGCAGCGCGACGACGTCGCCCGGCAGCACCCCGCGGGCGGCGAGCCCGGCGGCGGCGCGGTCGCACTGCGCCGCGAGCGCCGCGTACGAGATGACGGTGGCCGATGGGCCGTCGACCAGCGCGGGCCGCTCGCCGACCGCGGCCGCGGTCTCGGCCACCAGGCCGTGCAGTGTCCCGCCGGTTGGCACCGGCTCGTACGGGCTCGTCCACATCGTCGTTCCCCCTAGCGGCGTACGATTTGACGCGTGTACAATGCCAAGAGCTTTGACACGTGTCAAATGACCGCGTGAACAGCCCGCGGCGCGACTCGCGCGACCACATCCTCGAAACCGCCTGGTCGCTGACCCGCGAGCGCGGAGTCCAGGCGGTGACCGTCGCCGACATCGCCGCCGCCAGCGGGGTCTCGCGCCAACTCGTCTACCACCACTTCGACAGCCGTGCCGGCCTGCTCGTGGCGATGGCGCGCCACCACGACGCTGCGCAGGGGTTCCGCCGGCGCGTCGTCGAGACACGCGAGTTGGCGCCCGCCGACGCGCTCGAGGCGCTCCTGCGCGTCTGGTGCGCCTACATCCCCGACATCCTCCCGGTGGCGCGGGCACTGGAGGCGGCAGTGACGACCGGCGACGAGGGTGGCGAGGCCTGGCGCGACCGGACCGACGACATCCACGAGGCGTTCCGGCTCGCGGTCGAGCGCGTGGCCGACGACGGCCGCCTGGCGGGCGGGTGGGACGTCACGACCGCGGCGGACTGGGTCTTCGCGCGCAGCCACATCTCGACCTGGCAGTACCTCGTGGTCGAGCGCGGATGGTCGAAAAAGGCCTACATCGAACGCACGGTGACGTCGATCCTCCGCGAGATCGTCGCCGCGGAATGAGCGATCGGAGCCGGGGCCCATGACCCGCGCCGGCGCTGTCCCCTCGCCGGCGCGGATGTCCCCTGGACCCCGGCCCGATCGACTGTACTCGCGGGGTTGGGTCAAGACCACCACGAGCGGATGCGTGCGCTCCGGGCATTCGTCGCAGGAGGAGACGGGGCCTGTCAGGCCCGCTTGCCGGAGCGATCATTGCCACGCCTGGCCAAGGTACGCCGGCGCGGCCGAGGCTCCCACCGACCCGCGGTCGGAAGTCGGTCCGACCGGCGGTCGAGGCGTCTGCGCGTCCACGGTGGCGGTTATCGTGGCGCCGTTCCGGTGGCCCCCAGCACCCAGGAGGACGCGGTGGCGGACGTCGAGGCCCACATCACGGGCACGGTGTGGAAGATCGAATGCGAGGTCGGCGACGAGGTCGAGGAAGGCGACACCGTCGTGATCCTCGAGTCCATGAAGATGGAGATGCCCGTCGAGGCCGAGGACGCCGGCGTGGTCAAG
>DATBKW010000224.1:0-1924 GCA_036555665.1 Solirubrobacteraceae bacterium | reverse complement strand
GTGTACTCCAGCCGGCGCTCGGAGCCCACGTGGCCCGACATCACCGGGCCGCTGTTGAGCCCGATGCCCATCTTGAACCCGTCGTGCAGCCCTTCCTCGCGCAACCAGGCGTTGAAGCCCTCCAGGCGCTCGAGCATCTCGCGCGCCGCGGCGAAGGCGCGGTCGGCGTGGTCGTCCTGCTGCAGCGGCGCGCCGAAGACGGCCATGATCCCGTCGCCCATGTAGGCCACGAGCGTGCCGCCGTGATCGAGGATCGCCTCGCTCATGGCGGTCAGGTAGCGGTTCAGCGAGTCGATGACGGTCGCGGGCTCGAGCGTCTCGGCGAACGAGGTGAAGCCGCGCAGGTCGCTGAACATGACCGTGCCCTCGGCCTGCACGCCGCCCAGGCGCGCGCCGTCGGCGTTGCGCAGGACCTCGTCGACGACCGCCTCGGGCACGAAGCGCGCGAACGCGTCGCGCGCCTGCTCGCGCTCGAAGGCGACGGTGACGCCGTGGATCAGCGCGGTGGCGAGCAGGGCGCCGAGCCCCGCGAGCGTCGCGTAGACGACGGTGAGCATCGTGTCGGCGTTGTTGAAGGCAAGCTGCGCGCCCACGAGGAAGGCCGCGAGCGCGGCGAGCCCGATGCCGAGCGCGGCGAAGATCCGCAGCCGCAGGGCGACGAGCGGCGTCAGCACCCCCAGCAGGACGATCAGCAGGACGTCGAGCCAGCGCGGCGCGTCGGTGATCGGGAAGTCCTCCAGCGCGGTGTTCGCCGCGCTGGCCTGGATCTCCGGGCCGGGCATGAGCCCGCTGCCGGTGGTCGAGGTCGGGTGCAGATCCTGCAGCGACGGCGCGGTGGCCCCAATGACCACGACCTTGCCGCGCACCTGGTCGTCGCGGTACTTGCCGTTGTAGACGTCGGAGAAGCTGATGCGGTGCAAGCTCGGGGTGTCGCCCTTGTAGTCGATCCACGCGCTGTTGCCCTTGGGCACGTGCAGGTGGCCGCCGTTGAAGGCGCGCGCGGCGGCCAGCGGGAAGGTCTCGAGCTTCTGGATGCGGAAGGCGACGTGGCGGATGCGCCCGTCGGAGTCGTTCTTGTAGTTGGAGTTCGACGGGACCGCGCGGCTGTAGCGCAGGCCGAGCGCGCCGCCGAAGATGCGCGTCTTGCCGTTCTCGTCGACCTCGGTCGTGGCCATGACCGTCCGCGGCTGCTTGCGGACCGCCTCGATCAGGGCGTCGTCGTCCTGCGGGTGGTCGTTGTCGGGCTCGGTGAACTGCACGTCGTAGGCGATGACCTTGGCGCCCGACCGCGTGAGGTTGCGGACCACCTGGGCGTGGTACTTGCGCCTGAACGGCCAGCGCACGTTGAGGTCGTCGAGCGTCTTGTCGTCGATGGCCACCACGACGACCCTGGACGGCGGCTTCTGCTGGCCACGGATCTCGAAGCGCTCGTTGACGCTGGCGTACTCGACGCGCTGCAGGGCGTGCGTCTCGTACAGCACGACCGCGCCGCCGGCGACCATGGTCGCCGCGGCGATCAGCAGGAACGCGCGCACCCGCCGCGAGCGTCTGTTCACGCGGCCCCCAGGAGCAGCGCCACGAGCCACAGCGACAGCACGTGGAAGGACTGGTCGACCGACGAGGCGATGCCCACATCGAAGCCCTCGACGTGCTTGACGCGGTGCAGGTAGACGCGCACGATGCGGCCGTCGTCGACGATGAAGTGCGGGAGGAAGACCAGCAGCGCCGCGACGACAGCCCAGCCCACGTCGAGCTCGTAGCCGATCCACACGAACGCCGGCACGAAGGCCAGCGTGTAGGTCGCGACGTGGCTGATGAGCGCGCGGCGCGCGCCGGGGTCGGTCAGGCCGCCGCGCTTGTGGCGCGCCTGCCAGTCGGTCTGCAGCAGGTAGTCGCCGACCATGTGTGCGACCAGGAAGGCGGC
>DATBKW010000223.1:0-4420 GCA_036555665.1 Solirubrobacteraceae bacterium | reverse complement strand
CGTCATCCAGCCGGGCTGGATCGAGACCGACATGACCGCCAAGGTCGCCAACAACCCGATCGTCAAGAAGGCACAGGGGCACGTGCTCGCCAACCAAGTGCTGCTGCGTCGGCCCGGCAAGGCCGAGGACATCGGCTACACGGCGCTGTTCCTGGCCAGCGACGAGTCCTCCTACATCACCGGCACCGACATCGTCGTCGACGGCGGCTGGTTCTCCTCGGCGCCGTACCTCGTCAGCGAGCGGTCGCACCACGCGCTCAGCCTGATGGACAAGAAGGACCAACTGGAGGAGTTCCTCCACCACTTCCGCCAAGCGGCAGCGTACGCTGCCGCGCGATGGCGGCGGTTGATCTGTACTGGCTGCCGCTCGGCGCCGGCGGGCACTTCGTCAGGCTCAACGGCCGGGTGTACGAGGCGCTCGCCGCGCGCGTGCAGCGGCGCCCGGCGCGGGACCTCTACCACTCCGCGCTCCAGGTCGAATTGCCGGAGGCAACGTTCGTCATCGAGCAGGCACCGGTTCACGACTGGAGCGGCACACAGCGCGGCGTCGTCGCCGAGGGCCCGGTCGGCGCGCGGTGGGCGGGCCGATGGCGAATCTTTCGGTATGAGATCCGGCTCTGGCGCGACGGCCACATCCCCGACGTCGCCGAGGCCGTCGACAGCCCGAGGCGGCTCAGCGACGACGAGCGCTGCGCCCGGCGACTCCTCGACGCCGTCCCGCAGGTCCCGACCCCTGTGTGGGGTCGAGACGAGCTCGGCACCGGTGAGATGTGGAACTCCAACTCGGTGATCGCGTGGGTGATCGCGTGCTCAGGGCTGGACGCCGAGGAGATCCACCCGCCGCCCGGCGGCCGGGCGCCCGGGTGGCACGCGGGCCTGGTCATCGCGCGCAGAGGGGCGTGACCGCGCTGGTGTCGGTCAGCCTCCGAGCAGCGCGTGGTCGAAGAACCCGACAACGCGGCGCTCGTAGCCGCCGGGGAGCGCCGACAGCCCGCCGGTGTGGCCGGCCTGGGGAATCGTCCACAGCGAGACCGTGTCGCCACCGGCGTTCTTGTAGATCGGGTTGAGCTCTTCGTCGGCGTTGCCTCTGCCGCCGCGGATCAGCAGGACCGGTCGCGGCGCGATGCGTGGCATGACGTCGACGAGCCCGGCGGGAGGCCAGTGGTTGGCCAGGACGACGCCGGCGGCGGTCTCAACGGTCATGGGCGACAGCCACCGCAGCGCCTTGGGCGCGTCGGGCGTCTGCAGCTGGTCGCGCAGCGACTGCCTGCCGGCCCCCTCGCTGACCACGGCGCGCAGTCGGCCGTCGTGCGCGGCGGTCTGCAGCAGCAGCTCGCCCCCGACCGAGAGGCCGAGGCCGCCGATGCGCCCGCGCTGCACGTCGGGGCGGCGCCGCAGGTAGGTCACGGCTGCGCTGAGGTCTGGCTCGCCACCCCACCCGCGCGCGTTGAAGTCGCCCTCGCTGGCTCCCTCGCCGCGGCGGTCGAGCAGGAGCACGCCGTAGCCATGGCGCGCGAGCATCCGCGCATGGCGCACGGGTCCCTGGCGGCCGGGGAACACGATCATCGCCGCGCCGTTGCGGGAGGGCACATACCACCCGGCGAGCTTCACGCCGTCGGTGGCGCGCATCGACACCTGTTCGTAGGGGCGCCCGAGGTCGGCCGCGTGCACGGGGGCGCGGGCCTTGTGGTTGGCAACCAGCGCGAGGGCCATCGGCAGGACGACGAAGAACCCGCCGGCGAGTGCGCCGATGGTCAGCAGCGCCCGGCGGCCGTAGCGGCGCAGGCGTGGCCCGTCACGGCGCCGCGAGCGCCACAGCACCACGATGCCGACGGCAGCCAGGACGACGCCGGCGACCAGCGCCAGGAGGGCGGTGAGGTCGTCGCCGGCCAGGCGGTCGACGATCACGTGGCGCAGCCCATCGACGACGCCGGCGACGATCGCCAGCGGCGCACACACAAGCGCAATCGTCGCGCGCGCTCCGGCGCGCAGGCGCGGGTAGACGAGCGCCAGGACCACGGCGATCGCCGCCGGCACCAGGCCACCGGCGAGATGATCGCCCACGGCAGTGCCCGGCTCGCGGTGCACGAACGCGTCGTCGAGCACGGCGACTGCGATCACCGCCAGCGCGCTGCGCACGACCAGCGTCTCCCGACCTCCAGCGCCGGCCGCCGTTTCGCCGGTGCCCGCGCGTTCCAGCGTCGTTGCCGCCTTGTCGGTCTGAAGTGGCCTGGTCATAAGAACCTCACGGGGTCGTCGGCGGCGGTAGCGCAGGGTCGCGCGCGTGCCGAACCACCTCCGCAAGCTCAGGCTCTACGAGCTTCCAACGCTAGGAGGGCGTTCACGAGCCAGCATCAGGCCCGCGTACGGAGCTCGCTCCGTACTTCGCGGCAAGCCTTCGGCGGTCTTGCGCGGCCGGTGCCGAGTTTGCGCTCCGGTCGCGTGGGCGAGGAGGATGCGCGAGCTGATGAGCAGCGGAGCAGAGAGCGGGACGTGGGACTGCATCATCGTGGGCGCGGGACCGGCCGGTCTCAACGCCGCGCTCGTGCTCGGCCGAGCGCGCCGGCGCGTTCTGGTGCTCGACAACGCCCAGCCGCGCAACTACGCCACCCACGAGATGCACGGCGTCCTCGGCCATGACGGCCTGGACCCGGCGGACCTGCGCGCCCGCGGCCGCACGGAACTCGCCGGCTACGGCGTCGAGGTCGTCAGCGCCGAGGTCCGCGATGCCGAGATGCTCGACGGCGTCATCCGCCTCAGCTCGGCAGGCGGCGCGGACGTCACGCGGACGCTCCTCCTCGCCACGGGGATGCTCGACGAGGTGCCCGACATCCCCGGCTTCGCCGGCGTGTGGGGAACCAGCGCGCACACGTGCCCGTACTGCGACGGCTTCGAGCACCGCGACGAGCGCATCGCCGTGCTGGCCTCCGGCGCCCGCGGAGAGCACCTCGCCGTCCTGCTGCGCCAGTGGTCCGGCGATGTCGTCCTGCTCAGCAACGGCCCGCACGACCTCGCTCCCGACCAGCTCGCGCGCGTGCATGCGCTCGGCATCCCCATCATCGAAACGCCGGTCGTCGCGCTGGACGGCGACGATGACGGGCGCCTGCGTCGTGTCCGTCTGGACGACGGCGAGACGCTCGACCGCGATGCGCTGTTCTTCTACGTCGGCTGGGTGCTGCGCAACGACCTCGCTCGTAGCCTGGGCTGCGGGCTGCGCGACGACGGCTCCATCGCCGTCGACTCGGAGCAGGCGACGACCGTCGACCGCGTCTACGCCGCCGGCAACTGCGCCGAACCGCGGGCGCTCGTGCCGACGGCCGCCGGCTCCGGCGCCACCGCCGCGGTCGCCATCAACGTCCGCCTGAGCTTGGAGGACGCAGACCACGCGGTCGCCGATTCCAGCGTGCCGGCGCCCGCCTCCGAGGGTGGCGACACGGCATGAGCGTCGGAGCCGCGATCGCGCTCGGTGCGGTGATCGGGCTCGCGCTCGGCATCCTCATCGCCGTGACCACCGAGGTGCCGCTGGCGCCCGAAGCCGGGCTGGCGCTCGGCGCGTTGGTCGGCTGGCGCGCGCGCCGGAGTACCGGACCGACACGCCGACAGTGAAGCGGCAACCCCCGTCCGCCCTCACCACATACGATCGGCATGATGAATCCGAGGGACGCGGCGGTCGGCCTGGCGGGCGGGAGGATCGCCATCGGCGTGGCATCGCTTCTCGCGCCAAGCCTTGTGGCCCGCACCATCACTGGCACCGGGGGGTCCGGGCATGGGACGACGCTCTTTGCCCGCATGGTCGGTGCCCGTGACCTCGGACTCGGCCTCGGGGTGCTCAGCGCCCTGGACCGCGGCGCGCCCGTTCGTGGTTGGCTGGAAGCGTCCGCGCTGGTGGACGGCATCGACGTCGCTGCGTGCCTGCTCGCGCGCGGGCACATCCGCACGAGCGTGTTCCCTGGCGCCGTCGGCCTTGCCGCCACCGGAGCGGTTCTCAGCGCGTGGCTGTCGCGGCAACTCGACCCGACGCCGCCCGCGCCGATGCAGTAAACGACGAGCGTCGCGATGGGTCTGGTCCCCGCCGCAGTCTTCGGAATGGTGGTTTCGCGACGCTGGATCCTCGCGTTACCGGCGCTTGGGGCGCTGCTGTTGGTGATCCTGCTCATCGCCGACCTCGGTATGCGGCTCGGATGAGAGCTGGCAGAACTACCCGTTCTTCTTCTTCGCAGCCGTCGTGGTCCCTGTCCGCCTGCGTCGACGAACGCGTGCGGACACCCCGCAGAACACCTAGTGGGCCTTCTCGCAACGTTTCACCGGAAACCCCGGGCGCCGATCACCGCCAGGCGGCGTCCTCGACCCTCGAAATGCCTCGGCATTCCTTCGGGACCAACGGCTTCGCCGTCGGTGCCCCGTCCTTGCCTGACGGCGC
>DATBKW010000222.1:0-12329 GCA_036555665.1 Solirubrobacteraceae bacterium | reverse complement strand
CCGGCCCGGCGACGTAGCCGCCGGCACCGAGGACCGCGTCGGGCCGCACGTCGCGCAGGATCCCGTATGCCGTGCGCACCGCGAGGACCGCCTTGCCCAGCGCTCGGGCCGCCTTGAGCGGATTACTCCGGCTCAGCCCCTCGACCGCGATCGGGCGCAGCTCGTAGCCCGCGGCGGGGACCATCGTGCGCTCGGCGCGATCGCCCCCGACGAACACCACCCGCGCGCCGTCAGCCCGTAGCGCGTCGGCCACGGCCAGCGCCGGCACGACGTGTCCCGCTGTCCCGCCGGCGGCGATGACGATCGTCGGCGCCATGGCGGCGGGATCCTGTCACGACGCGCAGATGGGCACTGCCGCCGGCGGCGACGTTGAGCAGCAACCCCATGCCGGCCAGCAGCACGGTGAGGTTCGTCGCCCCGTAGGAGATGAAGGGCAGCGGCACGCCGGTCAGGGGCGCCAGCCCGAGGACGGCGAAGACGTTCAGGCACGCCTGGCTGAGGATCAGCGACGTGATGCCGGCCGCCAGCAGCTTGGCGTAGGCGCCCTTGGCCGCCTTGGCCACCCGCAGCCCCGCGTAGGCGACGAGGCCGTAGAGGAAGAGCACGAGCATGACGCCCGCGACGCCGAGCTCCTCGCCGATGATGGCCAGGATGAAGTCGGTGTGGGCCTCGGGGAGGTAGAAGATCTTCTGGACCGACTGGCCGATGCCGCGGCCGAACAGCCCGCCGGAGCCAAGCGCGATCTGGCCCTGGACGGCCTGGAAGCCCGCGCCGCCCGCGTGGCTCCACGGATCCAGGAAGGTGGTCAGCCGGGCGCGCCGGTAAGGCTCGGAGATCGCGTAGACGGCGACCAGGAAGGCGGCGGCGCCCGCGCCGATGAGCAGGTAGCGCACCGGCAGCCCGGCGGCGACGAGCATCGCGGTCAGCGTGAAGGCGATGACGAGCGTCGTGCCGAGGTCGGGCTGGGAGGCGACGAGCAGGATGACGATGCCGGCCACCAGCAGCAGCGGCGTGACGTTGCGCGGCGAGCGGATGCCGCCGGGCTTCTGGGCCAGGAACTTGGCCGCGTACAGCACGAGCGCGAGCTTGGCCACCTCCGACGGCTGGAAGGTCAGCGGCCCGGCGCCCAGCCAGCGCCGGGCGCCGTTGACCGTCACGCCGAGGCCGGGAAGCTTGACGGCGACCAGGCACACGAACGCGAAGGCCAGCAGCGGGCCGGTGATCGCCACCACCGCGTCGAGGCCGCGGCGGACGATGAGCTGCAGCGCGACGAAGCCGGCCGCCCCGTAGACCAGGTAGCGCACGAGGTAGGTCGTGCCATCGCCCTGGCCCTGCAGCAGCGTCCGCGCGCTCGACGCGCTGTAGACCATGACCGCGCCCAGCGCCAGCAGGCACAGCGTCGCCGTGAGCAGCAGGTTGTACTCCAGGGGCAGCTTCGCCTTGGCGCGGGCGGCGGCGCGCATATCGAAGCTAGGTTCGCCGCGCGGCCACCAACTCCTTGAACGCCCGTCCCCGCGCCTCGAAGTCCTCGAACTGGTCGTAGGACGTGCAGGCGGGCGAGAGCAGCACGACCTCGCCCATCCGCGCGGCGCTCGCGGCCGCCTCCACGGCGCGTTCGAGCGTCTCGCAGCGCTCGCCCCCGACGACCGCTGCGAGGCGCTCGGCCTCCTCGCCGATCAGGTACACGCCCGCGCAGCGCTGGGCCACCGGCTCGCGCAGCGGCTCGTAGTCCTCGTCCTTGCCCTGGCCACCGAGGATCAGGTGAATCGGCGTGTCGAAGCTCTCGAGGGCCACCAGCGTCGAGGCGACGTTGGTGGCCTTCGAGTCGTTGACGTAGAGCACGCCGGCGATCGTGGCCACCTCCTCGAGGCGGTGCTCGACGCCGGCGAAGGTCCGCAGCCCTGCGCGCACCGCGTCGGCGTCGATCCCGCGCGCCAGGCAGATCGCCGCCGCGGCCATGGCGTTGCGGCGGTTGTGCAGCCCCCGCAGCGCGAGCTCCTCGACGGCGATCAGCGGCTCCTCGGCCCACCACAGATGGCCGGCGCGGTCGGACAGCTCGGCCTGCGGGCCGTCGCCGAAGCACACGCGCCGCGCGCAGCCGCCGAGATCCTCGACCCCGAGGCCGAGTGGGGCGACCGCGATGTCGTCGTTGCCCTGGTGGGCAAAGACGCGCAGCTTGGCCTCGATGTAGGCGGCGAGCGTGCCGTGGCGGTCGAGGTGGTCGGGCGCGATGTTCAGCAGCACGGCGCCCTCGGGCGCGAACTCGACGGCGTCCTCGAGCTGGAACGACGAGACCTCGCAGACGACGGTCGCCGCGTCGGGGATGCGGCCCACCAGCGAGCTCAGCGCGGTGCCCACGTTGCCGGCGACCGCCACCGGGCGCCCCGCCTCGCGGTGGATGTGGCCGATCAGCTCGGTCGTCGTCGTCTTGCCGTTGGTGCCGGTGACCGCCACGAACTGGTTGGGGATCAGGCGCCACGCCAGCTCGACCTCGCCGAGCACCGGCAGCCCGCGCTCGCGGGCGGCGGCGATGACCTCCGCCTGCGCCGGCACGCCCGGCGACTTGACCACGGCCTGCACATGCTCGAGCGCGGCCGGCGTGTCGTCGCCCTGGCGGCGGTCGACGCCACGCACCTCCTCGCCGCGGGCGCGCAGGACCTCGAGCGCGGCGCGCCCCGAGCGCGCGAGACCGACCACGAGCCACGGGCCGGGCGGCAGCGGCGGCCGCCGGGGCACGCTACGTCACCGACTGCTGGTAGACGGTGAAGCCGATCGCCGCGCACACCGCCGCGACGATCCAGAAGCGCAGGATGATCTTCGTCTCCGACCAGCCGAGGATCTCGAAGTGGTGGTGCACCGGCGCCATGAGGAAGACGCGCTTGCGGAAGGTCTGGAAGGAGAAGACCTGGATGAGCACGCTGAGCGCTTCGAGGACGAAGATGCCGCCGAGGACGATCAGCAGCTCCTCGGTCTTCGTCATCACGGCGAGCCCGGCGATCGCTCCGCCGAGGCCGAGCGAGCCGGTGTCGCCCATGAAGATCGTGGCCGGGAAGGCGTTGAACCAGAGGAAGCCGACGCAGGCGCCGACGAGACAGCCGGACAGCAGCGACAGGTCGCGAAAGCCGCCGGTGATGAAGGTGATGCCGATGTATCCGAGCAGCACGATCGCCGCGCAGCCGCCGGCGAGCCCGTCGAGGCCGTCGGTGAGGTTCACGGCGCTCGTGGTCCCGGCGACCACGAGGTAGACGAGCAGCGGATAGAAGACGCCGAGGTCGATCGTCGCGTCGATCGAGCGCAGGCGCAGCGTGTCGCTTACCCCCGCCTTCTGTGTCGCGATCCACCAGAGGCCCAGCGAGATGGCAATCGTCGCGAGGAGTTTCGTGCGCGCCCTGAGGCCGAGCGAGCGACGCTTGACGATCTTCGTGTAGTCGTCGGCAAAGCCGAGCAACGCGCAGGCCATCGCCGCCACGTAGACGCCCACCGAGCGCCAGTCGTAATCGCTCAGGATCAGGAACGGCGCCGAGATCGCCGTGAAGATGATGATCCCGCCCATCGTCGGCGTGCCGGCCTTCTCGTGATGGCCCTCGGGCCCCTCCTCGCGGATGAACTGCCCGAATTCGCGGGCGCGCAGGAAGCTGATGAAGCGCGGCGACAGGAAGATGCAGATGAGCAGCGCGGCGGTGCCGGCGATGAGGACCTCGCCCATCAGGTCGCTTCCAGGGCGCCGGCCGCGATCTCGAGCCCCACGCCGCGCGAGGCCTTCAGCAGCACCGTGTCGCCCGGCTGCAGCAGGCGCGGTAGCGCCTCGGCGGCCGCCTGCGCGTCGGGCAGCGCGACGACCTCCCCGTAGCCGTCGGCGAAGTGCGCGGCGCGCGGGCCCACGGCGACGAGCAGATCGACGCCCGTGGCGCGCGCGTGGGCGCCGATCTCCGCGTGAAAGCGCGCCTCTTCCGGCCCCAGCTCAAGCATGTCCCCGAGGACGGCGACGCGGCGGCCGTTCGCGGACGCGGCGAGGTCGTCGAGTGCGGCACGCATCGACATCGGGTTGGCGTTGTAGCAGTCGTTGACGACGACGATGCCGTTCGCCAGCTCGATGCGCTGGCCGCGGAAGCTCGACAGCTCGACGTCCAGACGGCCCGTGGGACGCACGCCGAGCGCGCGCGCCGCGGCGAGCGCGGCCAGCGCGTTGCGGCGCATATGGGCGCTTGATATGGCCCGCCCGCCCACCCCCTCCACCAACTCCAGCCCGTCTGGCAGCTCGTCCACATCGCCACCGGGGCCAAACGTCAGCGTGGTGACGTCGTCGCGGCGGTGAGGGTCCAGCAGGGTCTCGCCCGCCGGGATCACCGCCGTCGCACCGGGGCGCAGGCCGGCGACGAGCTCGGCCTTGGCTGCCGCGATGGCCTCGATCGAGCCCATGAGCTCCAGGTGCACGGGCGCGACGCTCGTGATGACCGCCACGTCGGGCTGCGCGATCGCCGTCAGCTCGGCGATCTGGCCGGGCCCGCGCATGCCCATCTCCAGGACGAGTGCCTCGGTGTCCATCGGCGCCTCGAGGACGGTCAGCGGCAGCCCGATCTCGGTGTTGTAGTTCTCGCGGTTGGCGACGGTGCGCCGCTGCTGGCGGAGCATCGCGGCGAGGATGTCCTTCGTCGAGGTCTTGCCGACCGAGCCGGTGATCCCCACCACGCGGCAGTCGAGCGCCTGCCGCCAGGCCGTGGCCAGGCGCTGCAGGGCGGCGAGCGGGTCATCGGCCGCGATCAGCGCGCCAGCCGCCGCGCAGCGCGCGGCATCGGCGTGCGCGGGCGCGACGAGGACCCCCCACGCGCCGGCCGCCAGCGCCTGCGGCGCGAACCGGCCGCCGTCGGCGTGCTCGCCCACGAGCCCGACGAAGAGGTCGCCGGGACCGGCCGCACGCGAGTCGATCGTCGCGCGCTCGGGGCCGTCGGGCTTCGGCGCGGGCGCGACGAGGCGCCCGCCCGCGGCCTGCGCGACCTGCTCAGGCGACCACTCGCGCACGCAGAGCCTCGCGGGCGACGGCGACGTCGTCGAAGGCCACCGTGCGGCCTCCCTCGAACTCCTGGTAGCGCTCGTGGCCCTTGCCGGCGACGACGACGACGTCGCCGGGCGCGGCGAGCGCGATCGCGCGCTGGATCGCGGCGCGGCGATCGACGAGCCGCTCGGCGTCGGGCGCGCCGCCGGCCACCTCGGCCATGATCGCCTCGGGGTCCTCGTTGCGCGGGTTGTCGGAGGTGATGATCGCCACGTCGGCGTAGTCTGCGGCCGCGCGGCCCATCAGCGGGCGCTTGCCGCGGTCGCGGTCGCCGCCGGCGCCGAAGACGACGATCAGCCGCCCATCGGTCAGCTCACGCGCCGTGCGCAGCACGGCCTCCAGCGCGTCGGGCTTGTGCGAGTAGTCGACGAAGACGGCGAAGGGCTGGCCCTCATCGACGGGCTCGAAGCGCCCCGGGACGCGCTCGGCGCGCTCCAGGCCCGCGGTGATCGCGGCGTCGCCGACGCCCAGCTCGCGCGCGACCACCACGGCGCCAAGGGCGTTGAGGACGTTGAAGCGGCCCGGCAACGCCGTGCGCAAGCGCAGCCCGTCGACGTTGAAGGCCGAGCCGCTCGCGTCGCCCTCGATCGCCGTCGCGCGCACGTGCGCATCGTCGGAGTCCAGGCCGATCCGGATCGCGTCGGGGAAGTCCTTCGCCAGGCGCGCGCCATAGGCGTCGTCGACGTTGATCACCGCCAGCTCGGGCCCGGCCTCGAACAGGCGCCGCTTGGCCAGGAAGTAGTCCTCCATGTCGGCGTGGAAGTCGAGGTGGTCCTGGGTGAGGTTGGTGAACACCGCCGCCGACCAGTGGATCGCGTCGGCGCGGTGCAGCGACAGCGCGTGGCTGGAGACCTCCATGACCACCGCGTCGTCGCCGGCCTCGAGCATCTCGGCGAAGGTGCGCTGCAGGTCGATCGCCTCCGGTGTCGTGCGCGCGACGGCGTGCTGCTCGCCGCCGACGATGGCCGTCACCGTGCCCAGCAGCCCGGTCGAGTGCCCGCCGGCCTGCAGCAGCGCGCGCACGAGGAAGGCCGACGTCGTCTTGCCGTTGGTGCCGGTGATGCCGACCGTGGTCAGCCGCGCCGTCGGGTCGCCGGCCAGCGCGGCGGCCGCCGGCGCCATCGCGGCGCGCACGTCGTCGACGAGGACCTCGGGCAGAGAGGTTCCCAGCGGACGCTGGACGACAAGGGCGACCGCGCCGCGCGCGATCGCGTCGTCGGCGTAGTCGTGGCCGTCGCGCGTGAAGCCGGGCACGCAGAAGAACAGCGTGCCGGGGGTCACGAGGCGGTTGTCGTAGGCGAGCGCGGTCACCTCGACCGGCGGTGCGTCGCGGCCGATGACCTCTCCGAGCAGCATGCGGCAGAGCAGGCTAACGCCCGACACCGTCCGGCCTCCGGCCGGAGGGGCCCGCCTCCGTCGGCCACATGGCCGCCGTCGGCACCCTCATTGCGGCGCGATCCGCAGGTACGGCAACGCGAACGAGGCGATCTTGCCGAACGCCGGCGCCGCCACCGAGCCGCCGTAGATGTCGCCGTGGGGCTCGTCGACCATCACGGCGATGAGGAGCTTAGGGTGCAGGGCGGGCGCGAAGCCGATGAACGACGCGACGTACTCCGACTTCGAGTACTCGTGGGTGAGCGGGTCGATCTTGCTCGCGGTGCCGGTCTTGCCCGCGAGCTTGTAGCCGGGGATGGTGACCTCGCTGGCCGTGCCGCCCGGGGCGAAGACACCCTCGAGCATCTCGCGCAGCCGCGCGGCGGTGCTCGGCGAGATCACGCGGCGCCCCTTCGGCTGCGGGACGAGCTTGCCGTTGACGCGGCGCACGACGCGCGGCGAGCGCAGGATGCCGCCGTTGGCGATCGCGGCATAGGCCTGAGCCATCTGCATCGGCGTCACGGCCTCGCCCTGCCCGATCGGCAGGTTGCCCATCGACGAGCCCGAGTACTGGCTCAGCGTCGGCACGATGCCGCGCTCCTCACCGGGCAGGTCGACGCCGGTCGGCTTGCCGAAGCCGAAGCGCCGCACCCAGCCGTCGAAGCGCTGGCGCCCCATCTCGAGCCCGATCTTGATCGCGCCCACGTTCGAGGACTGGGCGAGGATCTGGGCGGTGCTGAGGGTCACCGGGCCGCGCGCGTGCGACTCGCCGATCGTGCGGTCGGCTACCTGGATCTGCGGCGGCAGGTCGAACTTGGTGTCCGGCGTGACCGTGCCGTCCTGCAGCGCGCCCGCGACCGTGATCGACTTGAACGTCGATCCGGGCTCGTACGTGTAGCCGACGGCGCGGTCCTGCGACGCGTAGGGCGGCGCGGTCCACGGCTGGTTGGCGTTGACGCGCGGCCAGTTGGCCAGCGCCAGCACTTCGCCGTCGGCCGGGTTCATCACGATCGCGGTGGCGCCCTTCGGGCGGTACTGCTGGCCGACGTCGGCCAGGACGCGCTCGACCTTGTCCTGGATGAGCGCGTCGATCGACAGCTCAAGCCGCGCACCCGGCTCGGTGGGCTTGGTGTCGCGGACCGAGATCGACTGGCCCAGCGCGTCCTTGATCAGCCGACGCTCGCCGTCCTGGCCCTCGAGCGTCTTGTCGTGGGCGTACTCGATGCCGCTGAGGCCGGTGTTGTCGGTGCCGACCGACCCGATCAGCTGGCTGGCGAGGAAGGTGCGCGGGTAGGCGCGCCGGTAGCCGGGCGTCAGCTGGATGCCCGGCAGATCGAGCTTGCCGATCGGCTCGGCCCGGCTGGCGGGCACGGCGCGGGCGAGGTAGACGAAGCCCGTGTCGCGGCGCGCGAGCTTGCTCACGAGCTTGTCGGGATCGAGCCCCAGCAGCGGCGCCAGCTTCGATGCTGTCCTGACCGGGTCCTTGACGAGGTACGGCGTGGCCGAGACGTCGTCGGCGGGCTCGGACACCGCGAGCTCGACGCCATGGCGATCGACGATGGTGCCGCGCCGCGCGGGCAGCTCCAGCGAGCTGACCTGCTGGCTGGCGGCCGCGTTGGCCAGGCTCGATCCCTTGATCGTGCCCAGGAAGACTGCGCGGCCGGCGGCGACGAGCAGGAGCGCGAGGAACGCGGCGAAGAGCAGGCCGATGCGGCGCTCGAGCAGCGCCACGCCCTAGCCCCCCTGCGGGGCTGTTGTGCCGCCCTGCGGGGCGCTTGCGCCTCCCGCGGCGGCGGCGCCCGTGCTCGGGGTCGTCGCCGCGGGCGGCGCTGTGCTCGCCGTGGTTGCTCCGCCGGTGGGTGTGGCCGCCGTGTTCGCTCCGCCGGTGGGCGTGGCCGCCGGCTGCTGCTGGGTGGTGGCCGCGGTCTGGGCGGGCTGCTGCTGGGTGCTGGCCGGCTGCTGCTGCGTCGTCGTAGCCGGCTGCTGCTGCGTCGGGGCGGCCGCCTGCTGCTGTGCCGGCGCAGCCGCCTGCTGCTGGGCCGGCGCCTGCGTCGTCGCGGCCGGAGTCGTCGCTCCCGCCACCGGCGCGGGCGGCTTGATCGACGCGGCCGCTCGGCCGCCGTCGGCCTCACGGCCGTCGAGATAATGCACATTGCCGGCGGCCGGGGTGATCATGCCCAGCTTGGCCGCGACGCTCTGGATGCGCTCGCCCGAATCGAGGTTCGAGATATCGCCGCGCAGCGCCGCGTTCTGGCGCTCGAGGGTGTCGCCGGCGGTCACGGCGCGGCTGATGCCGGCATTGAGCTTGAGCAGCGAGACCTGCATGAAGACGATCCCCATCAGGGCGATCGCCACGATCGCGATCCAGAAGCGGCCGCGGACGAGGCGATCGAGCAGCCGCGCATCGCCGACGCGCATGGCGGCGGTGCCCAGGCGCAGCGCGAGCGGCGGGCGTGCGGCGGCGGCACCGGCCAGCGCCGCACGCGGCGGGCGGGCCGGACCCGAGACGCGCCGGGGCGCGCGTGGGACTGAGCCGCGCCGCAGTGCGGAGCGATGGGCGGCAGCAGTGGTTGGTGGCGTCACGCCTGGCCCTCCTCGAGCTTCCGTGCAGCGCGCATCCGGGCGGACTTCGCGCGCGGGTTGGCGGCTACCTCGCCGGGCGTCGGCGCCACGGCGCGGCGCGTGAGCAGCTCCGCCTCCGGGACGCGACCGCAGGCGCACACCGGGAGGTCGGGTGGGCAGATGCAGCCCCGCGTCCTGGCGGCAAGGAAGCGCTTCACGCGGCGATCTTCCAGAGAATGGAACGAAATCCCTGCAAATCGACCATGGACGCGAAGCAGCTCCCAGGCGGTGGGAAGGGCCTCGTCGAGCTGCCCGAGCTCGTCGTTGACCGCGATGCGGATGGCCTGGAAGACCCGCTTGGCGGGATGACCGCCCGCGAAACGAGCCGGCGCCGGGATCGCGTCGACCACGACCTCGACGAGCTCGTTGGTCGTCTCGAGCGGCGCCTTGGCGCGCGCGCGCACGAGCGCCCGCGCGATCGGCCGTGCGTAGCGCTCCTCGCCGTAGTCGCGCAGCAGCGTGGCCAGCCGGCGCTCGTCCCATTCGTTGACGACGTCGGCGGCGGTCAGCTCGTCGTCGGGGTCCATGCGCATGTCCAGCGGCGCGTCGTAGGCGTAGGAGAAGCCGCGCTCGCGGGTGTCGACCTGCATCGACGACATCCCGAGGTCGAGGTAGACCAGGTCGGCACGGACCCCCTCGTCGCGCAGGTCGGCCAGCGCGTCGGCAAACGGGGCGCGGATGAAGCGCGTGCGGCAGGCGACGTCGGCGGCAAGCTCGGCGAAGCGCTCCTCGGCGGCGGGGTCGCGGTCGACGGCGATCAGCTCGCCGCCAGGGCCGAGGCGCTCGGCGACGAGGCGCGCGTGGCCGCCGCCGCCGAACGTGCAGTCGATGGCGATCTCGCCCGGCTGGGGGTCGAGGAGGTCGACGAGCTCGCCGGCAAGGACCGGAACGTGGGTGGCGGACATCTCAACCAGCATGGCCGAACGCGGCGGTGATGTCGGGCAGCTCCTCGGAGAGGGCGGCGTTGTACTCGGCCCAGGCGGCGCGATCCCAGACCTCCAGGCACTCGCCGGCGCCGGTGACGACGACCTCCTTGCGCAGCGCGGCGTGCTCGAGCAGGAAACCCGGGACCATCACGCGACCGGCCGAGTCGAGCTCGGTGTCGAACGAGTTCGCGCTGAAGAAGCGCGTCAGCTTGCGCGCCTGGTCGGAGAGGCGATGGACACCCTGAAGCGCGGCGTCGGTGTAGCCCTCGAAGCCCTCCGGCGTCCAGACCTGCATGCACCGCTCGATGCCTTTGGCGAGGACCACGCCATCGGAGAGCGAAGCCCGGAACTTGGCCGGGATGGTGAGCCGGTTCTTGGCGTCGAGGCTGTAGTCGAAGGTGCCGCGGAAGGCCATGGTGTCGCGCGTCCCCCGGGCGCGCTGTTCGGTCGGGCCGAGGTGGAGGAGTGGGAGGAGCCCCTCCACCCCGGTCCAACATCGGCACTTCTACCCCACTTCCTCCCACAACGCAACCCCAATTGCATATTTTCTCCCACAACCAGGAGTATCCAGCATCCTGGCGGGCCGAAAAATGCCTTTTGAGCAGGGATTTCCCTGGTGGGGCAACGTGGGTCGTCGAGCCGTGACCGGCGCGCAAGCCGCGCTGCGGGACGCCGTTCTGCATGCCCGCTTGCCGGTTCGGCGCGCTTCCGTCCGATCGATGTGCGTGGCGTGCGCAGGCGGCCCACGCCGTACCATGGGTGGCGATGAGGGCGGTCCGCGTGCTCGTGCTGGTTGTGCTCTGTGCGATCGCGGCCGGGTGCGGCGTATCGAGCAGCGGTCCCGCCGGCAGCGACGATCCGGCCGCGCTGGTCCCGGCGAGCGCGCCGCTCTATGCGGAAGCGGCGCTGCAGTCCGGCGACGTGCGCGACCACGCCGAGGCCGCGCTGCGCAAGGTCCTGCGCACGACCGACGTGGATGCGTGGCTCGGCGACGAGGCCGGCGCGGCCGTGACCTCGCTGCGCGGCAAGCACGACGTCGACTACGTGGTCGTCGTCGCGTCCAGGGACGACGCCAAGGCCGCCGACGCCCTGAGCCATGCGCCGGGCGCGGACGTCACGCGCGCCTACAAGGGCGTCGACTACCGCTTCAGCCGCCAGGCCGGGACGGCGGCCGCCGTCGTCGACCACCACGTCGTCGTCGGGACCGAGAACGGGCTGAAATCGTCGATCGACGCGTCCAAGGGCGACTCGCTGGCCGGTGCCGAGGGCCTGCGCGCCGTTCGCGCAAACGTGGCACGCGATCGCGTCGGGCTCTTCTACGCCGACACCCGCGCGCTCGTGCAGGCGATCGCGCAGGGCGCGAGCAATCAACAGGTCGGCCTGCTGCTGCAGGCGGCTTCCGGCGCGGCGCCGAAGGCGGTCGGCGGGGCGCTGCTGGCGCTGCCCGGCCAGCTGCGCGTCGACGCCGTCAGCATCGGCACCCCGATGCCGGCCGGGACGGGCCGCAGCGGCGCCGCCGCACTGGCCGCCCTGCCCGCCGACTCGTGGCTCGGGCTCGGAGTGGCCGACCTCGGCCGAACGCTCGACGGCGTCGTGGACACCCTCACCAAGACGAGCGGGCTCAGCGCGATCGGCGTCAACGCCGCGCTGGGCCAGTTCCGCCAGCAGACGGGCCTCGACCTGCGCCGCGACGTGCTGTCGTGGATGGGCGACGCGGGCGTGTACGTCGCCGGCACCAGCGCCCGCGATCTGCGGGGTGCCCTCGTCGTCAAGACCCGTGATCCGACCGCCACCAAGCGGGCGGTCGCCGCGCTGGCGAGGCTCGCGGGCCAGAGCGCCGGCGCGCGGGTGACACCGTCTCGCGCGGGTGGCTTCACGATCCGCCGCGCGAGCGGGCCCGCCGTCCGGGTCGCCGTCACCGGGGACAAGCTCGTCGTCGGCGTCGGCCCCAGGCGTGTGATCGCCGAGGCGTCCGCGCCCGCGCGGACGCTCGCCTCCGCGCCGACGTTCACGGCGGCGGCGGCCAAGCTCGGGCTGCAGCCGTCGTTCTTCCTCGATGTCCCGCAAGTGGTCACGCTCCTCGAGCGCGTCGCGGGCAGCGACGCCCGCTTCCAGAAGGCCAGGCCCTATCTCGATTCCGTCGCCGCCGTGGTCGCGGGCGCCAAGGCAGAGGGCGGCGGCGTGACGCGCGCGCGGATCGTCGCGACCCTTCGCTAGTGGGTCTTGAGGTGACGTTGTGCGTGAAACGGCGGAGTGGCGACGCCGCCAGGCAAGGACGCAGACCCGAAGGAATACCGGAGGTATTTCGAGGGTCGAGGACGCCGCCTGGCGGCGATCGACGCCCGCCGTTTCGC
>DATBKW010000221.1:0-13348 GCA_036555665.1 Solirubrobacteraceae bacterium | reverse complement strand
CTGATCCTCACCGTCGACGTCTCCGTCGCCGGCTCGCGCCTGCGCGACGTCCACAACCAGCTCACCTTCCCGCCCAACTTCAAGGCGCTGGCCGACATCGCCCTGCGCCCCGCGTGGTGGGCGAACATGCTGACCACCGAGCCGCTGCGCTACGCCTCGCTGAAGGAGCAGCCCGACACGGTCGCCCGCGTCGCACAGTCGCAGTTCGACCCGAACCTGACCACCGCAGACCTCACGTGGCTGCGCGAGCGCTGGCAGGGCCCGCTCCTCGTCAAGGGGATCCTCACCGCCGACGACGCGCGCCGGGTCGTCGATCTCGGCGCCGACGGCGTCGTCGTCTCCAGCCACGGCTCGCGCCAGCTCGACCTCTCGCCGACGCCGCTCGAGGTCCTGCCCGCGATCGCCGAGGCCGTCGGCGATCGCGCCGAGGTCTACCTCGACTCGGGGATCCTCAACGGCGCCGACGTCGTCGCGGCGGTGGCGATGGGCGCGCGCGCCTGCCTGGTGGCGCGCGCCTACTGCTATGGCCTGATGGCCGGCGGCGAGCGCGGCGTCGAGCGCGCGCTCGAACTGCTGCGCACCGAGATCGTGCGCACGATGGCCCTGCTAGGTGCGCGCTCCGTGGGGGACCTGACCCCTGATCGCGTCCGGCTGCGGCCGCCGGGCGCGTAGCGCCTCGCGGATGAGCAGCGCCGCCGCCACCGGCACCGTGGCCGGCAGCGTGTCGGTGACGTAGAAGAGCAGCGTGAAGGCCTCCGCCAGCACCCAGGTCACAAGCGCCCAGCGCCACACCCGCGCGCCCTCGACGGCCAGTACGCCGCCGAGCACCCCGGCGACGAACAGGTCGCCGTAGCCGAGGTTCGCCGGCCCGAAGTTCTCGTACTGCAGCTGCGGCAGGCCGGGAGCGGGGACGGCCGCGTTGAGGACCGCGTTGGGCTGCTCGAGCCCGTTGGAGAAGACGAGGATCGCATCGACGATCGCCATGGCGACGATGCCCACCTTCAGCCAGGGCCCGGGCGCCACGCCCGCGAGCAGCCGCCCGAGCGTCACGCAGCTCAGGGCCGTGAGGGCCAGCCCTGCGAGCTGGCCGGACGGCACGGTCTGCCAGCCCCAGGCCAGGACGAACAGGGGCACGGCGAGCAGCGCCAGCGGCGGGCGCGCGCCGCGCATCGCCCAGCCGAGGCCGAGCGCGGCGCCCGGCGGCACGAGCAGCAGCGCGACCCACGTCAACACGTCGGCCACGTCGGGCAGCAGCGCGATGGCGGCGATGACCACGGCGATCGACAGCGGCAGGACGAGCGCCCAGCGCGCGGTCGCGAAGCGCCGCACCCACGCGGGCACGCCCGCGCCGGTCAGGCCGACGAGGCTTGCCTGGACGCCGAGCATGACGGCGTCGTGCAGCACGAAGTCACGGGTCACCGCCCGTCAGTGTGGCGCGTGGGCCGTCAGGAGTACGTCAGGCGGCGTCGGCCACGCCGGGCGCGCGCGCTTCGCCCAGCGGGATGGCAAAGACGATGTGCCGGCGCGAGACGGCGATGAAGGAGTGCTCCGTCCCGGGTCCGTCGCGGCCGATGAGCTCGACGACGCAGTCCGTCAGCGAGATGAAGTCGCGCTCGGAGGCGTTGAGGAAGTCCGAGAGACGGCTTCGGTAGCCATCGAAGGGGAGGGTCAGCACCCCGGAGATGCGGTGGCGGTCGGTCTCGACGTAGATGCGCTCGTGACGATGCTGCACCTACGTATCTTCGGCAGCCAGGCGCGCGGCCATGAGCACGTTCTCGTGGTCGTGGTCGTACGTCAGACGTTGCAGCGCGTCGTCGAGCGTCAGCCACAGCAGCTGGTCGATCTCGCTGTTGGGCGTGAACTCGCCGTCCAGCGCGTCCATCCGCCAGTAGCGGACGGTCTTCGGGCGGCCCTTGGGATCGGTGTACTGCACGGAGGAGAGCTCTTCGCGCAGGGTGCAGCGAAAGCCCGTCTCCTCCAACACCTCGCGCAGCGCGGCGGCCTCCCAGCTCTCGCCCTCCTCGAGCTTGCCCTTGGGCAGCGCCCAGTCGTCGTACTTGGGCCGGTGGACGAGCGCGATGCGCCCGTCGCGCACCACGACGCCGCCCGCCGCGCGCACGTGCCGCCGCAGCCACGCCATGCAATGGACGGTATAGGCTCGCGACGCAGATGGGACGGGTGGTCCACTTCGAGATCCACGCCGGCGACACCGCGCGCGCCGAGCGCTTCTACAAGCGCGTCTTCGGCTGGGAGATCAACCGCTGGGAGGGCGCGCCGGTCGATTACCGGCTCATCACCACCGGCGGCGACGACCAGCCCGGGATCAACGGCGCGATCGTCGAGCGCCGCGGCACCATCGACGGCAAGGCGGTCACCGCCTTCGTGTGCACCGTGGACGTCGATGACCTCGAGGCGATCCAGGCCGCGGTGGTCGAGGCCGGCGGCGAGCAGGTCGTCGATCGCCAGGAGCTCGAGGGCGTCGGCTCGTACGCCTACTTCAAGGACACCGAGGGCAACATCTTCGGGGCGATGCAGAGCGCCTGAGGCGACGAACGTCCGCGACGTAACAACAGAGTTGTGACGTCACGGACGTTCGACGTCAGGGGAGCGGGTCGCGCGTCAGCTCGCCGTCGACGCGCCGCCAGATCCCCAGCGGGTTTGCGTCCTGAAGCTCGGGCGGCAGCACGTGCGCGGGCGCGTTCTGGAAGGCGACCGGGCGTAGGAAGCGGCGGACCGCGGTCATGCCGACCGACGTGTGGCCCGCCGCGGTGGTCGCCGGGTACGGCCCGCCGTGCTGCATGCCGTAGGTGACCGCCACGCCGGTGGGGAAGCCGTCGAAGATCAGGCGCCCGGCGCGCTCGCCGAGGGCGACCGCGAGCAGGCGCGAGAGCTCGGCGTCCTCCTCTTGGGCGTGGATCGAGCCGGTGAGCTGGCCTTCGATGCGCAGCACGGCGTCGAGCAGCTCGTCGCGGCTGGCGTAGGTCAGCAGGAGCACCACAGGGCCGAAGCGCTCGTCGAGCAGCTCGCGGTGCTCGCGCAGGTCGGTGGCGGCGGCGCGGTAGGCGGCCGGCCGGAAGCGGAAGCCGGGCTCGGCCGGCGTCGCGGGCTCGCCCACCGGCTCGGCCAGCTCGCCGAGCTCGGCGACCCGCGTGGCCAGAGCGTCGCGCAGGCGCTCGTTGAGCAGCACCTGCGGCTCGACCGCGGCCAGGCGCTCGCCGAGGTCGGACGCGAACGCCTCGCCGGCGTCGCCGGCCGGCACGAACACGACGCCCGGCTTGGTGCAGAGCTGGCCGCCGAACGAGGACACCGACGCGGCAAGACCCTCGGCGATCGCGTCGGCGCGCTCGCGCAGGGCCGCCTCGGTGACGACGATCGGGTTGATGCTCCCCATCTCGGCGAAGACCGGGATCGGGTGCTCGCGCGCCGCCGCGCGGTCGTACAGCGCCTTGCCGCCGGCAAACGAGCCGGTGAAGGCGACCGCCGCGATCGCGGGCTCGTCGACGAGCGCCTCGCCGACCTCGACGCCGCTTGACTGCAGCAGGTGGAAGGCCGCCTCGGGCAGGCCGGCGTCGTCGGCCGCCGCCGACAGCTCGCGCGCGACGACCGCGCTCGTGCCCGGATGCGACGGGTGGCCCTTGACGATGACCGGACAGCCGGCGGCCAGCGCGCTGGCGGTGTCGCCACCCGCGGTCGAGAAGGCCAGCGGGAAGTTGCTGGCGCCGAAGACGGCGACGGGGCCGATGGGCACGAGCATGCGCCGCACGTCGGGTCGCGCGATCGGCTTGGCGTCGGGATCGGCGGTGTCGATGATCGCCTCGACGTAGTCGCCGGCGTCGACGACGGCCGCGAAGGCCTCGAGCTGGCCCGCGGTGCGTTCGAGCTCGGAGCGCAGGCGCACCTCCGGCAGGCCGGTCTCGGCCTCGGCCCCGGCGACGATCTCGTCGCCGGCGGCGCGCAGCCGCGCAGCAGCGCCGCGCAGCAGCGCCGCGCGCTCGGCGCCGTCGCGCAGTGCCCCGGCGCGGAAGGCCTCGCCGGCGGCGATCACCGCGGAATGGACGTCGGCGGGCGTCGCCTCCTCGAACGCCGCGCCGGCCTCGCCCGTGCGCGGGTCGACGGCGTGAAAAGTGGTTGACATCGCGGCTACGGTAGCCGTCATGCGCTTCCCCGGGATCCTGCCTGCCGTGACGACGCCGTTCGACGATTCGGGCGCCATCGACGTCGATGCGCTCCAGGCCAACGTCCGCGCCCTGCTCGACGCCGGCGTGCACGGCATCGTCGGTACCGGCACCATGGGCGAGGCGGGCAGCCTGACCGCCGCCGAGCGGCGCACGGTGATCGCCGCCATCGCCGAGGCGGTCGACGGCCGCGTACCGGTCCTCGCCGGCGTCTCGGCCTCGACGGCCGAGCAGGCCGGCGCCTACGCCACCGACGCGGCCGCGGCCGGTGCCGGCGCGATGATGTGCCTGCCGCCGCTGGGCTACCGCGGCGACGCCACCGAGGTCGAGGCCTTCTTCGCCGCGGTCGCGGGCGCCACCGGCCTGCCGCTGATGCTCTACAACAACCCCGAGGCCTCCGGGGTCGACATGCCGGCCGAGCTGATCGCGCGCATCGCCGCCGGCGTCGAGCAGGTCGTCGCGGTCAAGGAGTGCTCGGGCGATGTGCGCCGCATCCCGGCCCTCTTGCACGCGACCGACCTCGAAGTCCTCGTCGGCGGCGACGACTGGGCGCTCGAGGGCTTCAGCGCCGGCGCCAGCGGCTGGGTGTCGGGCGTGGCCGTCGTGGCGCCCGCCGACTGTGTGGCGCTCTACGAGCACTGCCGCGCCGGCGAGCTCGAGCCCGCGCGCGAGATCTACGGTCGCCTGCTGCCGGTCGCGCGCTTCGACATGAATCCGAAGCTCGTGCAGTACTTCAAGGCCGCCCAGGACGAGGTCGGCTTCGTCGGCGGGCCGACGCGCGCGCCGCGGCTGCCGCTCAATGCCGACGAGCGCGCGGCGCTGCGCGCGGCGCTCGACACGTTGAAGGCCAGGGTCGCCGCGTGAGAGCGGCGCGCTACCTCGCCGCCGTCGACTCGCACACCGAAGGCATGCCCACCCGCGTCGTCACCGGCGGCGTGGAGCCGCTGCCCGGCGCGACGATGCTCGAGCGCAAGCTGCACTTCGAGGCAGCGCGCGACGACCTGCGCCTGCTGCTCATGCGCGAGCCGCGCGGGCACTCGGCGATGTCGGGGGCGATCCTGCAGCCGGCCACGCGCGAGGACGCCGACTGGGGCGTGCTGTTCATCGAGGTCTCCGGCTGCCTGCCGATGTGCGGCCACGGCACGATCGGCGTCGCCACCGTGCTGGTGGAGACCGGCATGGTTGCCGTGACCGAGCCCGAGACCGTGGTGCGCCTCGACACGCCGGCCGGCCTGGTGCAGGCGCGCGTCGCGGTGCGCGACGGGCGCGCCGAGGCGGTGACGATCCGCAACGTCGCGTCGTTCCTGCACGCGCGCGATCAGGTCGCGCACGTCGGGGGCCTCGGCGAGGTGCGCTACGACATGGCCTTCGGCGGCAACTTCTACGCCATCGTCGAGGCGGCCTCGGTCGGCCTCGAGGTCGCCCCCGAGCGCGCGACCGACCTCATCGCTGCGGGGCATCGCATCCGCGCCGCGGTGCCCGAGCCGGTGCACCCCGCGGACCCGCGCATTGCGGGCTGTCACCACGTGATCTTCCACGCGCCCGGACGCGACGGGGCACACGCGCGCAACGCCGTGTCGATCCACCCCGGCTGGCTGGATCGCTCGCCCTGCGGGACCGGCACGAGCGCGCGCATGGCCGCGCTGCACGCCCGCGGCGAGCTCGCCGTCGGCGCGGACTTCGTCAACGAGTCGCTCATCGGCACGCGCTTCACAGGGCGACTGGTCGAGGAGACCGAGATCGGCGGCGTACCCGCCGTCGTGCCCGAGATCACCGGGCGCGCCTGGATCACCGGCATGGGCCAGTACCTGCTCGACGAGCGCGATCCCTTCCCCGCCGGCTTTGCCCTGTGAGGCCCTGCGAGGTCGCGGTCGTCGGCGCGGGGATCGTCGGCGCGGCGACCGCGTGGGAGCTGCACGCCCGCGGCGTCGACGTCGCGCTGATCGACCGCGGCGACGTGTCGGGCGCCACGACGGGCCTGGGCGAAGGCAACGTCCTGTGCTGCGACAAGGACGCCGGCCCGGAGCTGGCGCTGACCGTCGCGGGCCTGCGCGTGTACGACGAGCTCGAGGAGCGCCTCGGCGAGGTCGCGCGCATCCGCCGCAAGGGCGCGCTCGTCGTCCACCGCGATCCCGTGACCTGGGCGGCCGAGCCCGAGCGCGTGCGGCGGGTGGGAGTCGAGGCGCGGCTGCTCGAACCCGGCGAGCTGCGCGCGATGGAGCCCGCGCTGACCGGGCCCGTCGAGGGCGCGTCGTTCTTCCCGGGCGACCTTCAGTGCGCGCCGCGCGCGATCGCCCGGGCGCTCGCGCAGGAGCTGCCGCGGGTGCACACCGGCACCGAGGCGCAGGGCGTGGAGCTGGCCGGCGGGCGCGTGGCCGCGCTGCGCACGAGCGCCGGCCCGCTGCCGTGCGCCGCGGTGGTCATCGCGGCCGGCCCGTGGAGCCGCCCGCTGGCCGAGGCCGCCGGCGCGGCGCTGCCGCTCGAGCCGCGCAAGGGCCAGCTCGTGCGCCTGCGTGCCGCGGCGCGCGACGACCGCTTCATCCGCCACAAGGTCGTCGAGGCCGGCTACCTGGCCTCGGTGGCCAGCACCGAGGCCGGCCTGCAGGTGACGACCGTGCTCGAGACGACGTGGGAGGGCGACGTCCTCGTCGGTTCCAGTCGCGAGCGCCGCGGCTTCGACCTCAGCGTCGACAGCGCGGTCTCCGAAGCCATGCTCGCTCGTGCTTCGCAGCTCATGCCGACCCTGCGCCACCTGCCGGTCGACGCGGCATGGGCCGGGCTGCGCCCGTGGCTGCCCGACCACCTGCCCGCGATCGGGCCGAGCGGTGCCGTGGAAGGGCTGTGGCTCAACAGCGGCCACGAGGGCGCCGGCGTCGCGCTCGGTCCGGTCAGCGGACGGCTGCTGGCGGCGCTCTATGCGGGCGAGCCCGCGGTGGTGGACCCGGCGCCGTTCGCGCCGGACCGCTTCATGAAGTGAACGCGGCGGGCCGGGCGGCTAGAACACCCGGCCCACCGGTTCTCTTGCTGAGGGTGGACTCCCTCAGCACCCCCCGGACTGCGGGCGTGGCCCCCGCAGGTTGTGCGGTCCCACCACGGCGACAAGCCCGCGCCCCCAGAGCGGGCGGATGCCGCGGGAGGACCCTTCCTCACCCGCAGACTTGTGGAGAGCCAAGCGGTGGGCGCGCAGGATCGCCTCGACGGCGGCGGCATGGCCGAGGTCGTCTCGTACGTGCATGTGGTTGGCCTCCTCGTTGCCAGGTCACACGTCCTCCGTGGCGTGCGCCCCTGTGGAGAGCCGGCAGCCGAGCCATCTGCGGGAGACCTCTGGCTTTGCGTCCCCGCCTCGCGACGGGTTTGCCCTGAGCGGACTCGATTGGGAGCGACCATGGTACGGCCTCTTCAAACCCTTCTGGACAACCGTTCGATGTCGAACGGCACATATCTAACGACAAGCGGCGGTCGGAGGCCGTCAGGCGGCGGACGCCGTCGCCATCCGCGACCGCTCGCCGATCGCCTCTGCGGTGGCCTCCAGCTCGCCCGGCGGCAGCGGCCGTGAGAGGTGATAGCCCTGCGCGGCGTCGCAGCGCACGGCGCGCAGTCGCGCCCACGTCGCGGCGTCCTCGATGCCCTCGGCGACGACGCGCAGCCCGAGCGCGTGGGCGAGGTCGACGGTCGAGGAGACGATGGCGGCCGCGCTGGCCTCGGTGGCCATCGCAGCGACGAACGAACGGTCGATCTTGATCTCGTCGACCGGCATGCGCTGCAGGTGGGTCAGCGAGGACCAACCGGTGCCGAAGTCGTCGAGCGCGACGCTCACGCCGAGGCCGCGCAGCTTGCCGAGGACCTCCATCGCGCGGAGCGGATCGGTCATGAGGACGCTCTCGGTGACCTCGAGTGTGATGCGCCGCGCGGGCGTGCCGTAGCGGCGCAGGAGCGCGGCGACGTCGTCGACGAGCGAGCGGTCGAGGAGGTCGGTGGCCGACAGGTTCACCGCCACCCGCCACTGGCGGTCCAGACGGAACCACGCGCCGGCCTGGCAGATGGCCATCGCCAGCACCCGGTGGCTGAGCTCGCGCATGAGCGCGGTGTGCTCGATGGCCGGAAGGAAGTCGCCGGGCGTCAGCAGGCCGCGCTCGGGATGGCGCCAGCGCACGAGCGCCTCGACGCCGAGCAGCTCGCCGGTGGCCAGATCGGCGGCGGGCTGGTAGTACAGCGCGAGCTCGTCCTCGGCCAGCGCGCGCCGCATCTCACCGGCGAGCTCCAGGCGCTCGCGGCTGTGGTGGTCGTCGGAGGACGCATAGACCTCGTGGCCGGTGCGCCCGCGCTTGGCTCCGTACATCGCGACGTCGGCGTGGCGCAGCAGTTCGCTCGCGTCGCGCGCGTGATCGGGGAAGGCGGCGATGCCGATGCTCGCTCCGACGTGCAGCGAGATGCCGGCCAGCGCGAACGGCCGCGCGAGCGCGGCGCGCAGCCGGCGCGCGGTCTCCGCCGCGGCCTCGGCGTCCGCGGCGTGCAGCAGCACGCCGAACTCGTCGCCGCCCAGGCGCGCCACCACGTCGCCGGCCGGCATCGCGTCGCGCAGCCGCGGGCCGACCCCGCGCAGCAGCTCGTCGCCGACGTGGTGGCCGAGCGTGTCGTTGAGCTCCTTGAACTGGTCGAGATCGATCATCAGCAGCGCGAACGGCCGCTCGGCCGCGATCGCGCCGTCGATCTCGGCGGTGAACGAGCGGCGGTTGCCCAACCCGGTGAGGTCGTCGGTCAGCGACAGCTTGCGCGACACGGCGAGCGCCGCGGTCTCGCGCAGCAACAGGGCCATGCGCACCATGATCGCCAGCAGGGCGAGGACCGCGAGGCCGATGGCCACCGGGTTGAGGCGCACGGTCTGGCCGTACACGAGCACGGCGACCGCGATGGCGCCGAACGCCGACGGGAAGAGCAGCGTGCGCCGCCCGGCGCCGGGCTTGAGCCCGCGGCGCGCGGGCAGCCAGCCCGAGGTGGCCAGCAGCAGCATGGCCAGGGCCCACAGCGGATCGTAGGAGCCGCCGGCCAGCCAGCCGCCGTAAGCGCTGTCGATGGCGAACACGGTGTCGACGCCGACGAGGACGAGCAGGCCGGCGACCAGCGTTGCGCCCGAGAGGCTCGGCCGCCAATACGAGCCGGCGACCATCGTGGCCAGGAAGGTCAGCAGCGCGACGTCGGCCAGCGGATAGGCCGCGCCGGTCACGGCGGCGCTGCCGGCGGCGTTGAGATCCGCGAGAGCCGCCTGCAGCGCGGTGGCGGCGACGGCGGCTCCGAGGGCCAGGCCGCCCAGCAGGCCGTCAAGCCACATGCCGACGCCGCGGCGCGAGAAGCGCTCGCGCCCGATGAGGACGATGCCGGGGTAGAAGCACAGGTACGAGGCGAGCCACAGCGGGTCGCTCCACGACGGCATCGGCGCCAGGCCGGCGTAGAAGATGAAGTCCACCAGCCAGCCCGAGCAGTGCAGGGCGACACCGATGCCGATGGCCAGCCAGGCGCCGCGCTCGGTCGGCAGCCAGGCGGCGCGCGCCAGGCACAGGCTGGCGGAGAGCATGAAGACCGAGGCGAAGAGGAGGTGCCACGCCAGGCTGTCGGCCCCGACGCCGAGCGCGCTGTGCGCGGCGCTGGCCGCGAGCGCGACGACCGCGAGCGCCCATGCCGCGATCAGCCCGCGCCGGCGCGCGGGCAGTATCGAGGTCGCGGGTCCGGGGCGGGCCACCCACGTGTAGTCGGCGGCCCAGGGGTCGGGTTTGAGCCCGCGCCTACGGCGCGGCGACCTCGCCGCGGGCGACCGCGATGGCCACCGCCTGGGTGCGGGTGCTCGCGCCGAGCTTGCCCGTGGCGTTGCGGATGTGCACGCGCACGGTCGCCGGCGAGATGCCCAGGCGCGCGGCGACCTGCTCGCCGGTGAGGCCCGCGGCCAGCAGCTCGACGACCTGGTGCTCGCGCGGCGACAGCACGCTGCTCGACGAGCCGCTGCCGGTCAGCCGCGACGCGAGCGCCGCGGCGTCCTCCTCGGCGCGGCGCAGCGCGGTGACGTCCTGCAGCGAGGTGAGCACCGAGCGCCCGATCGGCCGCGCCGAGGCGCGCAGCCAGCGCACGCCGCCGTCGGGACGCTTGATCCGCAGCACCCGAGGCCGTTGTGGGCGGCCCGAGCGCAGGGCTTCGGGCCCGGGCCAGCCGTCCCGTCCGAAGGTTTCGCCGTCATCCGACAGGCATTCGGTCGGCTCGGGCAGCTCCGAGCCGGCGCGCAGCTTATGGCGGTCTATTCCGAGCAGCTCGCTTGCCGCCCGGTTGGCGTAGACCACGTTGTCGCCGGCGTCCTGGACGACGATCCCTTCTTCGATCGCGTCGAGGGCGACGGCCGCGGTGAGGGTCGTCTCTCGCACGTGGGGCCTACTACCCAGCCCGCTTAGTCGAAATGCATGAATTCGGTCTATTGTCGTCCGCCTACCGGTCGCCGTCCCCGAAGAGCCCGCGGCGCAGGTTGGGGCTCTGGAGCCGCGGCCGCTCGTAGCGCAGAGTGGACGTCGTCAAGGAGGCCGATCGGCCAGAGTAGGATCATGCGGCAGCACCTCGGCGCCCTGCGCGGCGCGTTGGCATCGCTCGGCGCACGCGCGCTTCAGACGCGGTGGCTCGTCCGGGCGCCGATCGTGCTCTACCGCGCCGGACTCGGCTTCATGTTCGGGTCGCGGCTGCTCATGCTCGAGCACGTCGGCCGCAAGTCGGGCGCTCGCCGCTACGTGGTGCTCGAGGTCGTCGAACGGCCCACTGCTGACCACTACATCATCGTCTCGGGCTTCGGCCCGCGGGCGCAGTGGTATCGCAACATCCGGGCCCAACCCGCGGTGCGGGTGTCATCGGGACGTCGGCGACGGGTGCCGGCGATCGCCACCCCGATGACCGAGGAGGAGTCGGCCGCCGCGCTCCAGCGCTACGCCACGCGGCATCCGAAGGCGTGGGCGAGCCTGCGCCAGACCATCGAGGCGGCGGTCGGCCACCCCGTCCAGGGGCTCCCCATGGTGCTGCTCGAATTGGGCGCCAGTCACAATTCTCGGCCATGCCGCCCGAACACGCTGACGTCCTGATCATCGGCGCGGGGATTTCCGGCGTCGGCGCCGGCTGCCGCATACGGCAGCGATGCCCGCACAAGAGCTTCGCGATCCTCGAGGCGCGCGGAGCGATCGGCGGCACCTGGGACCTGTTCCGCTTTCCGGGCATCCGCTCGGACTCGGACATGTTCACGCTCTGCTACCCGTTCCGCCCGTGGTCGGGATCGCGGGCGATCGTCGACGGGTCGTCGATCCTCGACTACATCCGCCAGACCGCGCGCGAGCACGGCATCGAGGAACGGATCCGCTATCACCACCGCGTCGTGGCGGCGGAGTGGTCGTCGGCCGACGCGCGCTGGACGGTGGAGGTCAAGCGCGAGGACACCGGCGAGACCGTCCAGCTCACCTGCGGCTTCCTGTTCTCGTGCACCGGCTACTACCGCTACGACGAGGGCTACACGCCCGACTTCGAGGGCTTGCAGCGCTTCGGCGGCGAGGTCGTCCATCCGCAGTTCTGGACGCAGGACGTCGATCACCGCGGCAAGCGGGTCGTCGTCATCGGCAGCGGCGCGACCGCGGTGACGCTCATCCCGGCGCTGGCGCAAGGCGCCGGTCACGTGACCATGCTGCAGCGCTCGCCCAGCTACATCATCTCGTTGCCCGCGACAGATCCGATCGCCGGCCTGCTCGGGCGCGTGCTGCCCGCCCGGCTCGCCTATCCGATCGTGCGCTGGAAGAACGTCGTGCTCGCGCTTGCGATCTACGGCCTCAGCCGGCACCGCCCGCAGGCCATGAGGCGGCTTATTCGCAAGGGGCTGCAGCGTCGGCTTCCGCCCGACTTCGACGTCGACACGCACTTCAACCCCAGCTACGAGCCGTGGGATCAGCGGATGTGCATCGTCCCGGACGGCGACCTCTTCGATGCGATCGCCGACGGCAGCGTCTCGGTCGTCACCGATCGCATCGAGACGTTCACCGAGTCTGGCGTCAGGCTCGCGTCGGGGTCCGAGGTCGAGGCCGACATGATCGTCACCGCCACGGGGCTGCAGATGGTGCCGCTCGGCGGGATGGGGCTGCGTGTCGACGGCCGCGACGTCGGCCTGCCGGAAGCGCTCGTGTACCGCGGGATGATGCTCAGCGGCGTGCCCAACATGGCGTTTTCCTTCGGCTACACCAACCAGTCGTGGACGCTCGGGTCCGACCTGACGTGCGAGCAGGTCTGCGTGGTCCTCCAACACATGGACCGCCACGGCTATGCGCAGTGCACCCCGCGCAACCGCGACCCGGCGGTCACCGAGGTGCCGTTCGCCGAGCTCACCTCGGGCTACATCCGCCGTGCGCTCGACCAGTTCCCGCGACAGGGATCCAAGGAGCCCTGGGTCAGGCAGCAGAACTATCTGCTCAACCGCAGGTCCGTGCGGCGCGTACCGATCGACCACGCTGCGCTCGAGTTTGCGCGCGCGCCCGCGATCGCAGACGCAGCGTGAGCCGAAACGGAACGGGGCGGCCGCTTGGCCGCCCCGTTCGCTTTGCGCCGGGGGCTGGCGCCCCTGCCCGTTGCTAGGACTGGACGTTCGCGTCCTTGGGGGACTGCTGCTGGTCCTCGGTCTTGGAGGAGGCGCGCGGCTTGGGGGCCTTGCGGACGACCTTCTCGCACGACCCGTTCGGGTTCGCCGCCGTCGCGTCGGTGATCACGTCGACGTTGTCGAGCAGCGCCACGTCGAAGCCGTCGCCGCAGGTGATGCGGTCGACCTCGCCGTCGCGGGTGTGGAAGCGGTCGTTGCCGGGGCCACCGTCGAGCGTGTCACCGACCTGGTCGACGCCCGGGCCGGGCGCGACGTCGCCGCGGGCCAGCGCCCACAGGTCGTCGTTGCCGCCCTCGCCGTACGAGGTGTCCTGCCCGAGGTTGGCGAAGATGCGGTCGTTGCCCTCACCGCCGTACTGGACGTCGTTGCCCGTGCCGCCGGCCATCAGGTCGCGGCCGTTCTGACCCCAGGAGGTGTCGTCGCCGGGCCCGCCGTAGATGCGGTCGCGCGAGTCGCCGCCGTAGAGCTTGTCGTTGCCGCTGCCGCCGAAGATGCGGTCGAACGAGGTCAGGTCGCC
>DATBKW010000220.1:0-7112 GCA_036555665.1 Solirubrobacteraceae bacterium | reverse complement strand
GAGGCCGGCGCGCGCGGCGATCTCGGCCACCGTCGTCTGCTCGAACCCGCGTTCGGCGTAGAGCTCGAAGGCCGCCTGCTCGAGCCGGCCGCGTGCGTTTGGCTCCCATCGGGCCATGTCCCTGAGGATGGTAGCCGATGTCAGTGACTGTCATCAACCTGCTATAGTGATGACAGTGACTGACATGCGCCGACAACTCGTCCTCGCCATCTGCTCCACCAGCCTGCTGCTCGTCGGCCTCGACGCGACGATCGTGAACGTCGCGCTCCCCGCGATCCAGCGCTCGCTCCACTCGAGTCTGTCCGAGCTCCAATGGGTCGTCGACGCGTACACGCTGGTGGTGGCGAGCCTGCTGATGCTCGCGGGCTCGACCGCCGACCGGCTCGGACGCCGGCGCGTGTTCCAGGCCGGTCTGGCGCTGTTCTCGCTCGGGTCGCTGCTCTGCGCGCTCGCCCCCGGGGTCGAGCTCTTGGTCGCCTTCCGCGTCGTTCAGGCGACCGGCGGCGCGATGCTCAGCCCGGTCGCGATGTCGATCGTCCGCAACGTCTACGAGGACCCGCGCGCGCGAGCGCGGGCGATCGGCGTCTTCGCGGCGATGTTCGGGATCTCGATGGCGCTCGGGCCGGTGCTCGGCGGGTTCCTCGTCACCGCGACCTCCTGGCGGGCCATCTTCTATGTCAACCTGCCCGTCGGGCTGGCGGCGATCGCCCTGACCGCGCTGTTCGTGCCCGAGTCCCGAGCGCCGCGGCCCCGGCGCATCGACCCGGTGGGCCAGCTGCTCGTGATCGTCGGTCTCGGCGCGCTCACCTACGCGATCATCGAGGGCGGGCGGGTCGGCTTCGGCGCACCCGGCATCGTGACCCTGCTGGCGCTCGCGTTCGCGTGCTTGGCGGCGCTGGTGGTCTACGAGCTGCACCGTCGTGAGCCGCTGCTCGAGGTGCGCTTCTTCAGGAGCATCCCGTTCGCCGGCGCCAGCGCGATCGCCGTGTGCCTGTTCGCAGCCACCGGCGGCTTTCTGTTCATGAGCACGCTGTACCTCCAGGACGTACGCGGGTTCACGCCGCTGCACGCCGGCCTCTACCTGCTGCCCATGGCGGCGATGATGATCGTCTTCTCGCCCGTCTCGGGGCGCCTGGTGGGGCGCTTCGGCAGCCGCCCGTCGATGGTGGCCGGCGGCCTGGCGGTGCTGGCCAGCGGCCTGATGCTGACCGGCCTCGCGCCCGACACCCGGGTGGCGCTCCTGCTCGGCGCCTATGCGGTGTTCGGCGTCGGCTCGGCGCTCGTCAACCCGCCGATCACCAACACGGCGGTGTCGGGGATGCCCCCTGCGCAGGCCGGCGTGGCCTCGGCGGTGGCCACGACCAGCCGCCAGGTGGGGATGACGCTGGGCGTGGCCGTCCTGGGCGCCGTGGCGGGTGGCGGCATCGCCGGCGCCATCGGGCCCGGGTTCGCGCAGGCCACGCACCCCGTCTGGTGGATCGTGGCCGCGCTGGGCCTCGTGGTGGCGGCGCTCGGCTTCCTGACGACGACCGATTGGGCGCGCGACACCGCGCGGCGCACGGCGGAGCGACTGGAGGAGCCCGAGGTGATCGATCTCGAGCCACGCGAGCGGGCCGTCGGCGGGGCTGGGCAGGCGGTCAGCGCGAGGTAGGCTGCCGACCGACGATGGCCGTGGACCTCGTCATCGACATCGAGAACACGCCCGGGGCGCTGGCGCGGGTCGCTGCCGCCATCAGCGATGCCGGGGTGAACATCGCGGCGGCAACGTGCTTCGGGCCGGGTGAGCGGGCCGAGCTGCACATCCTCGTGCCGCACGCCGAGGCCGCCAAGCACTCGCTGGCGATCTCGCATCTCGCGGTCAGCCGCGAGCGCGAGGTGGTCGTCGTCGACGTCGAGGATCGCCCCGGCGTCCTGGCGGACCTCACGCGGAAGATCGCCAAGGCCGGCGTGGACCTCGATCTCGTCTACGTCGCCACCCGCAACCGCATCGTCTTCGGGGCCGACGACCTCGACGCCCTGCGAGCCGCGCTGGCCTGAGCCGGAACTCCGTATTCCTGCGGATGTTCGCAGCCACCATCTTCAGTTACTGATACGTGCTGTGCTGATCGGTCGCGAGCACGAACGCGAGCAACTGCAGGTCGCGGTCGACGGGGCGCGCGGCCAGCGCGGCTCGATCATGCTGCTCGCCGGCGAGGCCGGCGTCGGCAAGACGGTGCTCGCGCGCGGCGTGCTCGAGGAGTCCGGTCTCGCCGTGCACCAGGGCGCCGGGCTCCAGGGCGGCGCGCCCGCCTACTGGCCGCTGACCGCCGCGCTGCCCGAGCTCGGCGGCGCCGGCGATCTCGACCGGGCGGCGCTGTGCGACCGGGTCGTCGCGACGTTCGCGGCCACCGCGCACGCCGGGCCGGCCGCCGTCTTCCTCGACGACCTGCAATGGGCGGACGAGGGGACGCTCGACATGCTCGCCGTCCTCGCGCCGGCGCTCGAGACCCAGGCGCTGCTCGTCGTCGCGGCCTACCGCAGCGACGAGATGCCACGCGGCCACCCGCTGCGCCGCCTGCGCAGCGAGCTGCGCCGGCAGGGCCGCCTCAACGAGCTGACGATCGAGCCGCTTGATCCCGCTGCGACCGGCGCGCTGCTCAAGGCGATCCTCGGAGGCGGCGACGTCGCGCCCCCGCTGGTGCGCACCGTCCAGGAGCGAACCGGTGGACTGCCGTTCTTCGTCGAGGAGCTCGGCGCCGTCCTGGCCGCCGAAGGCCGGCTCCTCCCGGGCCCCCGCGGCCTCGAGCTCAGCGACGGCGACGAGCTGCCCCTGCCCGAACACGTGCGCGACGCGGTCCTCCTCAGAGCCGCCGGCCTCGACGACGACGCGCGCGCCGCGCTGACCACCGCCGCTGCCATCGGGCGCAGCTTCGACCCCGAGCTCGCGAGCACGATCGCAAACCTCGAGGGCTGGCCCGCCGAGCCGCTGCGCCGAGGCATCGTCGAGGAGGACGCGCCGGGCCGGCTCGCCTTCCGCCACGACCTCGTCCGCGAGGCCTTCTACGGCGAGCTCGCCTGGGCGCAGCGCCCGGCCCTGCACCGCGCCATCGCCGAGGCGCTGGAGGCCGACGGCGCGCCCGCGTCGGCGCTGGCCGAGCACTGGGCCAAGGGCCGCGAGCCCGATCGCGCCCGCCACGCGTACCTCGCCGCCGCCGACGCCTACGCCGCCGTGCACGCCTACCGCGACGCTGCGCGGGCGATCCGCCGCGCCCTCGAGCTGTGGCCCGAGCACGCCGAGGAGGACGAGCGGCTCGACGCGCTCGGCAGCCTCGGCCGCTGCGCCGAGCTGGCCGGCGATCTGGGCGGCGCGGCGCGCGCATGGCGCGAGGTCGCCGACGGGAGACGTCAACGCGGCGAGGACGTCGCGCACGGCGAGGCCCTGCGCGCGCTCGCCGCCGCGCTCGAGCTCCAAGGGCGCTGGGAGGACGCGCTGGCCGCCCGCGAGCAGGCCGCACACGCGCTCGCCGCCGGCGGGCGCACCGCCGACGCGGCGGCCGAGCGCCTCGCCGCCGCGGCCCACCTGCGCTCGGCCGCGAGCTTTCGCGCCGCGCTCGCCCTGCTCGAGACCGCCAAGGCCGAGGCGGCGACCGCCCGCAGACCCGACCTCGAGGCGCGCATCCTCGGACTCGAGGGCAACGTCCGCGCACGCATGGGCGAGTCCGACGCGATCGAGCTCGTGCAGGCGGGCCTCAACGTCGCCCTTGAGCACAACCTCAGCGGGGCCGCCGCCGAGGTCTACCAGCGCCTCGCGGACTCGCTCGAGCACCTGGGCGACTACCGCGGGGCCAGAGAGACCTACGACGCCGCCTTCGACTACTGCGCCGCCAACGCGCTGGAGCCGACCGCCCAGCTCTGCCTGGCCTGCCTGAGCGTCGTGCTGCGCCAATCGGGCGACTGGGACCACGCCGCGACCGTGTGCCGGCAGGTCCTCGACTCACCGGCGGCGACGCTGCACGCCCGGTCGGTTGCCTCTGGCACGCTGGGCCTGATCCTCGCCCTGCGCGGCCGCCACAGGGCCGCCCGGCCGCTGCTGCTGGAGGCGGCGACGCTCTCGCGGCGGATCGAGCTGACCGCCATGGAGCTGCTCTCGGGCTGGGGCCTCGCCGCGCTGGAGCAGCCGCGCGCGCCGGCCGCGTGTGCCGAGCGCTGCCACGCGATCCTCGATCGCTGGAGCGAGACCGAGGACCGCCACTACGCGATCTCGCCCCTGCGCTGGGCCGCGACGGCGTTCGCCGAGGCCGGCGAGGGCGAGGCGGTGCGGGCGTGCGCGGCCGCCCTGACGCAGGTCGCCGCCGCCACTGGCCAGGACGAGGCGATGTCGGCCCTCGCGCACGCGCTCGGGGAGGCGGCGCTGCTCGACGACGAACCAGCTGAGGCGGCGGCGCAGTTCGAGCGGGCGGTTGCGCTGCTGGGCGACGTCGGCGCCCCGTTCGAGCGCGCCGAGTCGCGCCGGCGCGCCGCGGCCGCGCTTGTCTCCGCCGACCGCCGCGCCGACGCCGTCGAGCAGCTCGTCGCCGCCCATCGCGCCGCCCGTCGGCTCGGGGCGCGGCCCCTCGCCGAGCGCCTCGCCGGCGACCTCGCGAAGCTCGGCGAGCCCGTCGAGCGGCGCCTCGGCCGCCTGGCCGCGGCGCAGCTGGAGAACGGCGGGCTCACCCGCCGCGAGGTCGAGGTGGTCCGCCTCGTTGCCGTCGGCCAGACCAACCGCGAGATCGCGCGCGAGCTGTACCTCAGCCCACGCACGGTCGACACGCACGTGCAGAACATCCGGATGAAGCTCGGCTGCCGCTCGCGGGCCGACGCGGCGCGACGGGCCACCGAGCTCGGCCTCGTCGCGCCGCCGACCGGCTGAGCCTCAGTGCACGGCCGGGTCGCGCCCGAGCGAGACGTCAGCGAGGAACTCATAGGCCCGGTTGGCGCCCAGCGGATGCATGAAGGCTGCGGCCTTGACGTCGCGATAGGCGCGGGCCAGCGGCGAGCCGCTGAGGTAGCCGCTGCCGCCCGACAGGATGAGGGTGCGGTCGACCACGCGCGACGCGGCCTCGTTGACGAAGAGCTTCGCGGCCTGGGCCTCGGCAAAGAGCGCCAGTGTGTCGCCCTCCTCCGCGTCGATCCGCGCCGCGGCGCGCGACAGCGCCGCGCGGGCCGCCGCGAGGTCGATCGCGTTCTCGGCGACCAGCGTCCGCGCGCGGGCGTCCGGCTCGCCGCGCCGCGCGAGGCCGGCGTTCGCGGTGTCGTTGGCTGATTCGGCAATGCCGAGCGAGGCCGACGCGTGAAACAGCCCCGCGGGCAGGTTGCGCTCGAAGTAGCCGAGGGCATCGCCGGCCGGAAAGCCGCCGCGCACGGCGGCGGCAGGGAGCTCGACGCCCTCGAACGAAACGGATTGGCTGCCGGAGGCGCGCATGCCCAGGGCGTCCCAATCGTCGTGCAGAACGACGCCGGGCGCGTCGACCGGGACGGGCGCGTAGCCGTAGCGCTCGGTTCCGTGGCCGTCGACGTAGGAGACCGAGGCGTAGAGCACGGTCGCGGACGGCGAGCCCGTGCAGAACACCTTGCGGCCGTCGACCCGCCAGCCGTTCTCGGTGCGCGTCGCGGTCGTCGCGGGGCGCGTGAGGTCCTGGCCGGGCTCGCTCACCGCAGCGGCGATGACCATGCCCTCGCGGACCACGGCGACAAGCGGCCCGGCGAGTGCCTTGGCCCGCCGCTCGTCGCCGGCGGCGTCGGCGCGGTGCCACAGGCGCGCGATGTTGTGCAGGACCGCCATGTGCATGTTCACGCCGATGGCCACCGACGCGTCGCCCTGAGCCAGGCGGGTCGACGCGACGATCAGGTCGTGCGCCGAGCCGACGCCCAGGCCGCCCAGCTGCTCGGGGACCGGAGCCGCGTAGTAGCCGGCCGTCTTGAGCGCCCGCACGCTCTCGTGCGGGTAGCTGGCGGCGCGGTCGTGGGCCGCGGCGTTCTCGGCGAACTGCTTTGCGAGCCGTCCGGCCAGGGCAGCGAGATGCTGCCCTGGCTCGGTCGTCGCGGTCAGCTCGCGGAGCACGGATCCACCTCGACGTCCACCGGGACGCCGTTGGAGACCATGTCGTAGACCGCGGAGCGCCGCGTGGCCCGCTCGACGACCTCGCGCAGCTTTTCCTCCGGCGCGTCGCCGGAGACGCTGAACGAGATGCCGATGCGCGTGAAGCCGTTGCGGTAGTCGTCGTCGAGCCCGAGCGCGCCGCGGACGTCCATGTCGCCGACGAGGGTCGACTCGACCTCGGTGAGCCGCACGCCGCGCGCGGCCGCGACGTAGACGATCGACGTGGTCAGGCAGGCCGCCAGCGCGTGGAGCAGGTACTCGGCGGGGTTCGGTCCGGTGTCTGACCCGAGCAGGATCGCCGGCTCGCCCGCGTCGATGCTCCAGCCCTCCTCGCGGGAGGTGTCCTCCTGGCCGGCGCCCCAGAAGTCCTTGATCGTCGAGCGGTTGTGCGCTCCTCCGAGCCAGCGGTTGGTGGCGCGGAACTGAAACCGCGCGAGCTCGGGCTGTGCCTTGATCGCATCGAGGGTCCCGAACATCTGCTCGGTGTCCACCCCGTTGCGGATCTTCTCGGCCAGCTGTGTCATGTTCGCCCTCCTGTGGGGGTCTCCCGGGACGTCCGGGGTTGCGTTGTCGCGGCGCAGTAGAGGTGACGCCGGTTGCGCCGCGGTATGGCCGCGGTAAAGAGTGGGTAGCCGGAGTCATGGGCCTACCGAGCCCTTACCGCCCGATCTGGCTTCGGCGGATGAGAGCGTGTCGCTCCTGGCGCGCAGGCTCTGAGCCCGCGCGGCGGGTGTGGTTTGCCGTACGCACGGTGGGGAGGCACTTCCCGGCACGGCCGGCATGGGCGGGCGTTCAATGGGTGTTCATACCGACGCCCAAGGAGTCGTCCCGATGACCACCACCAAGCTCGCCACCATTGCCGCCGCCTCCGCCGTCGCGGTGTCCGGTCTCGCCCCCGCTGCAGGCATGGCCAAGGCGACCGACGCCGGCAAGTACACGGTCACCAAGCAGACCTACGTCTACCGCCATGCCGGCAAGATCTTCGACGGCACGA
>DATBKW010000219.1:0-5115 GCA_036555665.1 Solirubrobacteraceae bacterium | reverse complement strand
CGCGCCGTGGCGCCCCAGATGAGGTCCTCGCCGACGACGTAGACGTCGGTGCGGAAGGGGACGCCGCGGCGCAGCAGCCGCCGTCGCTCGTAGCCGTCGCGCAGCGCGCGCAGCGGCAGCTCGAGCACCTCGGCGACCTCGGTCGCCGACGGGAGCCACTCGCGGCCGGGCTCGATGAGCCCCACGAACGGATACACGGCGTAGTTGGTCGCGATCGTCGGTGTCGGCTGCAGGGCGCCGACGATCTCCACGGCGCGCGCGGGGAGGCCGATCTCCTCCTCGGCCTCGCGCAGCGCGGTCAGGCGCAGGTCGGTCTCGTCGTCGTCCTGGCGGCCGCCGGGGAACGAGATCTCGCCCGCGTGACGGCGCAGGTCGTCGCGCCGGCGCGTGAAGACCGCGTGCAGCTCGCCGCGCGAGACGTAGAGCGGCACGAGCACGGCCGCGTCGATGCGCCCGTGGACGTCGAGCGCCGCCGCCTCGGCCGCGTCGAGGAGGACCGAGCGCAGCGCCCGCGCGAGCTCAGTGCGCGAGCGAGACGCGCTCGACACGCTCGTCGAACATGACCTCGCCGTCCAGCGTGCGGTGCACCGGGCACTTGGCGGCGATGATGCGCAGGCGCTCGACCTGCTCGTCGGTCAGCGACTCGGGCAGGCGCATCAAGATGCGGAAGCGGGTGGGACAGCCGCGCTCGGCGGGCGTGTACTCGCAGGCGACCTCGACGCCCCCGATGTCCCAGCCCTTGCGCGTGGCGTACATCTCCATCGTGACGGCGGTGCAGGAGGCCAGGCTCGCGGCCAGCAGCTCCTGTGGGCTTGGTCCCGAATCGCCGCCGCCCGTGTCCGTGGGCTCGTCGATGCTCATGTCGTGACTGCGAACCCGCACGACGTGCCGGTATCCGTTGTCACGAGTGGCGGTGGCCTTCATCCTGTTCAACCTCCTACCTCTCGTTATAGCAGCGGATTGAAAAGCAGCCCGGTGGGGACCTTGGGGAAGAAGTACGTCGACTTGGGGGGCATGTTCACCCCCGCCGCCGCGATGTCGCGCACCTGCTGCACGGGCGTGGCGCGCAGGAAGAAGGCGGCGTCGTACGCGCCGGAGAGCACGAACTGCAGCGCCTCGTCGTCGGTGCGGCTGTAGCCGAGGCCGCGCAGATGGGCGATGTCGTCCTCGCTGAGGCCGAGCGGCCCGTTGAGGACGAGCGCCTCGAGCACCGCGGTGTCGAGGTGGCGGTAGGCCGCCGGCATCTTCGCCAGCGCCCGGTCGGCGATCGCCTGATCCTTTAGCGTCAGGCGGAAGGCGCGCTGGAAGTGCGCGTCGATGTAGCCCATGGTCAGCGGCCCGTCGCCGTCGGGCGGGCGCAGCGCCGACTGCTCGATTTCCTCGATGGCGAACAGGCCGCGCAATGTCGTCGCCAGCGCCTCCTGGGTCTGCGGCGTCGTGTCGCGGATGAGGCGATGGGTCGGGAAGACGGTGAGACCCTCGTCCTGCAGGGCGACGAGGCACATGAGCACGTAGCGGTGCGGCCCCTCGCCGTCGATCTCGTCGGCGTACACGCGCGCGGTTTCGTAGCGGTGATGGCCGTCGGCGATCAGCAGCTCGGCGCCGCCGAGCGCCTCCCGGAAGGCGGCGATCGTGGCCGGGTCGCCGACGCGGCCGAGCCGATTGACCGTGCCGTCGTCGTCGGTCAGCTCGCCGACGGGCGCCGCCGCGGCGAGCACCTGGGCGGTGGCGTCGCCGGGGTCGTCGTACAGGCTGAAGATGGGGGAGAGGTTGGCCTTCGTGGCCCGGGTGAGCCTGAGCCGGTCCTCCTTGGGCCCGGGGTGGGTGCGCTCGTGCGGACGGATTCGCCCGGGGCCGTAGTCCTCCACGCGTACGCGGGCGAAGACGCCGTGGCGCGTGAGCGCCCGTCCGTCGGGGCCGGTGTAGTCCTGGGTGAGCGTCCAGAGCGCCGGCTCGGGGTCGAGGACGACCGCGCCCTCCTCACGCCAGCGCGCGAGCGTCGCCGCCGCGTCGGCGTAGGGATCGGGCTCGCCCTCGGGCAGGTCGATGCGCACCACGTTGTAGGGCGAGCGCGCGGCCAGCGCAGCGCGCTGCTCGGGGTCGATGACGTCGTAGGGCGGCGCGGCGACCTCGCCCAGCGAGCCGACGGTGGCGAGGTCGTAGTGCAGGGCGCGCAGGGGCTGGACGTCGGCCATGGGCGGCCAGCGACCCTAGCAGCGCCGCGGGTGCGCTCAATTGTCGTCCGCGGGTTGTTCGCGGCGGTTCGTTTCGGGGCGGTGAGGGCGTGAGACGCTGGGGCCGCGCCGCCGTGGGCGGTGTGGCTTGGCGTGGGCGGCTGCGCGGGGGCGGGCTCGAGCCGAGTGGCGACGCGCCAACCCGGCATCGACTTGCGCCTTGTACCTAGCCGCGGACCCTGCGCGCGAAGTCCGCTACGTAGGTGCCGCCCGTCTCGCCGGCCTGCAGACGCTCGGGGGCCCCGCGAGCGACACCGATCCCGACATCCCGGAACTCCGGGTCGAGCAGGTTGGCGCGGTGCTCGCGCGAGCGCATCCAGCCGCGGACGATCGCGCGCGGCGTCGCCCATGGGCCGGTGCCCCAGGCGAGGTTCTCGCCGACCGTGAACGAGGCAGCGCCGTGGACGTAGGCCGTCGAGCGGATCCGCGACATCATCGTCGAGCCGCCCGGCGACTGGTGGTCGAAGAAATGCCGGCGCACCATCTGGCGCGCGTAGGCCCGGGCCGCCCGCGAAAGCGGCCGATTGGCCCGCAGGCGCCCGAGCCCGCGGGCGCTGCGCTCGGCGTTCATCAGGCACAGCGTTGCGGCGCGCAGCCGGGTCTGTGACACCCGGCCGGGCAGCGCGTCGGCGTCGCGGCATCCGCCGCCTGCGCGCGCGCCGGCGGGCGCCGCCAGCGCGGCGAGGGCAAGGAGAGCAGCGCACGTGCGAACCGTCACGACAAATCCCGCGTCGGCGATTCGCCCTCTCGCGCTTGAGCCCTGCACGCTGCATGCCAACGGCCGTACGGCGGCGGTCGCCATACTTGTTCGCGTCGGGGCGTAGCTCAGCCTGGTAGAGCATTCGGTTTGGGGCCGAAAGGCCGCCGGTTCGAATCCGGCCGCCCCGATCAGAGTGGGCCGCAGCATGCCCGCCCGGCCCCGGTAGCTCAGTGGACAGAGCGGCTGCCTTCTAAGCAGCGGGTCGGAGGTTCGAGTCCTCCCCGGGGCACTTCACTTCCCGCCGCGCTCGGCGCGATAGTGGGCCACGATGTCCCGTCCCGCAGGCTCGCGTCGCGCGCTCGTCCCTGAGGTCCTGCGCACCGAGCCGCAGTTCCGGCTGCTGTTCGCGGGCCAGGTGCTGTCGCTCGTCGGCGACCGGGTGATGCTGGTCGCGCTGCCCTTCGCGGTGCTCGAGGCCGGCGGCGGGATCGGCGCGGTCGGGCTGGTGGTCGCCGCCGAGCTGGTGCCGTTCCTGGTCTTCGCGATCGTCGGCGGCGTCGTCTCCGATCGCGCCGACCGGCGGCGCGTGCTCGTGGCCTCCGACGTTGCGCGGCTCGTCGTGCAGGCGATCGGCGGCGTGCTGCTGCTCGCCGACGCCGCGAGCCCGGTCTCGCTCGGCATCCTCGCCGCCCTCTACGGCACCGCGGATGCCTTCTTCCAGCCCGCCTTCACCGGCCTGCTGCCGCAGACCGTCTCGCATCCCGGGCAGCTGCAGCAGGCCAACGCGCTGCGCGGCCTGAGCTTCTCGGTTTCGAGCATCGCCGGCCCGGCGATCGCCGGCGTGCTGGTGGGCGCGATCGGCGCCGGCGCCGCGATGCTCTTCGACGCCGCGTCGTTCGCGGTCAGCGTCGCGTGTCTGCTCCCGCTCAAACCGCGCGTGGCGGCCGAGGGGACCGAGGAGGCGCCGCCCGCCTTCCTCGCGGCCGTCCACGCCGGCTGGCGCGAGGTGCGCTCGCGGCGCTGGATCCTCGCCGGCCTCGGCGCGATGTGCGCCTATCACGGCATCGTCCTGCCGGCGGTGTTCGTCCTCGGGCCCGTGAGCGTCTCCGAGCGGCTCGGCGGTCCGGGCGCCTGGGCCGTCGTCGTCGTGTCGTTCGGGATCGGGTCGGTGCTCGGCGATCTGCTGCTGCTGCGCTTCCGCCCGCGCCACGCGCTGCTGGTCGCGGGCATCGCACTGATCGGCGCCTCGTGCCAGGCCGCCGTGTACGGCTCCGGCCTCGGGCTCGCAGGCATGGCCGTGCTGCAGTGCGGCGCTGGGGTCGGGGTGACGACGTTCTTCACGCTGTGGGAGGTCTCGCTGCAGGAGCACGTCCCGGGCGAGGCGCTCTCGCGCGTCAGCTCGTTCGACTACCTCTCGGCCACCGCGCTGATGCCCGTCGGAACCGCGCTGGCCGGCCCGATCGCCGCGGCGCTGGGGACGCAGGCCACCCTGCTGGCGATGAGCGCCATCGGCGTGGCCTGCGCGCTGGCCTTCCTCAGCGTCCGCGAGGTGCGCGAGCTGCCGCGGGCGGACGCGGCCGCGCCTCAACCAATCGGTTGACGAGTTCAGACCTGCTGCAGGCCGGTGTAGTTCTCGGCCAGCGAGGTCGCCATCGCCTTCGAGCTCGTCACGTAGCGCAGCTGCGAGAGCTGCAGCCGCAGCCCGAACGGATCGGCGTCGGGCGCGCGGTGCAGCATCGTCGTCATCCACCACGAGAAGTGCTCGGCGCGCCAGACGCGGCGCAGGCACTCGGCCGAGTAGCCCTCGAGCAGCGCTCTCGACCCTGTGCTGTACCACTGCACGAGCGCCTCGGCGAGCACCCGCACGTCGTGGATGGCGAGGTTCAGGCCCTTGGCGCCGGTGGGCGGCACGATGTGGGCCGCGTCGCCGGTGAGGAAGAGGTTGCCGTGCTGCATCGGCTCGCAGACGAAGCTGCGCATCCCGGTGACGCCCTTTTCGAGGATGGGGCCCTCCTGCAGCGACCAGCCGTCGACCGCGGTGCGGCGTTGCAGCTCCTCCCAGATGCGCTCGTCGGACCATTCCCCGATGTCCTCGTCGTGGTCGACCTGCAGGTAGTAGCGCGACAGCTCGGGCGAGCGCAGCGACAGCAGCGCGAAGCCGCGCTCGCTGTGGGTGTAGAC
>DATBKW010000218.1:0-15970 GCA_036555665.1 Solirubrobacteraceae bacterium | reverse complement strand
GCGGCCGACGCCGACCTGACGACCCAGCACGACGGCGAGCCGCTGGGCGAGCGGATCGTCGTGAGCGGCCGCGTCCTCGGCTCGGACGGGCGGCCGGTGCCGGGGACGCTGATCGAGATCTGGCAGGCCAACGCGGCGGGGCGCTACCGCCATGCCGGCGACCAGCACCCCGCGCCGCTGGACCCCAACTTCTCCGGCGGCGGGCGCTGCCTGACCGACGCCGAGGGCCGCTTTCGCTTCATCACGATCAAACCCGGTGCCTATCCGTGGGGCAACCACCCCAACGCGTGGCGCCCGGCGCACATCCACTTCTCGGTCTTCGGGCGCGCCTTCGTGCAGCGTCTGGTGACCCAGATGTACTTCCCGGGCGATCCGCTCTTCTTCCAGGACCCGATCTACAACTCCGTGAGCGACCCCGCGGCGCGCGAGCGCATGATCTGCCGCTTCGACCTCGAGCAGACCGTCCCCGAGTGGGCGCTGGCCTACCAGTGGGACGTCGTCCTGCGCGGCCCCGGCGCGACCCCCATGGAGAACTGAGATGGCGGTCACCCCATCGCAGACCGTCGGGCCCTTCTTCGCGATCGAGCTGCCCTACGCGCTCGGGCCCTACGTGGTGCCCGAGGGCACGGCCGGCGCCATCTGGCTGCAAGGGCGCGTCATCGACGGCGACGGCGAGCCGATCCCCGACGCGATGGTCGAGAGCTGGCAGGCCGATCCGCAGGGGCGCTTCGGCGAGGGCTTTCGCGGCTTCGGGCGCTCGGGCACCGACGCCGAGGGACGCTGGGCGATCCTGACCCTCAAGCCCGGGCCCGTGCCGGCGCCCGACGACGGGACGCAGGCGCCCCACGTCGACCTCGCGGTCTTCGCGCGCGGCATGCTGCACCAGGTCGTCACGCGCCTGTACTTCGCCGACGAGGAGCAGGCCAACGCGGCCGATCCGGTCCTCTCGACGCTCGACGACGCGCAGCGCGCCACGCTCATCGCGGCGCCGGTCGGCGACGGCTACGAGCACGACATCCACCTGCAGGGGCCCGATGAGACCGTCTTCTTCGCGGTCTGACGACGAGCGCCACGCCGAGGGCATGGCCGTCCGCCGCGAGGTGCTCGGCGACGAGCATGTCGACCGCGCGCAGGCTCGCACGACGGACTTCACCGCCGCCTTCCAGGACTACATCACCCGCTGCGCGTGGGGCGAGGTGTGGACGCGGCCGGGCATCGATCGGCGCATGCGCAGCGCGATCACGCTGACCGCGCTGATGACGCTGCGCGCCGAGGAGGAGCTCGCGATGCACGTCCGCGCCGCGCTGCGCAACGGGCTGACCCCCGAGGAGATCGGCGAGGTCCTGCTGCACGGCGCCGTCTACGCCGGCGTGCCCGCGGCGAACAGCGCGTTCGCCGCCGCCCAGCGCGTGCTCGCCGAGGTCGACGCCGCGGGCGAATGACGGGGCTCTTCGACGGCGTGCTCGCCCGTGGGGGCGCCCGCGCCGCGGTCGACGACCAGGCCTGGCTGCAGTCGATGCTCGACGTCGAGGCCGCGCTCGCCAGCGCGCAGGCGGCCGCCGGCGTGATCCCCGCCGCGCATGCCGACGCGATCGCCGCGGCCTGCCGGGCCGACCGCTACGACGCCGCCGCGATCGGCGAGCAGGCCACCGACGTCGGCAACCCGGCCGCCCCGCTGGTCAAGGCGCTGCGCGCGCAGGTCGGCGGCGACGCGGCGGCCGACGTCCACCGCGGCGCGACGAGCCAGGACATCGTCGACTCCGCCGCGATGCTCGTCGCGCGCCGCGCGCTTGCCGTCGTCCTCGACGACCTCGCCGGCACCGCCGACGCGGCCGCGCGCCTGGCCGCCGAGCACCGCGCCAGCGTGATGGCCGGCCGCACGCTGCTCCAGCAGGCGGTGCCGGTGACCTTCGGCCTGAAGGCCGCCGGCTGGATGGTCGCGCTCGACGAGAGCGCCGATCGCGTGCGGACCGTCCGCGACACGCGCCTGGCCGCCCAGCTCGGCGGGGCGGCGGGCACGCTGTCGGCGCTCGGCGACAGCGCCCTCGACGTCCTCGCGCGCTTTGCCGCGCAGCTCGACCTGGCCGAGCCGGTGCTGCCGTGGCACACCGACCGTACGCGCATCGCCGAGCTCGCCGGCGCGCTCGGCGAAAGCGCCGGCGCGCTGGCCAAGGTCGCCGGCGACGTCGTCCTCCTGTCGCAGACCGAGGTCGGCGAGGTGCGCGAGGGCGGCGACCGCGGCGGCTCGTCGACGATGCCGCACAAGCGCAACCCGGTGGCGGCGATCTCGGCGCTGGCCGGCGCCCGCCAGGCGCCGGGCCTGGTGGCCACGCTGCTGGCCGCCATGGAGCACGAGCACGAGCGCGCGGCGGGCGCGTGGCACGCCGAGTGGGGGCCGCTGCGCGCGCTGCTGATCGCGACCGGCTCGGCGGCCGCGTGGCTGCGCGACTGCCTCTCCAACCTCGAGGTCGACGCAGAGCGCATGCGGGCCAACCTCGACGACTCGCTCCTGGCCGAGCGCGTGGCCGCCGCCATCGGGCGCCCGCAGGGCGACGAGATCGTGCGCGCCGCACTCGCCGAGGGCCGCCCGCTGGCGCTGGCGGCGCGCGAGCACCTCGACTCCGAGGACGTCGACCGCCTGCTCGACCCCGCGACGTACCTCGGCGCGACCGATGCGCTGATCGACCGCGCCCTGCAGAGGAGACCCTCATGAGCACCATCGAAGTCGCCTACGAGGAAGCCGGCCCGGAGGGCGCGCCGCTGCTGGTCATGTCCAACTCGCTGGGCAGCACCACCGCGATGTGGGACCGCCAGGTGCCGGCGCTGGCCGAGCGCCTGCGCGTCGTGCGCTACGACCACCGCGGCCACGGACGCTCGCCGGCGCCGCCCGGGCCCTACGACCTCGCCGACCTCGGCGCCGACGCGCTGGCGCTGCTCGATCGTCTCGGCGCCGAGAACGTGCACTGGTGCGGCCTGTCGCTGGGCGGCATGGTCGGCATGTGGCTGGCGATCAACGCGCCCGAGCGCATCGACCGCCTCGTGCTGTGCTGCACGTCGGCCAAGCTTGGCCCGCCGTCGATGTGGTCGGAGCGGGCCGCGGCGGTCCGCGAGCACGGCGTCGATGCGATCGCCGACGCGGGCATCGAGCGCTGGCTGACCGAGGGCTTTCGCCAGCGCGAACCCGAGACGGCGGCCGCGATCCGCACCATGCTCGTCTCCACGCCGGCCGAGGGCTACGCCGACTGCTGCGGGGTCATCGAGCGCATGGACCTCCTCGATCGGCTAGGCCAGATCCGCGCGCCCACGCTCGTCGTCGCCGCAGCGCAGGATCCCGCCACCCCGCCCGAGCACGGCGAGCTGATCGCGGCTTCGATCGCGGGCGCGCGCTTCGAGGTCATCGCGGACGCCGCGCACCTCGCCGCGGTCGAGCAGCCCGAGGCGATCACCGATTTGATCACGAGCCATCTGCTTTCCTAGCGGGTCTTGAGGTGACGTTGTGCTCGAACGGCGGCGATCGACGCCCGCCGTTTCGAGTGCAACGTTGCCTCAAGGCTCACTAGACTTCCGCCCCGGCAAGGGGTACGGCATCACGGAAGACAGGGGAGTGGGTTCCTTGGGGAAGACATTTGCGGCTGCCGCCGTCGTCGCGGCATTCGCACCGGCGACCGCGCAGGCAGCGACGGTGGCCGCCAGCGACACCGGCGCGATGCGCACGATCGTCTACACCGCGGCGGCGTCGGAGACCAACCAGCCGACGTTCACGCACGAAGGGGCCAATGTCGTCGTGCGCGACCCGACGGCGGCGGCGCTCACGCCCACCGCGCCGTGCGTGGCCGTTGACGCTCACACGGTCGCCTGCCCGGACGGGGCGCCGACGATCACCACGCTGCACGTCACCGCCTCGCTCGACGACCTCGCCGACACGGCCACGGTCAACTTCGTCGTCGCCACGAACCTCAGCGGCGGGGCGGGCAAGGACACGATCACCGGCTCCGACGGCGGCGCCGACTCGATCGACGGCCAAGCCGACGAGGACACCCTGAACGGGCGCGGCGGCAACGACTCGATCGTCGACTCCATCGACGACGGCGCCCCCAACCACCTCTTCGGCGGCCTCGGCGACGATTTCCTCAACGGCAGCTCGGGCAACGACGACCTCCACGGCGAGGCCGGCAACGACAACCTCGTCGGCGACTTCGGTGCCGACCTGCTCGACGGCGGCGCCGGGTTCGACACCGCCAACTACCACGACCGCGGCACCGATGCGGCCGGCGGCGTGAGCGTCACGCTGTCGGGCGGCGCGGCCGCCAACGCCGGCGCCCCGGGGGAGAACGACACGCTGACCGGCATCGAGGACGTCGCCGGAACCGGCCGCAACGACGCGCTGGTCGGCGACGCCGGGCCCAACGTGCTCCAGGGCTTCGAGGGCGACGACTCGATCACCGGCGGCCCGGGCGGCGACATCCTCTACGGCGGCGAAGGCAACGACTCCCTCAACGCGGTCGACCAGGGATCCGACCGCGTCGAGTGCGGCGGCCAGGCGGCCGACGCGGCGAGCGCCGACACCGTCGACCAGGTCAGCGGGTGCGCGAGCCTGTCGCTCGTGGCGGTGCCCTACACCGGCCCCGACGTCAGCCCGCCCAAGATCGGCGTGACGTACACGAAGACGATGAAGCTGCGGACCTTCCGCCGCAAGGGCATCGCATTCACGGTCTTCTCGAGCGACAAGACGGTGCAGGACACCCTGACCGCCGAGATGCTCGGCCGCGTGCGCTCGGTCAAGTCCTTCTCCAAGGCCGCGGTCGGCGACCTGCTGCTCGCCAAGCGCTCGATGCGCTTCACCGGCCGCGCGCGGATCAGGCTCAAGCCGTCCAAGCGCTACCGCGCGCACCTGCGCCGCGGCCAGCGCATCCGCCTGCGCGTCACCGTCAACGACCCCTCGCGCAACCGCGCGGTGAAGCTCGTCACGATTCGCTTGAAGTGAGGTGCTCGCCGACGTCCCAGGTCCACATCTCGACGACGTTGCCGTCGGGATCGTTGACGTAGAGGGCGCGGCCGCGGTTGCCGAAGGCCTGCTCGATGACCTCCTGGCCCTGCTCGCGTAGGTAGGCGACGGCCGCGTCGTAGCGCTCGGCGGGGATGTGCATGGCGAAGTGCACGTGGATGCCGCCGCGCCCGCCGTGCAGGCCGACCTGCGGGCGCCACAGGCCGATCCGCGTGCGATCGCCGGCCATGACCCAAAAGGCCTCGCGCTCGGGCCAGCGCTCGACCACCGGCAGGCCGAGGACGCCCGCGTAGAAGCGCTCGGAGGCCTCGAGGTCGACGACCTCGAGGACCAGTTCGCTGACACCGGTGACGCCGAGGGTCATGGCGGGATGATCGCCGATCGAGCGGTACGGTTGAGGGCATGGCCACCGAGGAACGCCTCACCGTCGCCCCCATCGTGGGGCCCGACGACCCGCGCCGCTTCACCGACTCGGGCATCGAGGTCAAGCCGCTCTACACCGAGGACGACCTGCCGGGCGAGCTGCGCCTGGGCGAGCCCGGCGCGTTTCCCTACACGCGCGGCGTGCACCCCGAGATGTACCGCAAGCAGCCGTGGACGATGCGCCAGTACGCGGGCTACGCCTCGGCCAAGGAGTCCAACGAGCGCTATCGCTACCTGCTCGCGCACGGGTCGACCGGGCTGTCGATGGCCTTCGATCTGCCCACCCAGCTCGGCCTGGACTCCGACAACCCGCGCTGCCTGGGCGAGGTCGGGCGCACCGGCGTCGCCATCGACACGATCGACGACATGCGCACGGCGTTCGACTCGATCCCGCTGGACAAGGTCTCCACGTCGATGACGATCAACGCGCCGGCCGCGGTGCTGCTGCTGCTCTACGAGCTCGTCGGCGAGGAGCAGGGCGTCGCGTCGGCCCAGCTGCGCGGCACCACGCAGAACGACGTGCTCAAGGAGTACATCGCGCGCGGCAACTACATCTATCCGCCGGGCCCGACGATGCGGCTGACCACCGACCTCTTCGCCTACTGCCGCGACAACGTGCCCAAGTGGAACACGGTCTCGATCTCGGGCTACCACTTTCGCGAGAAGGGGTGCTCCGCCGTCCAGGAGGTCGCCTTCACGCTGTGCAGCGGGATCGCCTACGTGCAGGCGGCGATCGATGCCGGACTGGCCGTCGACGAGTTCGCCCCGCGCCTGGCCTTCTTCTTCAACTGCCACAACAACGTCTTCCAGGAGGTCGCCAAGTTCCGCGCCGCGCGGCGGATGTGGGCGACGATCATGCGCGAGCGCTTCGGGGCCAAGGACGAGCGCTCGCAGAAGCTGCGCTTCCACACCCAGACCGGCGGCGTGACACTCACCGCCCAGCAGCCCGAGAACAACGTCGTGCGCGTGGCCCTGCAGGGTTTCGCCGCGGTCGCCGGCGGCACGCAGTCACTGCACACCAACGGCTTCGACGAGGCGCTGGCGCTGCCCAGCGAGCGCGCGGCGAAGGTCGCGCTGCGCACGCAGCAGATCATCGCCCACGAGTCGGGGGCCACCGACACCGTCGACCCCTTCGCCGGCTCGTACTTCGTCGAGGCGCTCACCGACGAGATCGAGTCGCGTGCCGGCGAGCTGATCGCCAAGGTCGACGAGCTCGGCGGCTCGGTCAACGCGATCGAGTTCATCACCGGCGAGATCGACGAGTCCGCGTGGGGCTACCAGGAGCGCTACCGCATCGAGCAGGACGTCGTGGTCGGCGTCAACCGCTACGTCGAGGAGAGCGAGGTCGAGGTGCCGGACCTGCTGCGCGTGGACCCCGAGTCCGAGCGCGCGCAGGTGGAACGCCTGAAGGCGTTCAAGGCCGATCGCGATCAGGCGCTCGTCGAGCGCCGGCTGGAGGAGCTGCGCGAGGTCGCGCGCGGCACCGGCAACCTGCTGCCCGCGATCAAGGAGGCCCTGCGCGACCGCTGCTCGCTGGGCGAGGTCTGCGGCGCGATGCAGGACATCTTCGGCGCCTACACGCCGAGCTTCTAGGGGCGGCGATGCGCGGCTTCATCGCCGCCTTCGTGCTGATGGCGATCGGCATCGCGGTCGCCGCCGTCGCGGGCGGGCGCGTGGCGCTGCTGGCGGCCGGGCTGTTCATCGCCGGGGTCGGATCGGTGGTCGGCGTGTCGGCCGCCTTCTGGATCATCGGCAAGAGCGAGGACCGCGAGCGGGAGAGGGAGCGCGAGCGCGGCTCGGGCGGCGCGTAGGCTTCGTCGCGGTGGACGTCGCGCTCCTCCACACCGGCGGCTGCGGCTGTGGCGCCGTGCGCTATGAGATCAGCGCGCCGCTGGTCCGGGCGGTGTACTGCCACTGCACGCGCTGCCAGCGCAGGACGGGCTCGGCGGCCGCAGCCTCCTCCTACATCGAGCCGGGATCGCTTCGTCTCCTGCGCGGCGAGGAGCACGTGCGCAGCTGGCAGCCCGAGGGCGGTTGGGAGAAGCTCTTCTGCGGCGCCTGCGGATCGGCGCTGTTCACGCGCGACCCCGAGATCGGCGAGATCAAGAGCGTGCGCCTGGGCTCGTTCGACCGCGATCCCGAAATCCGCCCGAGCGTGCGCCAGTTCGTCGCCTACGCGGCGCCGTGGGAGCCGATCCCCGACGACGGGCTGCCGCGGTTCGACGAGCGCGCGCCCTGAGCTCTCACAGCGTCGGGCCGTTCCAGCCCGCGAGCTGCGCGACATGGCGCACGCCGGCCTCGGCGCCGGCACAGACCACCGCGGCGATGACGAACACGACCAGGGTCGCGACAAGCGGCGCGCGCCGGCGCGCGAGCGCCAGCAGGCCGACCGCGGCGGCGAGCTCGAGGCCGAGGACGAGCTCGGCGGCGCGGCCCGGCCACTCGCCGGCGAGCAGCAGCGCCTCGCCCGCCAAGCAGCCGGCCAGCGCCGCGATGCTCACCGCGCGCGCCCGCGGGGCGCCATCGCGCCACGCGCCACCGGCGAAGCCGAACAGCGCGCCGGCGGCGAGCGCCAGCGGGAACCACGCCGCCGCGACGGGCAGCGCGTAGCCCGGACGGCCATTGGCCACCACCGAGAGCGCGTACCAGGCCGCCGTGCCGAGCGCGAGGGCCGCGCCGCCGGCGCGCGCGCCGCGCGACCGCGAGCCCGAGAGCGCGCCGATGGCCCACGCTGCGGCCAGCCACGGCGCTCCGAGGGCGACGGCGGCGCGGCCCAGCGCGACCAGCGCGTCGCCGTGAGGCAGGCGGGCGCCCTCGTGCACCGCGACGCGGCCGGCGAAGCCCAGCCCCAGCGCCGCGAGAAGCGCGAGCGCGGCGAGGCGATTGGCGGCGGGTCGCGGTCGCATCGAACGTCCAGCCTACGTCCGCGCAGCGCGCCGTCTCCCGGCCGGAAGGCCAGGGTGCCGGCAACGATGCGCGTCGCTGACCTCGTGATCAATCCGGCGTGATCGTCATCCAGGCGATCAGCACATGGCCGTCGGAGTGCACGAGGTGCATCCGGATCGAGCCGCTGGCCTGCGAGATGTTCGCGGCGCTTATCGCATAGGCGGCTTCGACCGTGGCGGCGGCGCCCTGGCGCTGGACGCCGGTGACCTGCAGGCCGTACCCGGGGCCGTCAACGGCGTCGAACTGACGCTGGTACTCGGCGGCCACCGCGTCGCGGCCCACCTGGATCGAGCCGCCGACTGTACGCCGGACGACCCCGTCGGTCATGAGGGCAGCCAGGCCGGCCGCGTCCTCGGCGTCGTAGGCGTCGACGTAGCGCGTCGCCAGCGCCCGGATCTCGCCGTCGCCGATGGCCGTGACGGCGGGGGTGGGCGTCGTGCTCTGCGTGGAAGACGTGGCGTCCGGCGTGGTGGAGGTGTCGGCGTCCGACGTGGCCGTGAACGCAATCGGCGTCACTGGCGTCGAGTCCGCATCGGTCCTGGCGTGTCCCGTCGCGAGGACGAGCACGGCCACCATCGCGACGGCGAGCAGCACGAGCAGCCCGGCGTCGATCGGGGGCAAGAGTGCGCGGCGGCTCATAGGATCGCCCCGATCGCGGTCACGGCGTGGGCCATGGCGGTAACCGATCCCGCCGCCTGGAGCAGGCCCCCCAGGATCGCGCGCACGGTGAGCTTGTCGGGCTCCTCCTTGGCGAGCTCCTCGGCGACGAGCTCGGCCGATCGCATCGCCTCGTCCGGGTGCTCCAAGGACGCCGCGTGAGCGTCGATCGCGCCGATCAGCTCGCGGACGCGCTCGGCGAGCTCGAGCTGTCCCCTGCTCTCGAGCTCGAGCGCCGACGCGCCGACGTTCTTGATCGCCTGGGCGCGCCGCCCGACCGACAGTACGTCGGCCGTGATCGAGCCGCCACTGACGACGATGCCCTCGTTGTGGTCACCCATGGCTGGCCCCCTTCTCCCCGCCCTGCGGCGTGGACTTCCCCACCCGGCCGATGGTCTGGCCGACGAACGCGCGCGCTCGCTCCCCGACGGCCATGCTCTCGGCCTGGATGGTGCCGCCGTTGACGATCACACCGTTGTTGAGGATCGTGCTCTCGCGCTGTTTGAGGTCGGTCGTGTCGATGTCGCGCGCGTCGAGGAAGCCGACGATGCAGTCGAACAACTCGCGCTCGATGACCTTCGCGCACATCTCGCGATCGAGCTTCTGGAAGTACTGGCGGAAGTTCGGCGACTTGAAGGCGTCGCGGATGCTCGTCGGCGCGCCGTAGTCGAAAGCTCCGTCGCGCTTGATCTCGCGGCGGACGCGACGCGCGACCAACCAGCGGCGCAGCGGCCCCGTGAGCGTGCGCACCACGTGGAACGGCGCCGTCAGGGTGCGCACCGGCGTCGCGCATGCGGTCTCGACCACAAGCTTTCCTCGCTGGGACCACGTCGGGCGCGCGTTCAGGCGATCGACCTCGTGAAAGGCCTCCTCGACGGGCGGCAGCAGGAAGTAGCTGCTCTCGGCGAACAGGTTGTGCTGCACCATCGAGAACCGCAGGAAGATCGACAGCACCAGCTCGCCGCCCCACCCGACGACGCGGACCGTCTTGTAGTGGCGGACCGATTCGGCGCCGCCGCCGAGGAACTCCTCGATGATGGTCGGGCTCGCCGCGGTCGTTGGGCGCACCCCGGGCCCGGCGAGGAAGCGGCCCTCTCGACCGAGGGCACGGCCTTCGACGAACAGGCGGTCCTCGATGCTCAGGCCCGGGAGGCCGAGAGACTCGATCGCCTCATGGACGTGGCGGTACAGCTCGTCCAGGGTGAATGGCTGCGGCGCGGCGGGCGCGCCAAAGGTCTCCTTGCCCCGCGTGGCGTTGAGTGCGAACGACCAGCCGCCCGCGTCCAGGCCGGCGCCGACGAACGGCGAGAAGCCGCAGTAGACGGTGACGTTGCCGTCCTGCGCCGCCGCGAGGTCGCGTACGACCTGCGGGCTGACGGCATCGTCGGTGGGCGGTGGAGCGAAGCTTGAGCGACCGAAGCGCCGCGCGACGATCCCCCACGTCGCGATGACCGCCTCGGCGTAGACGACCTCGCACGCGAGGACGAACCCGACGAAGACGACAAGGCCGGCGGGCTCGAGGATCTGTGCAAGAACGACCGTGGCCACCAACAGCAGCGTCAACACGACGTCGCGCGCGAACAGCCTGCGCTCGGCGGTGCGGCAGTTGGCCACGACCGGACGCAGGTCCACACCGGGCGACACTCCCAGGGCGCGGAACGGGTTCTCGTCGATCTGCTCCCTGATCGCGGCCCGCAGCTTCCGGGCGCGACGCCCGGGGGCGCCGCGGTCGAGATGGACGGCTGCGGACAGCAGCCGCGTCGCCTCCGAGACGGCTGGGTACGCCGGCGGTCCCTGAACATCGGTACCTGGTGTCACTCCCTGTAGGAGGGCTACGGGGGCGCCGTTGATACCGACGGCGGCGTGTCGGGCCAGACGAGCAGCACCTGACACGGCGCGTGATCGACCACGAAGCGCGCCTGCGGCCCGAGGCTGTGCGGGCCCAGGCGCGAACGGTCGCCGTCGCGCGCGAGCACGAGCAGGTCGGCGCCCTCGGCGGCGGCCACCACCTCGTGCTCGACGCGGCCGCGGCGGCTCTCGACGCGCGCGTCGCGGCCCAGCCGCGAGCGGGCCTCGGCCAGCAACTCCGCGGCCGCCTCCTCGGAGATCTCGCGCAGCGGCGCGGGCGGCGGAGGTCCGGGCGGCGGATGGTGGCGCGGGCGCCCGAGCAGGCCGTGGCGCGCCCCGGCCGCGAGCGTCTCGACGTCCTGCGGCGCGACGTGCAGCAGCGTGATCTCGGCGTCGGCGGGCAGGAAGCCGACGGCCTCGGCGACGGTCGCCTCCCAGGTGTCCTCGACGATCCAGACCAGCGCGCGCATGCTCAGATCAGCACCTTGGCGCTGCACCATAGGAGGATCGTCCCCGCCACGAGCCCCGCCGGCACCGTGAGCGCGCCCAGGCGGACGAACTCGCCGAGCTCGACGCTGTGGTCCTCGACGTGCAGCACGCGGCGCCAGAGCAGCGTCGCCAGCGAGCCCACGTAGGTCAGGTTGGGCCCGACGTTCACGCCGATGAGCACGGCGAGGACCGCCGCGGCGCCGCCCGGCGCGGCCACCGGCACGAGGATCAGCGTGGCCGGGAGGTTGTTGACGAGATTGGCCAGGACCGCGCTCAGCACCGCAATGAGCAAGAGGTCGGGCAGCGCGCTACCGCTCGGCAGCAGGGTTTGCGCCGCGGAGGCGAGGCCGTTGTCGCTCGCGGCGCGGACGATGACGCCGAGGCCGAGCACGAAGACCAGGAACGACGGCTCGGCGGCGAGGCCCAGCGCCAGCGGCGTGGTGGCGCGCCGCGCGAGCGCCGGCGCGCTGATGGCCGCTGCGCCGGCGGCCGCGACCCACACCGGCGCGATGCCGACCGCCGAGCTGAGCGCGAAGCCGGCGAGCGTCAGTGCGAGGACGATCAGCGCGAAGCGCGGCAGCGCCGCGCGCTGCTCGGTCGCAGCGACGGCACGCCGCGGACGCCCGAGGTCGACGGCGAAGAAGCGGCTCAGCGCCGTCCATTCGACGGCCAGGACCGCCGCGGTCGGCAGCACCATCAGGCCGGCGAAGCGGGTGAACGACAGGTCGGTGGTGTGGAAGGCGAGCAGGTTGGTGAGGTTGGAGACCGGCAGCAGCAGCGACGCCGAGTTGGCCAGGTGCGAGCAGGCGTAGACGTGTGGCCGCGGGCTCGTGCGCAGGCGCGAGGCCGTCGCGAAGACCACCGGCGTCAGCAGCACCACGGTGGCGTCGAGGCTGAGGACGGCGGTCACCGCGGCGGCGACGGCGAACACGAGCGCGAGCAGGCGCCGGGGGCTGCCGCGCGCGCCGGTCGCCAACACCCCGCCCAGCGCGTCGAAGAGGCCCTCGCGCCGGCAGCCCTCGGCGAGCACGAGCAGCGCGGCCAGGAAGCCGACCGTCGGGCCGAGATCGCCGATCGCGTCGCGGGCGTCATCGACGCTCAGCGCCCCGACGGCGACGAGGACGACGGCGCCGGCCACCGCCGCTCCCGCCTCGATCGGCCAGCGCGAGTGCACCACCGCAGCAGCCAGCGTGCCCGCGAGCGCGAGCAGGGCGAGAACGAGGGCGATTCCTTCGGGCAACCCCGCGATGATGCCCGCAACGGCGGCGGGCTCAGCGCGGTCCGACGTGCAGCGTGCGGCTCGTCGCCAGCACGGTGGCGCCGTCGGCGAGGGTCAGGACAACCCGCGCCGGATACCGATGGGCGAGCTTCAGGGCGAAGCGCGCCTTCGAGGAGTGGTCGAGCTTGGCGCGCGCGACCGGCCACCAGCCGAAGTGCAGCGGCAGCTTGAGCTGCAGGACGACCGGCGACCCCATCGCGGCGGGCGTGACCTTCGAGTTGACCACCACGCGGCGGCCGCGGGTCGAGCCCGACGCGCTGAGCTTGCGGTTGAGCACGAGCAGCTGCACGCCGGGGCTCGCGTCGGCGCCGGCGACGGCGCGATAGGTCGCGGTGGCGGTCGGGGTCACGTCGGCGGCGAAGGAACCGTCGCTCTCCACGGTGGCCGTGCCGGCCGGCTGAAAGCCCGCGCCGGTGTCGGCCTCGATCGCGACGCTCTGGCCGGCCGCCAGCGCGGAGCGCCCGCGCAGGGTGTACGGACGGCCCGGCGCACCCGGCTCGGCCGGGGCGGTGAGGAGCACATTGTGGACGTCGACCTCGCCGCGCATGAACGGGTGCAGCACGCAGTAGTACGGGGTCGCTCCGGGCGTGTCGAACTCGTGGCTGAAGCTGTCGGTGCCGACGATGCGCGGCGACGACCACGAGCCGTCGACGGCGTTGACCGTGTGGACGCGCACGCTGTTGTTCGTCCAGCGGACGGTGTCGCCGGCCACGACGTCGATGCGCCCGGGCGCGTAGGCGGCGAACTGGATCGCGACGCCGTCCTCGTGCGCGGGCTCGCTCATGCCGTGGTCCATGGGGCCGTCCATCGCGCCGGCGGTAGCCGTGCCGAACGCCGCCAGGGCGACCGCGATCGCGAGCGCGAGCCGTCTCACTTCGGCCTCACGTGGTAGATGCCGATCATCCCGGCCATCATGTGGGCCTCGACGTGGCAGTGGTACAGCCACGTGCCGGGGTCCTCCTCCTTCCAGCGGATCGCGAAGGTCTCAGCCGGACCGACGGTCTGCGTGTCGACGTCGGTGCCGAACGGCGAGACCCAGCGATGGCCGTGGACGTGGAAGGTGTGGTGCTCGGAGCCCATCGCCATCACGTCCCACTGGATCGTCTGGCCGACGATCGAGGTGAAGACCGGCGTGTTGCCGACGAAGGCGCGGCCGTCGATCGTCTGGAAGTCGCCCATCGGGGCGAACACGACCTCGAACTCGCGGTCGGGCCGCTTCTGGCCCTTGCCGAGGATCGAAAGCATCCCGTACATGCCGCCGAGGATCGAGTCGTCCATCGATGGCGAGTGGTCGTGGTACGGCCACACGCCGACCGAGTCAGAGCCCGCGGTCAGCTTGTACGTCCAGGTCTGGCCGGGCTTGACGTTGCCGTCGCGGCCCGAGATGCCGGGAACGTAGGCGCCGTCCGAGCTGGGCTTGTAGTGGACGCCGTGGAAGTGCATCGAGTGCGGGCGCTTGTACAGGGTGTCGAGGTTCTTGAAGTGGACGTAGAGGCGGTCGCCGGCACGCGCCCGGAGCAGCGGGCCCGGAATGAGGTCCTGGTTGCTCGAGCCGCTGACCTGATTGGCGATCGGATGACCCCAGTGCGCGGTGTAGCGGCGATAGACGACCGTCGGGAAGACCGTCTGGGAGGGGCTGAGCCCGACGCCGTTGATCGCGTCGCGCTCGTTGGGCGCCATGTTCCAGGTCGGCGCGGGAACGGCGGCGACCCAGAACTGGCGCAGCTGCGCAGACGCGGCAGGGGCGGTGGCACAAGCCACCGCCCCGATACCGGCAAAGGCGGCCACGATCGTGGCCAGGCGTCTCACGTGACGGTGACCGTCCCCTTCATGAACGGGTGGATCATGCAGTAGAACGTGTACGTGCCTGGCGCGGCGAACGTCACCGAGTTGCTCGCGGGCAACTGGGGCGTCGTGCTCGAGTGATCCAGCCCGCCGCTGTTCCAGAACCCGTTGCCGTGGAACGTCGGCGTCAACGCCGCGATCGTGCCGGGCGGATCGCTCGGGTAGACCGCGCGCGGGTCGAAGACGTTGCCCTGAAGCGACGCGGCGATGACCCCGAGGTAGGAGGTCGGCTGGTTCTCGGGATCACCGGGGCCCGCGGTGGCCGTATGGACCTCGAAGGACTTCGACGACATCCGGAAGTTCACCGTCGTGCCCGTCTTGACGTTGAGGTTCGCCGGATAGAACGCGAAGGACTCGACCCCGCCCGATCCCGATGCGCCGATGCTGACGGTATTGGCCGGTGTCACGGTCTTGGTCAGCTTCTTTGCGGTCTTCAGGGTCGAGCCGATCTGGGTGTTCAGGTCGCGCTTGTCCTCCTTCGCGCTCGGGACCGAGCTCTTCTTGGAGACGACCTTGACCGTGCCCTTCATCCCCGGGTGGAGGTCGCAGTAGTACGTGTAGGTCCCGGTCTTCGTGAACTTGATGCTGAATGACTTCGGCTTATTCGTGAACGGCAAGCCCGACTGGATCCGCTTGGCGCCCGTGTAGGTGGCCTTCTTGCCGAAGAGCCCCGGAGGACCGAGCGCAGGGTTGAAGCCGACGTTCTGCTGCCCGTTGAACCAGAACGGCGCGCCCGCCGCATCGAGGGAGCCGGCGACGGCCTGTCCGGTCGGCAGGAGCAGCGCGGCCGCAGATCCGCCCTTGCGGGGGATGTCGACATTGTGGAACCCGGTCGGCACGAACTTGACCGAGTCGCCCACATGGATCGTCGTCCCGTGCGGGAAGAAGTCGTTGACGTCCGCGACGACCTTCCCGAACGCCTTTTGCTGAGACGTCGGCAGGCCCATGTCAACTGTTTTCGTCGCGGCACTCGCACTCGCGGGTACTGCGAGTACGGCTACCGCGGCGGCAAATGCCGCCTTGGAGCGGTGTGACAAGGGTGCCCCCCTTGGTCGGTGTATGTGGTTCGGCTCGCCGATGACCCCAGGGGCGAGCGCACTTGGCGGGCCACCCTACGGGCTCCGACGGACAGTCGTCAATACTCCGAAGTGACGATGGGCGTGTCCTCCTCGAGGAGGATGCCGCGGGCGGGCCGTTGCAGGCGACGTAACCGCGCCCCGGCGGCAGGGTGGGCCGAAGCGACGGCGAATGACCTCCTCGATGCAAGAGCCAAGCGTCCGGCGGACCCTCGTCAAGAGCCCGCCCGAGCTGTGGGCGGAGCTGTCCGACGTCGAGTCGCTCGCCCGCCATCTCGGCGAGTTCGGCGAGATTCGCATCACTCGTCTCGACCCCGAGACCACCGTCGCCTGGGAGGGCGACCGCGCACGCGGCACGGTGGAGCTCGAGCCCTCCGGGTGGGGCACGAAGGTGACGATCAC
>DATBKW010000217.1:0-8699 GCA_036555665.1 Solirubrobacteraceae bacterium | reverse complement strand
GATGGGGTCGAACAACATCGACTCGTGCAACCGCACTTGACACGCTCCCAGCGTCGTCGGTCTGGCGACGGTGTTCGGCGCGGGCGGCGGCACGTCGTCCTATAAGGAGGTCGAGGAGACGGATCTGCTGATCCTCTGGGGTTCGAACGCCCGCGAGACGCATCCGATCTTCTTCCACCATGTCCTCAAGGCCGTGCACAACGGCGCGCGGCTGTACGCGGTCGATCCGCGGCGCACCGGCTCGGCGCAGTGGGCGGATACCTGGCTGGGGCTCGACGTGGGCTCTGACATCGCCCTGTCGAACACGATGGCCCGCGAGATCATCCACGCGGGCCTGACCAACGACCGCTTCATCGAGCGTTCGACGAGCGGCTTCGAGGAGTACCGCGCCTCGGTCGAGCCGTGGACGCTCGAGGAGGGCGAGCGCGTCACCGCCGTCCCCGCGCAGGTCATCCGCGAGCTGGCCCACGCCTACGCGCAAGCCGACCGCGCGATTCTGTGCTGGACGTTGGGCATCACCGAGCACGTCACCGCCGTCGACAACGTTCTCTCGCTCATCAACCTCGCGCTGCTCACCGGCCACGTCGGCCGCTACGGCTCAGGCCTGAACCCGCTGCGCGGCCAGAACAACGTCCAGGGCGGCGGCGACATGGGCGCGATCCCCAACAAGCTGCCGGGCTTCCAGGACGTCGAGACCGATCACGAGGCGCGCGCCCGCTTCGAGACGGCGTGGGGCACCACGCTCGCGCCGAACTACGGCTGGCATCTGTCGCAGATGTTCGACGGGATGGAGCGCGGCGAGCTCAACACCCTGTACGTGCTGGGCGAGAACCCCGCGCAGTCCGAGGCCGACTCCAAGCGCGCGCTGGCGCTGCTGGACGGTTTGGACTTCATGATCGCCCAGGACATCATCTTCACGAAGACGTGCGAGATGGCCGACGTCGTGTTCCCGTCGACGGCCTCGTGGTGCGAGTCCGACGGTGGCACGGTCACGAACTCCGAGCGCCGCGTGCAGCTCATGCGCAAGGCGGTCGACCCGCCCGGCCAGGCTCGCGACGACCAATGGATCATCTGCGAGCTCGCGCGCCGGCTCGGCCACGATTGGGGCCAGCCCACGCCGGAGGAGGCGTGGGACGAGCTGCGCGCGCTGAGCCCGATGCACCGCGGCATGAGCTATGCGCGGCTGGAGGAGCTCGGCGGCATCCAGTGGCCGTGCTTCAGCGAGGACGATCCCGGCTCGCCCTTCCTGCACGGCCGCCTCTGGGACGAGCCCGTCGGCGGCCCGCTCGCGCCGTTCTCGGTGACGAAGTGGGTGCCGCCGATCGACGAGCTCGACGAGGACTTCCCCATCCGCCTGACCACCGGGCGGCGACTGGACTCCTACAACACCGGCGTGCAGTCGGGCCTGTACGCCTCGCCGATGCGCCGCGGCGAGACGCTCGACCTCTCGCCCCAGGACGCAGCAGAGCTCGAGCTCGAGCCCGGCGAGCTCGCGCGCGTCAGCTCGCGGCGCGGCTCGATCGAGGCGCCGGTGCGGCTCGACCCCGGGCTGCGGCCCGGCTTGGCCTTCATGACCTTCCACTTCCCCGACCAGGTCGACGTCAACGTGCTGACGATCGACGCGACCGACCCGAAGTCCGGGACCGCCGAGTTCAAGGCCACGGCTGTGCGCGTGGAGAAGGCCAACGGGCGCCCGCGCCAAGCGGCGGGCGTGGCGCACGGCGAGGCTGGCAAGTAGTGGACGTCCGGCTGCTGGACGCGGAGCCCACCGAGGCCGAGCGCGACGCCGTCGACGCCTTCCTCGGTCCGCCCTCGTTGCAGGTCTGGGCAGGCGACGGCAACGGCCACGCCGCGCACGGCGGTCACGCGGCGCGTTCGCAGCGCCACATGCTGCTGCCCACGCTGCACGCGCTGCACGAGCGCGCCGGCTGGATCAGCCCGGGCGGGCTGAACTACATCGCGCGGCGCCTGACGATTCCGCCCGCCGACGTCTACGGCGTCGCGACGTTCTATGCGCTGTTCTCCGTCGAGGAGCGCCCCCCGCGCGTCGTGCACGTATGCGACGACGTCGCCTGCCGCTGCGCGGGCTCGGAGGAGATGATCGCCCAGCTCGGGCCGGAGGGCGAGGACGTCGGCGGGGCCACCTGGCTGCGCAGCCCGTGCCTGGGCCAGTGCGACCGCGCGCCGGCCGCGCTGCTCACCGACTCCGGGGAGACGCCGCTGGAGCGCGAGCTGATCCACGTCGACGCCGAAGGGCTGAAGGCGATCCTCGACGGCGGCACGCCGCCCGAGCCACCGTCGACCACGCCGCCGCAGGAGGGCGACCCGAGCCTGCGGCTGCTGCGCCGTGTGGGCCCCGTCGCTCCCGAGAGCCTTGACGACTACCGCGCGCACGGCGGCTACGAGGCGCTGCGGCGCGCGATCGACATCGGGCCCGAGGGCGTCATCCGCGAGGTCGTCGACTCCGGCCTCGTCGGACGCGGCGGCGCCGCCTTCCCGATGGGCCGCAAGTGGGATGCCGTCGCGCGCCAGCCGCGCCGCCCCCACTACCTCATCTGCAACGCCGACGAGTCCGAGCCGGGCACCTTCAAGGACCGCGTGCTGATGGAGGGCGACCCGTTCGCCGTCGTCGAGGCGATGACCATCGCCGCCTACGCGACCGGCTGCGAGCTCGGCTATCTCTACATCCGCGGCGAGTACCCGCTGGCGCAGGCGCGCGTCGAGAACGCGGTCGCGCTCGCGCGCGAGCGGCGTTTCCTCGGCAACGACATCCTCGGCCACGGCTTCAGCTTCGACATCGAAGTGCGCAAGGGCGCCGGCGCCTACATCTGCGGCGAGGAGACCGCCGTCTTCGGCTCGATCGAGGGCTATCGCGGCGAGCCGCGCAACAAGCCGCCCTTCCCGGTCGCCGAGGGCCTCTTCCGCCTCCCCACCATCGTCAACAACGTCGAGACGCTCGTCAACGCGCTGCCGATCGTTCTGGAGGGCGGCCCAGCCTTCGCGCAGATCGGCACCGAGAAGTCCACCGGGCCCAAGCTCTTCTGCGTCTCCGGCGCCGTGGGGACGCCCGGCACCTACGAGGTCCCGTTCGGCACCACGCTGCGCGAGCTGCTCGACCTCGCCGGCGGGCTCACCGGCAACCTTCAGGCCGTGCTCCTGGGCGGCGCCGCGGGCGGCTTCGTGACGCCCGAGGACCTGGACCTGTGCCTGACCATCGAGGACGCTCGCGAGTTCCGCACGACGCTCGGCTCGGGCGTCGTGCTGGCCATCGACGACACCGTCGACATCGGGCGGCTGCTCATGGTCATCGCCGCGTTCATGCGCGACGAGAGCTGCGGGCAGTGCGTGCCCTGCCGGGTGGGAACCGTGCGCCAGGAGGAGGCGGTCGCGCGCCTGCTGTCGGGCCGCACGCGCGGCACCGTCCAGGACGAGATCGCGCTCATCCGCGAGATCGGACTGGCGATGCGCGACGCCTCGATCTGCGGCCTCGGCCAGACCGCCTCGTCCGCGATCGAGTCCGCCATCGAGCGACTGGGAGTTTTCGCATGACACAGCGCACGGTCAGCCTCACGATCGACGACCAGCCGATCGAGGTGCCCGAGGGCGCGACGATCCTCGATGCCTGCAATGAGCTGGGCATCGACACGCCGACGCTGTGCTTCGGCGACACGCTGCGGCCCGCCAACGTCTGCCGCGTCTGCGTGGTGGAGATCGAGGGCGGCCGCGTCCTCGCGCCCGCCTGTTCGCGCAAGGTCGAGCCCGACATGGTCGTCAAGACCGACTCCGAGCGCGTGCGCCACAGCCGCAAGCTGGTGATGGAGTTCCTCGACTCGTCGACCGACCTGTCGATCACGCCGCGCGCGCAGGCCTACCTCGAGCGCTACGAGGCTGACTCGGATCGCTACGGTCCGCCGGCGCCGCCGGACCCCGATCGCGATCGCCGACGGACGGGGCACCACGAGGAGCCCGACGGCCAGACCGCGGCCACGGTGTACCAGCCGGTCAAGGTCGACAACGACCTCTACGTGCGCGACTACTCGAAGTGCATCCTCTGCTACAAGTGCGTTGACGCCTGCGGCGAGCAGTGGCAGAACACCTTCGCGATCACGGTCGCCGGCCGCGGCTTCGACGCCCGCATCTCCACCGAGTACGCCAACCCGCTGCCCGACTCGGCCTGCGTGTACTGCGGCAACTGCATCGCGGTCTGCCCGACCGGCGCGCTGATGTTCGCCTCCGAGCACGAGCTGCGCGAGGCGGCGCAGTGGGACGAGTCCAGCCAGACCCAGACCGACACGATCTGCCCCTACTGCGGCGTCGGCTGCAACCTGACGCTCCACGTGCAGGACAACCAGATCGTCAAGGTCACTTCCCCCGACGACCACGACATCACCCGCGGCAACCTCTGTATCAAGGGCCGCTTCGGCTTCCAGCACGTGAGCCCGAAGGGCGACTAGTGGGTCTAGCTCTCGGCGGCCACGCTGCGCGCGATCTCGAGCGCCTCGAACGGCGTGCGCGAGCTGCGCGCCGTCAGCCAGCAGGCGATCGGAGCCGCCGTGCGCTCGGAGGAATGCGCGGCCACGGCGGCGAGGTCGAGCAGGCCGTCCACCTCGTCGAGCGTCGGCGGGTCGATGCCGAGCTTCTCGGCGTAGGCAGTGAGCCATTCCATCGCGTTCATGGCGTCTCCCCTACCCGCTCATTGCCGGTGTAGACGTTGACCTCGCCCCCGCGCGCGAAGCCGCACAGCGTCATCGCGCGATCGGCGGCCAGCTCGACCGCCAGTGATGTCGGCGCGCCGACGCCGACCAGGATCGGCGCGCCGGCGACCGCGGCCTTCTGCACGAGCTCGAAGGACAGGCGCCCCGAGACGCACAACACGTGGCCGTGCAGCGGCAGCCGCCCGTCCATGAGCGCGCGGCCGATGACCTTGTCCATCGCGTTGTGGCGCCCGACGTCCTCGCGCACGATCAGGAGCTCGCCGGCGGCGTCGAACAGGCCGGTGGCGTGCAGCCCGCCGGTCGCGTCGAAGGCAGGCTGGCGCAGGCGCTCGGGCAGGTCGGCGAGCAGCGAGCGAGCTACCAGCGGCCCGTCGGGCAGCATCGGCGCGTTGACCGCGACCTCCTCGAGCGCGCCCTTGCCGCACACGCCGCAGGAGCTGGTCGTGTAGAAGCGGCGGCGGCCGGGGTCGAAGCTCAGCTTCGCGTCGACCTCGACCGTGTTGGCCTCGAGGCCGGGTGGCGGGCCGGCCGGCGCCGCGGCGGCGATCAGCCCCTCGCCGTGGAGGAAGCCCAACGCGAGCTCCTCGTCGTGGCCCGGCGTGCGCATGGTGATCGCGAGCGCCTCGCCGCGCACGCGGATCTCCAGCGGCTCCTCGATCGCGACGCGATCGGCCACGCCGTCGTGCTCGACCGGGAGCGAGAGGCGGAGTGGGTCGACGGCCATCGTCAAGGCATACCCTCGCAGGTCGGTGGGCAGTGGCGGTGCCCACCGAGCCGTGCCATCATCCGCGTAGGGCATGTTCGTCGGGTTGGTGGACACGCGCGATCAACGTCCCGATCCGATCGGGCGCGAGCCGCTGTTCCTCGACATCCCCGAGCTGCGTCCGTGGCGCTGGTACGTGGCGACGGTCGTGTGCCTGCTCGTCGCCGGATGGGTGACGGCGTGGCTGGGCGCCGTGCTCGTGATCGTCGGCCTGTGCTGCTTCTTTCAGGGCATCACGAGCTACTACAAGGGCAACGACGGCCTGAGCCAGCACCGCCAGTGATGCGGCCGGCCGTGCGGTAGCGGCGCGCTCAGCGCCGTGGGCGCTTGCGCTCGGCCCGCGGCTTCTCGCGCGGGGCGTACTTCTTGCGCTCCTCGGGCGTCATCTGGCGGATCGTGAGCGACCCGTCGGCGACCTGCTGCTCGACGGCCTCCATCTTGAGCTTGCGCTGCTTCTCCGCCCGGTCGCGCTGGGAATCCATGCCCCTTACGGTAGCGGGCTATCTGGACGCGACGAGCGCGATGAGCGCGACGGCCATCAGCGCGGCGGCGAAGAGCAGGCCGGCCGCGGGCGAGACCGCGGTCCACAGGATGCCCGCGACCGCGCTGGCGACGAGGTTGCCGAAGCTCTGCACGGCGGCCAGCAGCCCGAAGGCCGATCCGCGCAGGTCCTCGGACGCGAGCGCGGCCACCGCAGCGTGCTCGGCCGTCTCCACGCAGCCGATCGCGATGCCGGCGCCCACGAAGCAGACGGCGAGGACGGCGACGCTCGCGCCCGCCAGCGCGAAGCCGACGTAGGCGGCAAGCGCGCAGGCGACGCCGCCGATGAGGACGATCGTCGCGCCGCGGCGGTCGGTCGCCCGGCCGGCGGGAAGGCTGACCAGCGTGGCGGCGACGTTGTAGAGCGTGTAGAGCACGAGGGCGATCTGCACGGCGCTGTCGTGTCCATGGCCGGGGCTCAGCAGGTCGGTGGCGCGCAGGATCAGCAGCGTGGCGGCGATGTTGCCGGCCTCGAAGGCGCCGACGGCGCGCATCAGGCGCCCGAGCGGCCCGCGCATCACGGGGCGCACGCGGATGCGCAGCGGCCGGTGCTCGCGCTCCTGTGCGGCGGCGCTGTGGCGGATCGCGTAGACGATCGCGAAGGTGGCCAGCACGCCCGGCACGACCGAGACGAGGATCGCGGTGCGCACGCCCACGGCGGCGACGAGGGCCAGCGCGAGCAGCGGCCCGACCACGGCGCCGAGATTGTCCATCGCGCGCTCGAAGCCGTAGGCGCGCCCGTAGACAGCGGGCTCGACCGCATCGGCGAGCAGCGCGTTGCGCGCCGGCGAGCGCAGGCCGCGCGCGACCCAGGCGCCGGCGCGCAGGACACCGACCTGCCACGCGGCGGTCGCCGCGCCGGTCAGCGACGACAGCACCGCGGTGGTGGCGTAGCCGCCGACGGCGGTCGTGCGCCGCCGCTGCGGGTCGTCGGCCAGCGCGCCGCCGGCCAGGCGGGCGGCGCCTCCGAGACCGTCGGCGACGCCCTCGATGAGCCCCAGCGCGGCCGCCGGCGCGCCGAGCGTGCTGGTCAGCAGGCTCGGCAACAGCGCGGTCGGCACCTCGTGGCCGACGTCGTCGAGGAGGCTCGCGGCGCCGATGCCGCGAACGCCGGGGGTCAGCCAGCGCTGCGGGCTTGCGGTGCTCAGCGCAGGAGGTCCCGCAGCCGGGCGATGGCGTCGTCGGCCTGCGCCTCGTCGATGAGCAGCGGCGGGAGCAGGCGCACCGTGGCCGGGCCGGTGGCGTTGAGGACCAGGCGCTGCTCGTGCAGCGCGCGCAGGACGAGGTCGGGGGCGCCGCCTTCGGCCAGCTCGAACGCGAGCATCAGCCCGCGCCCGCGCACCTCGGTCACCCCGGGCAGCTCCTGGACGGCGTGGCGCAGGCGCTCGCCGAGTTCGCGCACGTTGGCCAGCACGGCTTCGTCGTCGATGACGTCGAGCACGGCCAGGCCGGCCGCGCACTGCACCGGGCCGCCGGCGAAGGTCGAGCCGTGATCGCCGGCCGACAGGACGTCGGCCAGGCGCTCGCCGGTGACCAGGGCGCCGATCGGCAGGCCGCCGCCCAGCGCCTTGGCGACGGTCATGGCGTCGGGCACGACGCCGGCGTGCTGGTAGGCCCACAGCGTGCCGGTCCGCCCCAGCCCGCACTGGACCTCGTCGAAGATCAGCGAGGCGCCGTGGGCGTCGCAGGCCTCGCGCGCGGTGCGCAGCAGGCCGTCGGAGAGCTCGTAGACGCCGCTCTCGCCCTGCACGGGCTCGAGGATCACCGCCGCGGTGTGCTCGTTCACGGCCGCGGCGATGGCCTCGGCGGTCGGCTCGACGGCGACGAAGCCGGGCACCAGCGGCGCGAAGGGCGCCTGCTTTGACTCTTGCGGCGTGGCCGACAGCGAGCCGTAGGTGCGCCCGTGAAAGGCGCGGTGCACGGAGACGATGTCGCCCTGCGGCTTGGCCTTGCGCGCCAGCTTCAGCGCGGCCTCGTTGGCCTCGGTGCCCGAGTTGGCGAAGTGGACCTTGCCGCCGAGCGAGGACGCGGCCAGGCGCTTGGCGAGGCGCATCCCCGGCTCTGAGTAGAAGAGGTTGCCGACGTGGATGAGGCGCTGCGCCTGCTCGCGGATGGCCTCGACGACGGCCGGGTGGCAGTGGCCGAGGCTGTTGACGGCCAGCCCGGTCTGGAAGTCCAGGTACTCGTTGCCCTCGGCGTCCCACAGGCGGGCGCCCTCACCGCGCACGAACTCGACGGGCAGCCGCGCGTAGGCGGGGACGAGGTGGTCGCGCTCGAGCTGTTGCAGGTCCGTCAGCGTCATGCGGCCGGCCTGATCTTCGTGCCGATGCCGGCGTTGGTGAACAGCTCGAGCAGCAGCGAGTGCGGCACGCGGCCGTCGACGATGTGGGCGAAGGTCACGCCGCCGTGAATCGCGTCCAGGCACGCCTTGAGCTTGGGGCGCATCCCGCCCGCGATGCCGTCCAGCGCGGCCTCGACCTCGTCGGCGCCGGCCTCGCTGATGACCGAGCTCGGGTCGGCCGGGTCGCGCAGCCAGCCGTCGACGTCGGTGAGGAACATGACCTTGTAGGCGCCGAGGGCGCGCGCGACGGCGCCGGCGGCCTCGTCGGCGTTGACGTTGTAGGAGTTGCCCTCGCGGTCGGCGCCGATCGACGCGACGACCGGGATGTAGTCCTGGGCGA
>DATBKW010000216.1:0-2913 GCA_036555665.1 Solirubrobacteraceae bacterium | reverse complement strand
GCCGGTGTCCTCGTTGACCTTGCCATCGCCGGCGGCGATGACCTTGCCCTTCTGGGGCTTCTCCTTGGCCGTGTCGGGGAGGACGATGCCACTCGCGGTGGTCTCCTCCTCCTCGATCGCCCGCACGATCAGCCGATCGCCGAGGGGCTTGAGCTTCATGAATTGACCTCCATACAGAGAGGATGAGTTTCGCTTGCCTTTGGCACTCCACAGGCGAGAGTGCCAACGGCGCTGGCGCGCAGTGTAGGACATCGGCGAGGGCGATTCAACGATGGTTGGCACTCTGACAACACGAGTGCCAGCCGACTCGGCCCGTTAGCATCGGCTCGTGGAACTCCCGCCCGGCCCCCGCGAACCCAGTTGGCTGCAGACCGTGCGCTGGTGGGCGCGGCCGGTGCCGACCTTCGAGCGCTATCGCGCACGTTACGGCAAGCGCTTCACGATCCGCCTGATGGCCGCGCCGCCGTTCGTGCTGCTCGCCGATCCGGCGGACGTCAAGGAGGTCTTCACCGCGCCCGCCGACGTGCTGCACCCCGGCGAAGGCGCGCGTGTCCTCGAGCCGATCGTCGGCCGCAACTCGGTCATCCTGCTCGACGAGGGCGCGCACCTCGCCCAGCGCCGGCTCATGCTCCCGGCCTTCCACGGCGAGCAGGTCGCGCGACTGACGCAGGTGATGGCGGACGTCGCCGCCGCGGAGGTCGAGCGCTGGCCGCGCGACGAGCCCGTCGCCCTGCACCCGCGCCTGCAGGCGCTGACCCTCGAGGTCATCCTGCGCAGCGTCTTCGGCCTCGAGGAGGGCGCGCGGCTCGAGCGCCTGCGCGCGAGCCTCACCGACGTGCTGACGATCGGGATCAACCCGATCAGCCTGCTGCCGCCGCTGCAACGCGACGTCGGCCGGCTGACGCCGTGGCGGCGCTTCGTGCGCACCCGCGCGGCGGTCGACGCCGAGCTGTTCGCGCTGATCGACGAGCGCCGCGCCGACCCAGCCGGGCGCGACGACGTGCTCTCGCTGCTGCTCGCGGCGCGCCACGAGGACGGCTCGCCGATGACCGCCCAGGAGCTGCGCGACGAGCTGATGACGCTGCTCGTCGCCGGCCACGAGACGACGGCGTCCGAACTGGCCTTCGCCTTCGAGCGGCTCGTCCGCAACCCGGCGGTCCTCGAGCGGCTCACCGAGGAGATCGCGGCGGGCAATGGCGACGCCTACCTCACGGCCACCGTGCAGGAGACGCTGCGCCGGCGTCCGGTGCTCCCCAACGCCGCGCCGCGCCTGGTGATGAAGGAGATCGAGGTCGGCGGGTGGCGCTATCCACCGGGCGTCTGCCTCGTCGCCCACGCCTACCTCATCCACCACGACCCGGAGATCTATCCCGACCCGTACGCCTTCCGGCCCGAGCGCTTCCTGGACACGTCACCGGGGACGTACACGTGGATCCCGTTCGGCGGCGGCCGGCGCCGCTGCCTGGGCGCCGCCTTCGCGACGGTCGAGATGAAGGTCGTGCTGCGCGCCGTGCTCGAGCGCGCAAAGCCGCGCCTGGCCGGCGACGGCCGGCTCGAGCTCTCGCGCCGGCGCGCCATCACGCTGAGCCCGCGTGATGGCGCGCAGGTGGTGCTGGCTTAGGGGTGCCGGAGGCGGCCACGTGGCCGCCGGAGGCGGGTCCCCGCCGGCCGGAGGCCGGATGGTTATGTCGTGTGGATGCGGACCTTGCGCCCGACGCCCGGGGCGAAGGTGCCGCCGTTGGCGCCCGCGTAGATGCGATAGCTGCCGCCGCGCCTGATCCGGATCGTCTTGCCGTAGGTCCCGCTGCTGCGGGTGATGGTCCCCGAGATCGTCACCCAGTGCTTCTTGGCGTTGAGCTTCTGGATGGCGATCGGGACGTTGGGCACGTTCGGCGTGATCGTGCCGGAGAAGTGCACGCGGCCGCCGCGGTGGATGTGCGTACGGGTTGTCCGCGTCCCGACGCGGACGCTGACGCTGACGGTGACCACCGGGCTGACCACGGAGGTGTTGTTGGTGACGATCACGCGGTACTGCGTGGTCAGCGGCACCGACAGCAGCGAGAAGGAGAAGCCGCCCTGGGCGTTGGTGAGCTGCACGTTGCCGACGTTCTTGAAGGCGCCCGTGAACGGGAACGGCTTCTGCTGCAGGCGGATCGGGCGGCCCGCGTTGCCGGTGCCCGAGAGCGTGCCCGCCAGCGTGGAGGGGGCGCCGAAGGCGACCGGATTCGGTGTGGCGGTCAGCGCGAGGCCGAGCGGCTGCTTGGGCGTCGTGAAGGCGCGGTCCTTGCCCACGCTGGTGCCGAGGCTGTTCTGGGCGACGAGGCGGTAGTGGTACTTCGTGTTCGGGCCCAGCCCGGCGATCGCCGCCGTGGCCGTCACGGCCTTCGTGCCGGCGCCGGCGCCGGCGTTGGGCGTGCGCGAGCCGTAGGCCGTCGTCGTGCCGTACTGGAAGAAGGAGATCGTCGGCGCCCCCTGCGGGTTGACCTTGCCGGCGAGCGTCGCGGTGGTGATGGTGACCTTGGACGCGCCTCCCGTGGAAACGCCGGGCTTGGCGGCCGCGGCGGCGATCGCGGGGACGGCGAGGGCGGCGGCGACCGCGGTCAGGACGGCGGGCGCGCCTCGTCGGATGCGTGACATCGCGTGTTCCTCCATCGTTGGTACCCCCGCCGTGTCAACCCGCGTTCAACAGGCGGGTTGCGGTGGCGCGCCGGCGGTGTTCGTCGTCAGTTCTGCGCGCCGCCGATGCCCAGTCGGGCGTCGGTCACGTGCGGAGGGCGCTCGATGATCTGCGAGAAGCGCACGACGGTGACGATGTCGTCCATCGAGACCGGCTTGCCGTAGATCTGCTCCAGGAAGTGGATCATCTCGTCGTGGCGCCGGAACTCGGGGTTGTCGTGCTCGATGTCGCGCGGC
>DATBKW010000215.1:0-3662 GCA_036555665.1 Solirubrobacteraceae bacterium | reverse complement strand
GCGACCGAGCGCTCGAGCGTCTCGTCGCGCGCCAGGTAGACGGTCGACATGCCGCCGCTCCCGAGCTTCGACTCGAGCCGGTAGCGACCGGACAGGACCGCGCCGATCAGCCCGCCCCGAAGCGTGAAGCCCGTCTCGTTTGCCATCCCGTTCCTATTTTCGACGACCGGCCCGACGCTCGGCGCCAAGCCAGATTCTGGATGCCCGGATTCAAGCGCGAGTGAACGCGCTCAGCTCGCCCGCCGCACGATCTCGACGAGCTCCGGCGGCGCCTTGTGGGGCGCCCCGGCGTCGAACGGCGGCTGCGGGTCGTACTCGATGCCGAGCTGGATCGCCTGTGCCACGGCGTCGCCCGCGACGCGGGCGGCCAGCGTCAGCGCCATGTCGATGCCGGCCGACACGCCGGCCCCTGTGATGACCTTGCCCTGCTCGACGACGCGCCGCGCGGTCGGCCGCGCGCCGGTGCTGCCCAGCAGGTCCGTCGCGGCCCAGTGCGTGGTCGCCTCGAGGCCGTCGAGGATCCCCGCCGCGCCGAGGACCAGCGAGCCGGTGCACACCGAGCAGGTGAACCTGCTTGTCGTATGCGCGGTGCGCACCCAGTCGAGGAGCGGCTCGTGGTGCATCATCGTGCGCGTGCCGATGCCGCCGGGGACGACGACGATCTCGGGGTGCGGCAGGTCGGCGAGCGGCTTCTCGGCGACGATCGTGAGCATGCCGTTGTCGGTCGTCTGCGGCCCCGGCCGCTCGGCGATGAAGGTGACGCGGTAGCCGGGCAGGCGGCTGAGCACCTCGTAGGGGCCGATGGCATCGAGCGCGGTGAAGCGGTCGAACAGCGGGATGGCGATGTCCACGGGGCTGGCTCCTCTGTCTTCAGGCCGCGAACCGTGCGCGGTAGGCGGCGGGGTTGACGCCAAGGCGCCGGTTGAAGGCGCGGCGCATGGTCTCGACGGTGCCGAAGCCGCAGCGCGCGGCGACGGCGTCGACGCCGAGGTCGCTGCTCTCGAGCTCGCGGCGGGCGCGCTCGATGCGCGCCGCCTCGACGTAGGCGGCCGGCGTGAGGCCGGTCTCGGCGCGGAAGGCGCGGGCGAAGTTGCGCTCGCTCATGTGCACGCGCGCCGCGAGGGCCGGCACGCTGAGGTCGTCGTCGAGGTGCTCGATGACCCAGGCCTGCAGCTCGCGCAGCGGCTCGCGGCGCGCGGCCTGGCCGGCCAGCGCGGTGCTGAACTGCGACTGCCCGCCCGGCCGGCGGACGTAGAGGACGAGGCTGCGCGCGGTGGCCAGCGCGGTGGCCGCGCCGTGGTCCTCCTCGATGAGTGCGAGCGCAAGGTCCATGCCCGCGGTGACGCCCGCGCTTGTCGCGACGTCGCCATCGCGCACGAAGATCGGATCGCGCTCGACCGTGACCCGCGGGTAGCGCCCGGCAAGGCGATCGCAGTAGGCCCAGTGCGTGGTGGCGCGGCGGCCATCGAGGAGCCCGGCCTCGGCGAGCAGCAGCGCGCCGGTGCAGACCGAGGCGGTCCGCCGCGCGCGCCGCGACGCGCGGCGCAGCCAGGCGACGAGGCGCCGGTCCTCGGCGGCTGCGAAGACGCCCGCGCCGCCGGCCACGACGAGCGTGTCGATGGCGCCCCGCACGCCCGCGATGGCGCCGTCGGGCACGAGCGTCAGCCCGCTCGTGCCGCGCACCGGCTCGCCGTCCGGGGTCACGACACGCACGTCGTAGTCCGCGCCGTGCCAGCGGCTCGCGATCGAGAACGCCTCGGCCGGCCCGCTGACGTCGAGCGTCTGCAGATCGGGGACGGCGAGGATGATCACGCGGTGCACGAAGGCGATGATGGCGGCGCACGCTCATGGCGGCAAGGACATCCACCGGACGATTTCTGCCACGCGGGTTTGACCTTCGGTCCGGTCCGGTAGCCAGGTGAGGGTGGCCATTGTCGCGACGCGCTCGCGCGCGCCGTTCCTCGTCGTCGCCGGCGCGCTCTTCGTCCTCCTGCTCGCCGGCAACCTGCCCACACCGCTGTACGCGGTTTATCGCGAACGCTTCGGATTCTCGGGCGCTGAGCTGACCCTGATCTTCGCCGTCTACGCGATGGCCCTGATCCCGTCGCTGCTGGTCTTCGGCCAGCTCTCCGATCGTGTCGGTCGCAAGCGCGTGATCGCCGCCGGGCTATGCCTCGCCGCCGTCGGCCTGGCTCTGCTGGCCGCCGCCCAGAACACCGCGTGGCTGTTCGTCGCCCGCGCCGTCCAGGGGCTCGCGCTCGGCACCACCGTCGGCACCGCGGCCGCGGCACTCGTCGAGCTCGAGCCTGACGGCGACCCCAGCCGCGCCGCGCTCGGCGCCGTCCTCGGCCAGAGCGGCGGCAGTGCCGCCGGGCCGCTCGTGGCGGGCGCGCTGGCGCAATGGGCGCCCGCCCCGCGACAGCTCTGCTACCTGGTCGGCCTCGTGCTGACCTTGGTCGCGGCGGCCGCCGTGCTGCGGATCGAGGAGCCGCGCGAAGGCGGCGGCGAATGGCGCCTGCAGACTCCCTCCGTGCCGCGCGAGATCCGCGGCCCGTTCACGCGCGCCGCGCTGACGGGCGCCGCCGTCTGGGCGATCGGCGCGCTGTTCCTCTCGGTCGTGCCGTCCTACGCGGCCAAGCTGCTGTCGACCGGCGACCTCGCGCTGCTCGGCGCGATCGCCGCCGTCATGCTCGCCATGGCCTGCGTGGCGCAGGTGATCTCCCTGCGCGGCGCCACCACGCCGGGTCGGGCGCAGCCGCTGGGCCTGGTCCTCGTCGTCGCGGGCATCGCCGCGCTCGTGCTCGCTTTCCCCGCGCGCTCGCTGGCGCTCGTGCTCGTGGCGGCGGTGCTCGCCGGCACGGGGCTCGGCTTCGGCTACTACGGCTCGCAGGCCGAGGTCAACCGCCTCGCGCCCCCAGAGCGGCGCGGCGAGGTCACCTCGGCCTTCATCACCTGCATGTACTCCGGCGTGGTGGTCACCGCGGTCGCCACCGGGCTGATCGCCGACGCGATCTCGCTCGCCACCGCAGTCGCCGTCGCCGGGCTCGCGGTCGCCGCACTCGCCTCGGCGACCACGATCTGGCACGTTGTGGCGCGGGATGGCTGAGCCGATGCGGATCTTCGTCGCGGGCGCGACCGGCGTCATCGGCACACGCCTCGTGCCGCTGCTGATAGCCGCCGGACACGAGGTCGCCGGCATGACGCGCTCCGAGGCCAAGGCGCAGAGGCTGCGCGAGCTCGGCGCCGAGCCGGTCGTGTGCGACGTCTTCGACGCCGACGCGGTCCGCGCGGCGGTCGTCGGCTTCGCGCCCGACGCGGTCGTCAACGAGCTGACCGACCTCCCCGACGACCAGGCCAAGCTCGCCGAGGGCCGCGCGTCCAACGCGCGGATCCGGCGCGAGGGAACGCGCAACCTGCTCGCCGCCGCGCGCGCGGCCGGCGCGACGCGGATCGTCTCCCAGAGCGTCGCGTGGGAGATGGCGGGCGACGGAGCGGCCGCGGTCGAGTACCTCGAGCGCGAGACCCTCGGCGCGGGCGGCGTCGTCGTCCGCTACGGCCAGCTCTACGGTCCGGGCACCTACTTCGAGAACGAGCCCCCGCCCCACCCGCGCGTGCACGTCGACGAGGCGGCGCGCCGCACCGTCGCGGCGCTCGACGCCGAC
>DATBKW010000214.1:0-4336 GCA_036555665.1 Solirubrobacteraceae bacterium | reverse complement strand
CCGAGATCAGCGTCATGGGCGCCGAGGGCGCCGTCGAGATCGTGATGCGCCGCCAGGTCGAGGAGGCCGACGACCCGGCGGCCAAGAAGGCCGAGCTGATCGACGCCTACCGCCAGATCATCGACGTCTACATCGCCGCGAGGAACGGGATGATCGACGACGTCATCGACCCGCGCGAGACGCGCCCGGTGATCTGCCGCGCGCTGGAGATGGCCGAGGGCAAGGTCGTCCAGCGCCCCTGGAAGCGCAACGGCGTGGTGCCGGTCTAGAAGCGCTGCTTGGGCTTGCGCGGCTTGAGCCACTTGGGCAGCGGGACCGGCGCGAAGAGGCTTTGCAGCGGCGAGTGGTAGGCGTCGCGGTCGGCCCTACTCTGGCGCTCGTCCTCGTCGTGCGCGATCGGGCGCACGTGGCTGAGCTTGTCGGCGAGATCGCTGGCGTGGGGCTCAGCCGGCTCGGGCTTGTTGCTATGCGGCGTCATGACAGGAACTTCGGACGACGCCTACCCGCTGTGACCAGAGTCTAGGCTGCCCGGGATGCCCGTCCTGCTCGACTGCGACCCCGGCCACGACGACGCCGTCGCGATCCTGCTGGCCGCCGGCCGGCGCGAGGCGGTCGAGCTGAGCGCGGTGACGACCGTCGCCGGCAACGCCGAGCTCGACAAGGTCACGCTCAACGCCCGGCGCGTCATGACGCTGGCCGGGCTGCTCGACGTGCCGATCGCAGCGGGCGCGGCGGGGCCGCTGCGCGGCGAGCTGGTCACGGCCCCCGCCATCCACGGCGAGAGCGGGCTCGACGGCGCCGAGCTCCCCGAGCCGACCGTCGCGCTCGACGAGCGCGGGGCGATCGAGCTGATGGCGGCGCACGGGCCGGCGACCGTCGTCGCCACGGGCCCGCTGAGCAACGTCGCCGCGCTGCTCGAGCGCGCGCCGGAGACGGTGAGCGAGATCGTCTGGATGGGCGGCTCGACCGCGCGCGGCAACGCGCGACCCTACGCGGAGTTCAACGCCTTCGTCGATCCCGAGGCGGCCGAGATCGTCTTCGCCAGCGGCGTGCCGCTGACCATGATCGGGCTCAACCTCACCCACCAGGCGCTGGCGACGCCCGCGGTCATGGAGCGCCTGCGCGCGATCGGCACGCCGGCCGCCGAGGCCACCGTCGGCTGGCTGAGCTTCTTCGCCGAGACCTACCGCTCGGTGTTCGGCTTCGACGGGCCGCCGGTGCACGACCCCTGCGCGGTGGCCCTCGTCATCGACGCTTCGCTCATGCGCTGCGTCGACGCGTTCGTGTCGATCGAGACCGAGGGGCGCTGGACGCGCGGCGCCACCGTCGTCGACCTGCACGGAACCCTCGGCCGGCCCGCCAACGCGCGCGTGGCGATCGAGCTCGACGTGCCGCGCTTCTGGGATCTCGTTCTGGGGGCGATCCAGACGCTGTGATCGCCGTCGTCGGCTCCATCAACCTGGACCTCGTGGTCAGCGTCGAGCACCACCCGGCGCCTGGCGAGACCGTCGTCGGCGGCGATTGCCGCCAGATGGCCGGCGGCAAGGGCGCCAATCAGGCGGTGGCCGCGGCCCGGCTGGGCAGCGCGGTGGCGATGGTCGGGCGCGTCGGCGCCGACACGCAGGGCACGTGGCTGCGGGGCGCGCTCGCCGGCGAGCGCGTCGATGTCAGGCACGTCCGCGCCGACCGCCACGAGCACACCGGCATGGCCATGATCGCGGTCGACGAGAGCGGGGAGAACACGATCGTCGTGAGCCCGGGCGCGAACTCACGCGTCAGCGCGCGCGACGTCGCGAAGGCGGGCGAGCTGGTCGGCGAAGCCGACGTCCTGCTGCTCCAGCACGAGGTGCCCGACGAGGCGGTGGCGGCGGCGATCGAGGCCGCCAACGGGATCGTGGTGCTCAACCCGGCGCCCGCGCGCGCGCTCGCGGCCGCGGTCGACGTGCTCGTGCCCAATCGCGGCGAGCTCGAGGCGCTCACCGGCGGCAGCGGCGACCCGGTCGTCCTCGCGCGCTCGATCGCGGGGGCGGGCGCGGTGGTCGTCACGCTCGGCGCCGAGGGCGCCGTCGTGGTCGAGGGCGAGCGCGCCGAGCGCGTGCCCGCGCCGCGGGTGAAGGCGGTCGACACGACCGGCGCCGGCGATGCCTTCTGCGGCGCGCTGGCCGGCGCCCTGAGCAGCGAGGCGACGCTCATCGAGGCCGTGCGCTGGGCGGTCCGCGTCGCCGCCGTCAGCGTCACGCGCCTCGGCGCGCAGAGCGGGCTTCCCTGGCGCGAGGACTTCGCGTAGGCCGCGGCGTACCCTGAAGCCATGTCCGTCGATTCGCCCGAAGAGCTCGAAGGGCTGCGCCGCGCGGGCGCGCTCGCTGCGCGGGTGCTCGCCGCGGTGCGTGAGGCGGTCGCGCCCGGGGTCAGCACCGGCGAGCTCGATGCGCTCGCCGCCGAGGTCATCCGCGCCGCCGGTGGGCGCTCGGCGCCGATCATCACCTACGACTTCCCCGGCGCGATCTGCATCAGCGTCGGCGACGAGGTCGTGCACGGCATCCCGGGCTCGCGGCGGCTGCGTGCCGGCGACCTGGTCAAGCTCGACGTCGCGGTCGAGCTCGGCGGCTACTTCGGCGATACCGCGAGCACCGTGGCGGTCCCGCCGGTGCGCAGCGCCGACGAGCGCCTGTGCGCCGCGGCGCGGGCGGCGCTGGCGCGCGGGATGCGCGCCGCCGTTGCGGGCGCGACGGTCAGCGACATCGGTGCGACGGTCGAGCGCATCACCGAGGCGCGCGGCTTCTTCGTGCTGCGCGCCCTGACCGGCCACGGCATCGGCCGCGGGCTGCACGAGCCGCCGACGGTGCCCAACTTCGACGACCCCGACCTGCGCGCTCGCCTGCACGAGGGCCTCGTGCTCACCGTCGAGCCGATGATCGCCGGGGGGACGCGCGAGGTGCACGGCACGGGCGACGGATGGACGATGGTCACGGCCAACGGCGCGCCCGCCGCGCACGAGGAGCACACGATCGTCGTGACGGCGGAAGAGCCGATCGTGCTGACCGCTGGGGCGTGACATGGCCATCGACGAAGAGCTCTCGCAGGCGATCGAGCGGGTCCACGACGCCCTGACGGCGATGCGCCGTGGTGACCGGCAGCCCTATGCCGACTGCTGGCTGGACTCGCCGGACGCGACGTTGTTCGGCGCGTGGGGCCCGATCGAGCACGGCTCGGAGGCCGTGGTGAACACCTTCAAGTGGGTGGGCAGCCGCTTTACCGGCGGTGAGGCGCTGACGGAGGACGTCGTGGTGGCCGCCAGCGGCGACCTCGCCTACACCGTCGGCTTCGAGCGCGGCCCCGCCGCCGTCGACGGCGGTCCCGAGCGCGAGATGGTCATCCGCGTGACGCACGTCTATCGGCGGGTGGACGGCAGGTGGGGGCTCGTCCACCGCCACGCGGACTTCCCGCCGCAGGACCAGCGCATGGGTTGACGCTCCGCGCGGCCGCCGTCAGAGTGGAAAGTGGCACGTCTCACTTCCCACGATGGGAGCTTGGTCCGCGTGAGCCTCGACGACCCGGTCATCATCACCTGCTCGATCTCGGGCTCGCTCGCCAACCGCGAGCAATGCCCGGCGATCCCGTACACGCCCGCCGAGTACGCCGCCGAGGCGCGCCGGGCGGTCGACGAGGGGGCGGCGATGATCCACATCCACGCCCGGCGGCCGGACGGGACGCCGAGCTACGAGATCGAGGACTTCCAGGCCATCGCCGAGGCGATCGTCGGCGAGGTCGACGACGTCATCGTCAACTTCTCGACGGGGGCGATCGGGGTGCCGGTCGACAAGCGCGTCGCCTATCTGCGCGCCTGCAGGCCCGACGTGGCGGCCCTGAACATGGGCTCGATGAACTACGCGAAGTACTCGGCCAAGCGCAAGGATTTCGTGTTCAAGGCGGTCTTCGCCAACCCCTTCGACGAGATCATCGAGCTGCTCGAGGCGATGAACGAGCTGACGATCAAGCCCGAGCACGAGTGCTTCGACGTCGGCCACGTCGGCTCGCTGGCGCCGCTGGTCGACATGGGGGTCCTGCGCCCGCCGCTGCACGTGTCGTGCGTGATGGGCGTCACCGGCGGCATCCCGCCGACCGCCCGCAACCTCGCGCTGATGGCTGACAACGTCCCGGTCGGGTCGCACTGGGGCGTCATCGGCGTCAGCCGTGCGCAGTGGATGCTGGTCGCCGCCGCGCTGACGCTGGGCGGCTCGGTGCGCGTCGGCCTGGAGGACAACTTCTACCTGCCCGGTGGGGTCATGGCGCGGTCCAACGGCGACCTCATCGCCAAGGCCCGCCAGCTCACCGA
>DATBKW010000213.1:0-16115 GCA_036555665.1 Solirubrobacteraceae bacterium | reverse complement strand
CGCGTGCGCACGGAGATGACGCAGCTGAACCTGCAGCCGTCGGAGTGGGGCGGCGACACCGAGTTCGTCGACGTCTCGGCCAAGACGCACCAGGGGCTCGAGGACCTGCTCGACACGATCCTCGTCGTCGCCGAGCTCGAGGAGCTCGAGGCCAATCCCGACGCCCCGGCCAGCGGCGTGGTCATCGAGTCCAAGCTCGATCCGGGCCGCGGTCCCGTCGTGACCCTGCTCATCCAGCGCGGCACGCTGCACGTCGGCGACGCGCTCGTGGCGGGCTCGCACTGGGGCAAGGTCCGAGCGATGGCCGACTACAACGGCGAGCGCGTCGACGCTGCGGTCCCGGGCGACCCGGTCGAGGTCCTCGGCTTCGACAGCGTGCCCGACGCCGGCGAGTTCGCGCGCGTGGCCGAGAACGACCGCACCGCCCGCCAGCAGGCCAACGAGCGCGCCATCCGGCTGCGCAACGAGGCCCAGGCCCGCCGCGCCGGCCGCAAGGTCTCCTTCGAGGACATCTTCAAGGGCATCCAGGAGGGCGAGGTCCAGGATCTCGACCTCGTGCTCAAGGCCGACGTCTCGGGCTCGCTGGAGGCCTTCGAGGACGAGATCGCCAAGCTGCCGCAGGACGAGATCCGCGTCAACATCATCAGCTCGGGGGTCGGCGGCATCACGGAATCCGACGTCATGCTCGCCGCAGCCTCCGATGCGGTCGTCCTGGGTTTCAACGTGCGCCCGGTGGGCGACGCGCGCCAGGTGGCCGAGCGCGAGGGCGTCGAAATTCGCACCTACTCGGTCATCTACCAGGCGCTCGACGACCTGCGCGACGCGATGACCGGCATGCTCGCGCCCGAGGAGGTCGAGGAGACCGTCGGCACCGTCGAGGTCCGCCAGACGTTCCGCGCCTCGCGCGTGGGCACGATCGCCGGCTGCTACGTCACCGATGGCCACGTCACCCGCGGCGCCAAGGTCCGCATCGTGCGCGACGGCACCGTCATCTACGACACGACGATCGCGTCGCTCAAGCGCTTCAACGACGACGTGCGCGAGGTCGCCACCGGCTACGAGTGCGGCATCGTCCTGGCCAACTACCAGGACATCAAGGAGGGCGACGTGCTCGAGGTCTACGAGACGCGGCAGGTGGAGCGGGCGCTCGCGTAGCGCGGTTGTCGTCCGCTTGGCGCTCGTGGCGCTTCGCGGCCGTTTTGGCAGTAAGGGAAGCGGGTTCGGCCGGGGCGGTCGCGCGAAGCTTTGGTCGGTTGTATGGCCAGGAGCCACATAAGTCACCACAGTGAGGCGGGCGGAGGCCGCCCCACGCGGGAGCGGGCGCGGACTCCTTGTCCTCAATGCCCTGGCAGCGCATCGCCGCCGGCCGCCCGAAGCCACTCCACCCGCAACCGCAGCGCCTCGGGACCCCCGCGCCCCGTGAACGCCAAATACGCAGCCCCCTGCGCCACCCGCGCATAGACGCACGCGTCGAGCAACCCCGGGTCATACGCAACGCCGTGGGCCTCCAACGCCGCCTCCGCCCACCCGAAGTCGTCGCCGTGCACGCGCGCGGCGGTGACCAGGCACGCGAGGTCCCACTCGAGCGGTGCGAGGTGCGCGTCCTCCCAGTCGCTCCACAGCGGGCCGTCGGCCGTCCACAGGACGTTGCCCGGATGGCTGTCGCCGTGCACGATGCGCTGCGGCACGTCGCCCAGCGCGGCAAGCGAGCGATCGACCGCCGGCATCACGTCCGGCGACGCCAGCCGGCGCGCCTCGTGCAGCATCGCCAACGGCTCGAACGGCGCCGGGTCGACGTCGTCCAGGGCCTCGTGGCACGCCCGCAGGGCACGGCCGGCGGCGGCCGCGTCGCCGGCCGTCGCCGTGTCGACCCACGGCCAGAGCGTCACCGCGCGCCCGCCGGCCTCGAACGGGCCGCCGAGCGGCGCGAGCACGGGCGCGCCCGCGCGCGCAAGCGCCGCCGCCAACCGCGCCTCGCGCCGCAGGTAGGCCCGCGAATCGCGGAAGGTCAACGTCGCGCCGGTCAGGCGCGCGGCGATCGAATCGGGCTCGAGGCGCACGAGCACGTTGGCGGCGACGCACACCACCTCGCCGCGCTCGGCCCGCAGACCGGCCTGGCGGGCGGCGGCGAGCGCCGCGCCGACATGGTCCAGCGAGGCATCCACCCGGCGGCACGCTACCGTCGAGGGGCCGTGTCGCACGCCTACGTCGCCCTCCTGCTCATCCATTTGCACTTTCCGGACTCCGAGAGCCTGAAGTCCAAGCGCAAGGAGCTGTCTTCCGTCAAGGCGCAGCTCCACACGCGGCTCGGGGTCGCGGTGTCCGAGGTCGACGGGCAGGACACGTGGCAGCGCGCCACGCTGGCGGGCGCGCTGACCAGCGGCTCGCTCAAACAACTGCAGCAGGCGGCCGACCACGTGGAGGATTGGCTGTTGTCCCGTTACCCCGAGGGCGTGCGCGTGGAGCGCAGCTTGACCTCGTTCGAGGACGCGGGAGGGATAGGATGAGCACGGAAAGGATGCGACGTGTCGATGAGGCCATGCGAGAGGTCCTCAGCGACGTGCTCAGCCATGATCTGAAGGACCCCCGCGTGGGATTCGTCACTGTCACGGATGTCAAGACCAGCCCTGATTTACGCCATGCGCGCGTATACGTGAGCGTGCTCGGCGACGCCGACACCATCGCCGCCTCCATGGAGGGCCTCGAGTCCGCGCACGGCTTCCTGCAGGGCCGCGTCGGCAGCGAGCTGCGCCTGAAGAACACACCGGCGCTGCAGTTCGTCCACGACGACACCGCGGCGCGCGCACAGCGTTTGGAACAGCTCATGGATGAGCATCCGGAGAGCTCAGCGTGAGCACCGTCGAGGCAGGTACGCGCCAGGAGGTCTTGGACGAGCTGCGCGAGGCATCGCGCTTCGTGCTCGTCACCCACGAGAACCCCGACGGCGACGCCCTCGGCTCGCTCGTCGGCATGCACCGCGTCCTGCTCGCCTTGGGCAAGGACTCGGTCATGTTCATGGCCTCCGACGAGTTCCCGCTGCCCTACGAGTACCGCTTCTTCGAGCTCGACGGGCTGCAGAGCACGCTGCCCACGGACCTCGACGAGCGCACGATCGTCTTCCTGGACTGCGGCAACATCGACCGCAACCCGGTCGGCGCCTTCAAGCGCGAGGACGCGCACATCCTCAACATCGACCACCACCACGACAACACGCGCTTCGGCACGGTCAACCATGTGGTCGAGGACGCGTCGTGCACCGCCGAGATCGTCTGGGACCTCATGCGCGCGCTGCAGGTCGAGCCGACGATCGAGATCGCCGAGGCGCTCTACGTCGGCCTGGTGACCGACACCGGCAAGTTCATGTACGAGAACACCGGTGAGCGGGCGCACCTGATGGCGGCCGAGCTCATCGACGCCGGCGTCAACGTCAACGGCATCTACCGCCGGCTCTACGAGGGCATGCCGTACGCCAAGCTCGAGCTACTGGCGCGTGCGCTGGCCCACGTCGAGCGCTTCGACGGCGGGCGGCTGACCTTCACGCGCCTGACGCGCGACGACTTCCGCCTGTCCGGAGCCGAGGAGAGCTACTCGGAGGGCATCATCGACCACCTGCGTTCGGTCGAGGGGACGAAGGTCGCCGCCCTGGCCCGCGAGCTGATGAGCGACGGGTCCCGCAGCCGGCGCAAGGTCTCGCTGCGCGCCACCGACGGCGAGGTCGACGTCTCGGCCATCGCCCGTGCGGGGGGCGGGGGCGGCCACCGCCAGGCCGCGGGCTTCGCCACGGAGATGTCCGAGGAGGAGCTCGTGACCTTCCTGCGCAAGCAGGTGGCAGCACAGCTGTAGTGGACGGCCTCGTCCTCGTCGACAAGCCGGCGGGCAAGACCTCGCACGACCTCACCCTGGCCACGCGCCGGGCGCTCGGCATCCGCAAGGCCGGCCATGCCGGCACGCTGGATCCGTTCGCGACCGGGCTGCTGCTCGTGCTCGTCGGCCGCGCGCGCCGGGTGCAGCGCTTTCTCATGGCCTTGCCCAAGCAGTACGTGACCGTCGCGCGCCTGGGCGCGATCTCGACGACCGGCGACCCCGAGGGTGAGATCACCGAGACGGGGCGGCTGCCACCGCCCGATCTCGTGCTGCCGACGGGCACGTTGATGCAGCGGCCACCGATCTGGTCCGCGGTGCGCGTGCAGGGACGCAAGGCCTACGAGCGGGCTCGTGCGGGAGAGCAGTTCGAGATGGCGCCGAGGGAGGTGACCGTGTATCGCTTCGAAGAGCGCCGGCGCGAGGGCGACCGCGCCGAGTTCCTCATCGAGTGCTCGGCGGGCACGTACGTGCGTTCCCTCATCGCCGAACTGGGCGACGCCTATTGCGAGGAGCTGCGCCGCACGAAGATCGGCCCGTTCGACGTCGAAGACGCCGACCCCACGCGCGTGCTGCCGCTCTCCGACGCGCTCGGCTTTCTCCCGCGCGTCGAGCTCGACGCCGACGCGGCCTGGCGCGCCGGGCACGGCCAGTCGATCGCCGGCGAATCCGACGCCGAGCACGTCCTGCTCGCCGACGCCGACGGCCCCGTCGCGATCGCGCAGCCGCGCGAGGACGGCCTGCTGAAGCCCGTCGTAGGCTTCCGCGGGTGAAGCTGACGCCCCTGTCCGAGGTGGAGCCGCGCCCGCGCCGGATCGCCATCGGCACCTTCGACGGGGTCCACCTCGGCCACCGCGAGGTCATCCGCGGCGCCGACACCGTCGTCACCTTCGAGCCACACCCCGCCGCGGTCGTCGCCCCCGGCCGCGCGCCGCGCCTGCTCACCACCCTCGAGCGCAAGGCCGAGCTGATTTCCGAGCTGGCCGTCGAGGAGCTCGTCGTCATCACCTTCGACCGCGAGTTCGCGGCCCGCAGCGCGCAGAGCTTCGTCGACGACGTGCTCGTGGGCGCCCTGCGCGCCGAGCGCGTCAGCGTGGGGGAGAACTTCCGCTTCGGCCACAAGGCGGCCGGCGACGAGGCGCTGCTGCGCGCCGACGAGCGCTTCGAGACCCGCGTCGCGCCGCTGGTCGAGGTCGACGGCGAGGTTGTCTCGTCCAGCCACATCCGCGGTCTCGTGTTCGGCGGCGCGGTCGAGTACGCCGACAAGCTGCTCGGCGCGCCCTTCACGGTCGCCGGGGAGGTCGTCCAGGGCGACCGGCGCGGGCGCACATTGGGTTTCCCGACGGCCAACCTCGTGCCCCAGGACGGCTACGTGGTCCCCGGCCACGGCGTCTATGCGTGCCGCGCACGCACGGCCGACGGCGTGGTGCACGTCGCCGCCACCAATGTCGGCGTGCGCCCGATGTTCGTCACGGGACGCGGCGAGCTGATCGAGACGTTCCTCGTGGACTTCGACGGCGACCTGTACGGGTCGCAGCTGCGCGTCGAGTTCCTCAAGCGCCTGCGCGGCGAGAAGCGCTTCGAGTCCGTCGAGGCCTTGGTCGAGCAGATGGCGCGGGATGTCGAGGAGACCAGGGCGATCGCGGCCTGACAGGAGGTTGAGATGCCGGGATTGGTGGAGGGCAAGGCGGGACTGGTCACCGGCGCCGCGGGCGGCATCGGCCGCGCCACCGCGCTGGCGCTCGCCCGCGAAGGCGCGGCCGGCGTGCTGGTCACCGACCTCGAGGCGCGCCGCGAGAACGGCCTGGAAACCGTGCGGCTCATCGAGCAGGAGGGCGGCCACGCCGAGTTCGTGGCCGGCGACGTCAGCGTCGACGCCGACTGCCGCGCGGTGGTCGAACGAACGCTCGAGGCCTTCGGCCACATCGACTTCGCGCACAACAACGCCGGGGTCGAGCTGCAGGACACGGTGATCGGCACCGCCGAGGCGGACTTCGACCGCGTTATCGCCGTCAACCTCAAGGGCGTCTGGCTGGGCATGAAGCACCAGATCCCGCGCATGCTCGAGAACGGCGGCGGCGCCATCGTCAACACCGCCTCGCTGGCCGGGCTGATCGCCGTGCCGTCGCTGGCCGCCTACATCGCCAGCAAGCACGGCGTCGTCGGCCTCACGCGCGCGGCGGCCGTCGAGCACGCCAACGACGGCGTGCGCGTCAACTGCGTCTGCCCGGCCGCCATCCGCACGGCGATGATCGAGATCCTCCCGCCGGAACGCCAGCGGGAGCTGATCGCGCCGCAGGCGATGGACCGCCTCGGCGAGCCGGCCGAGGTCGCCGAGTCGGTCGTGTGGTTGATGTCCGACCGCTCGTCGTTCGTCACCGGCATCGCGCTGTCGGTCGATGCGGGCGCGACGGCCGGCGGTTAGCCTCGGCCCGTGACCGAGAACGGCGCCGTGGTCATCGGGGGCGGTCCCGCCGGTCGCGCGACGGCCGCCGAGCTTCGCCGTCGGTCGCGATAATCCGGGCGACCCCGCGGCGCCGGGCCTGTACTTCGCAGGCTTCCAGGTCGCCCTCAGCGGCTCCATCCGGGTCTCTACGCGTCATGCGCGCCGCATCGCCAAGGCGGTGGCCGCGGAAGCAGCCAGCTAGCCGTGACTCAGACGCAGCCGCACCTCGCGCAGCGCCAGCGGTGCCGCCGGACGTTGCCAGCCGCGGGCGGTCAGCACCCAGTCGCCTTCGTCCTCGCGCAGGACGATCTGGGGCAAGCCGTCGATGGTCGTCGCCAGCGCGGCCTGGCTCAGCGGCCAGTGGCCATAGCGGCTGAGGCGGGCGATGAGGCGGTGGACGTCCTGGTGGCGCACACCGCGGTCGAGCAGCGCGTGGACGATCGCCGCCTCGGCCACGTCCTCGACGCTGTAGACGCGCGGGTCGTCGTCGGAGATCGACGAGCGGATGAGCCCGCGCCGCGCCCACTGGCCGATCGTGGTGCCCGACACGCCCGCCAGCTCGCCGGCCTCGGCGGCCAGGAAGTGCCCGTGGGGCTTGGCGTTTGAGCCGGACGGCACTCTGCTACCTTCCCACGTCGCCTATGACGCTTACGCAGGAACGAAAGGCCGAGCTCACGAACCAGTTCGGCAAGGACGCGAAGGACACCGGCAACACCCGGGTCCAGGTCGCGCTGCTCACCGAACGCATCAACCAGCTCACCGCCCACCTGCGCACGCACAAGAAGGATCACCACTCGCGCCGCGGTCTGCTCATGCTCGTCGGGCGCCGGCGCCGGCTGCTGAACTACATGCAGCGCTCGGACCTCGAGGGCTATCGCGAGCTGATTCGCGAGCTCGGCCTGCGGCGATGAGCATCATCGCTCCGGGGACGCCGGTCCCGGAGTTCAAGCTGCAGCGCGAGGACGGCGAGGACTTCACCCGCGAGGACCTGCTCGGCAAGACGACGGTCCTCGTCTTCTACCCGTTCGCCTTCAGCCCCGTCTGCACCGATCAGCTGCAGATCTACGAGGAGGCGCTCGAGGACTTCGCCGCCCAGGGCGCCACGCTCTACGGCGTCTCGACCGATGCGTCGTACTCGCAGAAGGCGTTCAAGGAGAAGCTCGGCATCACGATCGAGCAGCTCTCGGACTTCGAGCCCAAGGGCGCCGCGGCGCGCGCGTTCGGCGCCTACTTCGAGCCCCGCGGCATGACCAACCGCGCGCTGGTCATCGTGGGCCCCGACGGCGTGGTGCGCTGGAGCCACCTCGCCGACTCGCCCGGCGATCTGCCGGGCGTCGGCCTGATCTTCGACGGCCTCGCGGAGATTCGTAACACAACGGCGTAGAGCCGTAAACACGATCCACCCCACTGGCTCAGTCAGTGATGGGCGGGATCGGGTGGTTGGCCTTCATCACGTCGTGGGGGTCGACGAGCGTCTTGACCGCGCGCAGCCGGCGGTAGGCCTTCGCCGAGTAGGCGCAGCTGGTGTCGACGGGGCGCTCTGAGAAGTTCAGGTATCGCTTGCCGGCGTCCCATTCGGTGAGCGCGCCGCGAACGACGTCGACGTGCGCGGCGACGGCTTCGGCCGTCTCCTCGTCGGGTGCCATGCCGAGCGCGAAGAACGCGTAGTCGCCGTCGAGCTTGGCGAGCGCGCCGTGGTGGTCGGCCTCTCGGCCCACCGCGCCGCCGAGGTGGCGCAGCTCGACGATCAGCAGCGGCGAGCCAGAGCCCGGGCCGGCGACCTTCACGAGCTCGTCGATCGCCTCGACCGGCACGACGTCGAGCATCGCGCCGTCGCCCGTGACGGGCACCGGCTCCGGCGGGTCCATGTGGAGCTGCAGGAGCTGCGCCGGCCCGATCATCGCGAACGTGTCGAGCTCGGGGCCGAGCGCGCGCAGCGGCGCGATCACCTCGGCGCCGTCGGCCTCATCGCCCACGCAGGCGCCGTCGATGACCACGAGGCTGCGGCCGCGCAGCGGCTCGGGGATGTCGGGCAGCGGCGGGATCTGCAGGATGCGCGCCGAGGTGGTGATCTCGGCGGGCGCCGTGTCGGTCCACTCGCGCCAGGCACACAGCACCTCGCGGGCGCGCTCCCACGGGAACACCAACATGCCGGCGTAGACCTCTTGGATCGGGTAGAGCCGGAACTCGATCGCGGTCACGACGCCGAAGTTGCCGCCGCCGCCGCGCAGCGCCCAGAACAGGTCGGGGTCGTGCTGGTCGTCGACCAGGCGTATGCGTCCGTCGGCGGTGACGATCTGGATCGCAGTGATGCTGTTGGTGGCCAGGCCGTACTTGCGGGCCAGCCAGCTCAGGCCGCCGCCCAGCGAGTAGCCGACGACGCCCACGTCGTGCGAGGAGCCGGCCAGCGCGGCCAGCCCGTACTCGGACGCGGGCACGGCGACGTCCGCCCACAGCGCGCCGGCCTGGGCGCGGGCCCGGCAGGTCTCGGGGTCGATGTCGACGACCCGCATGCGGTGCGTGCGGACAAGGATCGTGTCCTGCAGCGACGCGAGCGCCGACGCGTTGTGCCCGGTGCCCTGCGCGGCGACCTTCAGTCCGCGCTCGCGGGCGAAGTCGACGATGGCGACGACGTCTGCGACGGTCTCCGGCTCGGCCACGGCGACCGGACGCTGGTCGACGTGGAGGTTCCAGGCCTGGCGTGCCTCGTCCCAGGCGGCATCGCCCCGGATCGTGACCGCGCCCGTGATCTTCCTGCGCAGCGCGCTGAAGTCGTGCGCGCGTCGCCTCCCGCTCGCCCGGTCCTTGATATCGCCAACCATCTCGAGGCACCGCCTTTCTCGTTTCGCAGGTACGAGTAGAGAGAGGGGCCTCACCGCCGACGTATTCCATCCGCTCGGCGCTCGGCGTGCCTGCGTGTGACCAGTGGCATGGCCGCCATACCCCGCCGGAATATCCGCCGGCATCCGTGCGTCGTTGGAAGCGAGCGGGGGACCGGGCACTGCCGGCCGTGTCAGTTCGGGGGTCTGCGGTCCCCAGATCTACGACGAGACAAGGAGCTTGTGATGATGACGATCGACAGGACGCTGTGGCGTCGCGACGCCATACGAGGGGGGTCCCGTCCGCTGTCGGACAGAAAACGGGGCGCTGATCCCAGGATCCCGGGAGTGAACGCTGCGGCCAGCCAGGGCGGGATGGCGAACAAGCAGATGCGAATCACTCTCGCGCTCGCGTTTGTCGTCGCGTCGCTCGCCGCGCTCGGCTCGCTCGCCGGGCCGGTGTCGAGCGCGTCCGCGCACACCTGGAACCACCGTTACAGCGAGCTGATCGTCCCCTCTCCGACGAGCGACTTCAGAGAGTGTGTGCCGACACGCCGCATCCACCTCGCGGGCGGTCAGTACCGGTTTCACGCCTTCATCCACCACACGGGCCATCGTCCCATCAACAGAGACACGTGGACGACCCACCCGCGGCTCGAACGCGGCTGGTACCACTGGCGCAGCTGCATCGCACCCGTCAAGTCGAACCGTCGCGTCTACCACTTGACGGCGACGATCCGCAACGAGGCATCGGGCGTGACGCTGTACAACGACTCGCTCTTCTACAAAGGCCGCTACGGCAGCGGCCGGTACCACTGGGGCAGCGTGCTCGACCGGGGCCGCTGCCGCTCGGGTGGTCGCGCTGGTTGCGCGGTCTTTCCAACTGGTCCCGGCCAGTGACCGTACGGTCGACTGGTTGGTACGTGAGGTCCGCCCGCTAGCGCCGGCGGCGGCAGCGGGCGGGGGAGTGCGGGGTGGTGCCGAGGTCGCGTCTGTTGGATGTCCGCCGCTCCTGGCCGGGTGTGAAGGGCGACAGTGTGCTGACGACGATGCGCGCGAGGCCGCATGTGGCGCGTAGCTGGACGGCGCGTGCGTTGAGCCGCAGCGCGATGGGGTGCGAGCGGCCGGGGGGCACGTGGAAGCGTGCTGTGGCGAGCGGGCGGGCGTTGGGGCGGTCGGGGCGCAGGTCAACGGTGCCGCGGCAACGCTGGTGCCCTAGGCAGCGAATGAGGAGCCGCACGAGGCCGCCGGCGACCAGGCGCCGGCGGCCGGGCACCAGGACGGCGCCGGCGACGGTGAAGCACCCGTGGATGTGATCCCGCGCGTCGCGGCGCAGGCGCACCACCGAGACCTCGCAGGTGACTTCGTCGACCTGGCCGTCGCGGACGTCTACGCGGGCGCCGTGGCGGCCGAAGACCCCAAGCGCACCCCGCGCCGCGCAGCACGTCGCGTCCGGGTCCCCCGACGACGGTCTCGGCGCCCGTGAGCACGTCGTCGCCGCCGCGGCCGTCGATTGACCTGGTCAGCCGCACCGTGAGGTGGTCGGGGCCGTCGCTCCCGACCAGGCGCCCGCGCTCGATGGTCACCCGTTCCAGTCTGGACGCACGTCGTCGCGCTCGCCGGGTTCGCCGTCGTTCGCGCGCGCGTCGAGCGACACGTCCACGCGACGGTCCTTCAGGCTCTCGACGCGCCACTCGTCGTCGCCCGGGCCGCCGATCCAGACGTCCGGGGCGCCATCGGCGAAGGTGTCGACGATGTCGTTGCCGGGCCCCGCAGCGACGACGTCGGCGCCGGCGCTGTCGAACGCCTCGAGCTGGTCATCGCCTGTGCCGCCCTCGACCCGGTCGTCCCCGGCACCGCCTTCGACCCGGTCGTCCCCGGCACCGCCTTCGACCCGGTCGCGGCCGCCGCGCCCGTCGATCGCGTCGTCACCGGTGTCGCCGAACAGGCTCTCGGCTGGAGCACGAAAGACCGGCCTGCCCGGACGGTCGCCGTCGGCGCGCAAAGTTCCTGACCGACCCGTCGCCGGCAAGTGCCCCCGGCTCGCGCTCTGAGCGCGACCGGGCGTGGGGTGAGGTCAGAACCGGATCGCGCCGTCGCCGTGCCAGGAGGCGAGCTTCGGCAGCGTGCCGGCGAAGTGCACGTAGCCAGCCAGCACGCACGTGTGGCCGTCGCGCTCGAAGGTCACGACGGTATTGCGCCCGTCGCGATAGCGGTACATCTCGACACCATCGACGACGAGCCGCTGCGCGCCGGCGGGCCGCTTCAACGGCTTGCCGCTGATCACCGTGTAGGCGATGCGATGGTGGGTGTGGCGATAGAAGACCGTTTGCGTCGCGCGGCCGTCGATCGAGTCGGCGCGTCGGCCGGCCACGCGCCAGCCGAACGTGTCCTTCCAGTACGGGAAGGTGACGCCGGCAAACGACGCGCGCGTGAGGGAGGGGTGAGCGGCGTCGCGGGCCGGGGACGGGGCGGTGGCGGGGCGGGTGGCGAGGGTCGCGGCCTCGGCGACGGTGGGAGTGCCCGGCGACCCGGTGTTGAGCGCGAGCGCGAGCACCGCGGCGAGCGTCGCCAGCGCGGTGGCGCCGGCGAGGACGAGACGGCGCGGCCGACCGCGCGGGGCCGCGGGCGCGCGCAGGGCGCGCAGGCTCGCGTGCAGCGTCGGCGGCGTCGCCGGCCCGCCGCCGCTGAGCAGGCGATGGACGCGCCGCTGGCGGTCGTCCTGCAGTTGGTCGTACAGGCTCATGCGGCAACTCCCTCCAGTTGCGCAACCACGCGTTCGCGCGCGCGGAACAGCCGGCTCATGATCGTGCCCTCACGCACGCGAAGCGCACGCGCCGCCTCCCGGTACGACAGCCCGGCGACGTCGACCGCGACGATCGCCTCGCGCAGCGGATCGGAGAGCTCGCGGATGGCCCCGTAGGCGGCGCGCACTTCGATCGCCGTCGTCCCCGGGTCGGCGCCATGGTCGACGATCCAGTCCACCTCCTCGCGGAGCTCGACCGTCCGCGCTCGCGAAGCCTGCGCTCGGCGCATTCCGATCCATGTGTTGCGCAGTGCGCGCAGCAGGTAGGCCAGATCGTCTCCGCGGCGTATGAAGCGCGGGCGCCGAAGCACCCGCTCGAACGTCTCCTGCACCAGGTCCTCGGCATCGTGCGACGTCCCGCACAGCGCATAGGCCGCGCGGTACAGGCGATCGGCGTGATCGGGCAGCCGTTCGGCTTCGAGCATCCGCGCCTGTCGCCGCTCGAATCGCCGCTCTACGTGCCCTTTGGCCCTGCCCACCGTTTGATGTTGCGTCAGGCGAGGCGGCCGCGCCAGTGCCGCGCCAGACGCCTGACATGCGGCCGCCTGCGATGGAATAGGTTCGCCGTGAATGCGTCGGGGCTGCTTCCGTCCGCTTCACCTGGCGGCGCATCACGCACGAGCCCCATGCCCGTGAGCGAAGAGCTGCGCCGCATCCTGGCCCTGCGCGCGCGAGACTGCGCACCGTGACCGACCTGCGCAGCGCACCCGTGCCACCGCTGCGCGACGACGACCACGTCCGCGGCCCGGAGGATGGAGCGCTCGTGATCTTCTACGGCGACTTCGCCTGCCCGCGCTGCGCCGTCGAGGCCCGGCGCCTGCGCGAGCAGGACGCGCGCGTCGTCTTCCGGCACTTCGCCCTGAAGGCCAAGCACGAGCGCGCCGTGCCGCTGGCGCACGCGGCCGAGGCCGCCGCGCGCCAGGGCGCGTTCTGGGCGTTTCACGACGCGCTCTACGAGGATCAGGGGCGCATCGACGACCCGCATCTGTGGGCGCGCTGCGAAGAGCTCGGCCTCGATCTCGAACGCTTCCAGGCCGACCGCCGCGACCCCGTGGTCGCCGAGCGCGTGCGCCGTGACGTCCGCGAAGCACTGCGAGCCGGTGCGACGACGACGCCCACGATCTTCCACGGCGGCGCGCAGGTTTCCGGCCGCTAGACTGGCCGGGTTCGGAATTCCGTGAGAGACACGACTGTGGCCGACGACCGAAGGCCGGCCAAGGAAAGGCAGTACATATGAGCACTGACGCCGTGAAGACGGTCTCGGTGGAGATCGCCGGCAAGGAGATCTCGTTCGAGACCGGCAAGATGGCCAAGCAGGCCTCCGGCGCCGTCGTCGTCCGCCAGGGCGACACGATGGTCCTCAGCACCGCGACCATCGGCAACCTCCGCGATGTCGACTTCCTCCCGCTGACGGTGGACGTCGAGGAGCGGATGTACGCAGCGGGCAAGATCCCCGGCTCCTTCTTCAAGCGCGAGGGTCGTGCCGGCGAGAAGGGCACGCTGACCGCGCGCATGATCGACCGCCCGATCCGCCCGCTGTTCCCCAAGGGCTGGCACTACGAGACCCAGCTCGTGGCGATGCCGCTGAGCGTCGACCACGTCAACCCTTACGACATCCTCGCGATGAACGGCGCCTCGGCGGCGCTGATGATCTCGCCGGTACCGCTGCCCACACCTGTCGGCGCGGTGCGCATCGGCAAGGTCGACGGCAACTTTGTCGTCAACCCGGAGGAGGGCGACCTCACCGGCAACACCGATCTCGACCTGATCGTCGCCGGCACCGACGACGCGATCCTCATGGTCGAGGCCGGCGCCAACGAGATCCCCGAGGCCGAGATCCTCGACGCGCTGGACATCGCACACTCCGAGATCCGCAAGATCTGTGCCGCCCAGCGCGAGCTGGCCGCGCAGGCCGGCAAGGAGAAGCTCGTCATCGAGCCGCCGCAGGTCGACGAGGACCTCGTGCGCCAGATCGCCGACAGCCATGGCGCCGCCCTCGACGCCGCCACCCAGGTGGAGGACAAGCTCGAGCGCCAGGACGCCACCAAGGCCGTCGAGGAGGACGTCCTGGAGCGGTACTCCGGCGACTCCGAGGCCGACACCTACGCCGACTACCGCCAGAAGGCCCAGCTGGCCTTCGACAAGCTCGAGAAGTCGATCATCCGCGAGCGCATCGCCGTCCACAAGAAGCGTCCCGACGGGCGCGGCGAGCGCGAGATCCGTGACATCTCGATCGAGGTCAGCGTCGCGCCGCGCACGCACGGCTCGGCGCTCTTCACCCGTGGCCAGACACAGGCCCTGAGCGTCGCCTCGCTCGGCACGCTCAAGGAGGAGATGCGCCTGGACACGCTGGGTCTCGAGACCCAGAAGTTCTACTGGCACCACTACAACTTCCCGCCCTTCAGCGTCGGCGAGGCGGGCTTTATGCGCGGTCCCAAGCGCCGTGACATCGGCCACGGCGCGCTGGCCGAGCGCGCGCTCGTGCCGGTCGTTCCGAGCACGGACGAGTTCCCCTACACGATCCGCGTCGTGTCGGACATCCTGGAGTCCAACGGCTCGTCGTCGATGGCCAGCGTCTGCGGCTCGTCGCTGTCGCTGATGGACGCGGGCGTGCCGATCCGCAAGCCGGTCGCCGGCATCGCCATGGGCCTCATCAAGGAGGGCGACGACTACGTCGTCCTGACCGACATCGCCGGCGTCGAGGACCACCTCGGCGACATGGACTTCAAGGTCGCCGGCACCGGGGACGGGATCACCGCCCTGCAGATGGACATCAAGATCACCGGCGTCACCTTCGAGATCCTGCGCGACGCGCTCGCCCAGGCCCGCGAGGCCCGCCTGTCGATCCTCGATCAGATGCGCGCCGCGATCGACGGCCCGCGCGAGACGCTCTCGCCGCACGCGCCGCGGATCATCACGGTGCAGATCGACCCCGACAAGATCGGCCTGCTCATCGGCAAGGGCGGCGAGACCATCCGCGGCCTGCAGGACGAGTTCGACGCACAGATCGACGTCAACGACGACGGCCAGGTGCTCGTGTACTCGTCCAACGGCGAGATGGGCGAGGCGCTGGCCGAGCGGATCCGCTCGATGACCAAGGAGGTCGAGATCGGCGACGCGTTCACCGGCAAGGTCGTCAAGACGACGACCTTCGGCGCCTTCGTCGAGCTGGCCAAGGGCACCGACGGCCTACTGCACATCTCCAACGTGTCGCCGGGGCAGCGCGTCGACACCGTCGAGGACGTGCTCAACAAGGGCGACGAGGTCTCCGTGCGCGTGGTCGAGGTCGACCGCGAGCGCGGGCGCATCGGCCTGCGCCTGGCCGAGGACCCGGAGATCGCCGGCAAGTCCGTCGACGAGCTCGCGGCGATCGGCGCCTCGAGCGGTGGCCCCCGCCGCGACCGCGGCGACCGCGGCCCGCGCGATCGCAACGGCGGGCCGCGCGGCTCCGGCCGCCCGCGTCACCGGTCGGGCTCGGGGCGCGATCCGGAGCGTGGCTAAGGAGCATCCGCCGGTCGCGGCGGAGCACGCAGAGGCAGTCGAGGACGGTCACCGCCTGACCGTCCTCGATTCTGGCCTGCGGGTCGTCAGCGAGCGGATGGAGTCCGTCCGCTCGGTGGCCCTCGGGCTCTGGATCGGCACGGGCTCGGCCGCGGAGGAGGAGCCCGAGGCCGGGCTCAGCCACCTCATCGAGCACATGCTCTTCCGCGGCACGGCGCGCTATCAGTCGCTGGAGATCGACCAGCTCTTCGATGCCATGGGGGCCGAGCTCAACGCCGGCACCGGCAAGGAGACGACGTCGGTCTACTCGCGCGTGCTCGATCGCCACCTCGAGCGGGCCCTGGACGTCGTGGCCGACATGGTCTGGCGCCCCGCCTTCGACGGCTCCGAGCTCGAGAACGAGCGCGAGATCGTGCTCGAAGAGATCGCGATGTACGAGGATGACCCGCAGGACAAGGTCTTCGACGTCCTCGGCGAGGCCGTCTTCGGCAGCCATCCGCTCGGCCGCGCGATCATCGGGCGCGCCGAGGTGGTCGGCTCCGCCGACGCCGAGGCCCTGCGCGCCTTTCACGCCGCGCGCTACGTGCCCGAGAACGTCGTCATCGCGGCGGCCGGCTCGCTGGACCACGAGACGCTCGTCGAGCTCGTCCAGCGCAGCGGGATCGAGCGCGTCGGCGCGCGC
>DATBKW010000212.1:0-10468 GCA_036555665.1 Solirubrobacteraceae bacterium | reverse complement strand
GGTCGAGCGTGCGGTAGGCGTCGTCGAGGTCGATCCAGAAGCCGATCCGCTCGGTGAGCGCGTTCCAGTCCTCGAGGTACTCGAAGACCGACTCGCGGCAGCGCCGGTTGAACTCGGCGATGCCGAACTCCTCGATCTCGTGCTTGTTCTCGATCCCGAGCTGCTGCTGGACGGCGATCTCGACCGGCAGGCCGTGGCAGTCCCAGCCGCCCTTGCGCTCGACCTGGTAGCCGCGCATGGTCTTGTAGCGCGGGTAGATGTCCTTGAAGACGCGCGAGAGGACGTGGTGGGCGCCGGGGCGACCGTTGGCCGTCGGCGGGCCCTCCCAGAACACCCACGGCGGCGCGCCCTCGCGACGGCGGATCGACTCGCGGAAGACGTCGCGCTCGCGCCAGCGCTCGAGGACCGCCTCCTCGAGGGCAGGGAAGGATTGCTGGGGGTCGACGGGACGACGCGCCATGTCGAACGCGGATTGTAGGAGCGCAACCCCCGGTCCCCCTCGCGCGTTGCAACCGGCGTGACCGTTCGCGCCATCGTCGCGGCCGTCGCGATCCTCGCGCTGGCCCCCGCCGCCGCGCAGGCCGCGCCCTGGAGCGCGCCGCGCTCGGTCACGGTCAGCGGGCAGGCGCGCGAGCCCGTCGTGGCCCTCGGCGGGCCCGACGCCGCGGGCGTCGCCTACGTCCGACACATCGGCGGCGCCGACCGCGTCGAGCTGCGCCAGGGGACCGTCGACACGATCGGCACGCCGGTCATCACCGCGCGCGACTCGCGCGGCCTGGACTCGACGGCGCTGACCTACAGCGGGCACTCGGCGCTCGTGCTGTGGCGGCAGTTCCGTGTCCCCGACGCGCGCGTGCTGCAGCTCTCCTCGGTGACGCGCAGCGGCGCGACGACCGGTCCGAACGCGATCACCGGGCCGCCCAACAGCTACGACCCGGCCTTCGTGACCCCGAACCTCGTGCGCTTCAACCGGCGCACGTCGGCCTACGTGCGATCGATCTCGCAGGGGCGCGCGGGCACGACGACGCGGTTGCCGGCCGGCGCGACCTTCGACGCGCAGGTCGTCCGCCTCGCCGGCGGTGCGCTCGTCGCCGTGTGGCCCAGCGGCGGCGCGATCTTCACCGCGACGGTCGCGCCCGGGGCGACCACGTTCGGACCCGCGACGCGCATGTCGGCGCCCGGCGGCTTCGCGCGCACGCCGAGGCTCGCCGTGACGACCGACGGCCATCTCGTCGCCGTGTGGACCCAGGCCGACGCGAGCGGCCGCGCGCTCGTCGCGGCGTCCGCGGCGCCCGGCGCGCCGTTCGGCGCCCCGATCGTGCTCGCGCCGTCGACCGCTCGCGCGCTGACCGTGCAGGCGACGGCCATGACCAACAACGAAGTCCTCGTGACCTTCGTCTCCGCGCGCGCCGACTCACCCGCGGGCCCGCTGCAGGCGCTGCAGCTGGCGCCCGACGGCCATGCGGTCACGCCGGTGCTGGCGCTGACGGCCCCCGGCGAGCGCACCCGCGACGCCGCGCTCGCCGTCGACAGCGGCGCCGGCTACGCGACGTGGGTCGTCGGCGGCAGCGGCGTGCGCCATCGCGTGCGCGTCGTGCGGATCGCCGCGGGCGGGATCGTCGGCACGGTGCGGACGGTGTCCGGCAGCGACTCCGCGGTCAGCACCCCGCCGTCCTTCGCGATGACGACGCGCGGGCGGGCGCTGATCGCCTACGCGACGCAGAGCCTGCGCATCCGGCTCGTCACGCGGCGCGCCGGCTAGTGGGTCTTGAGGTGACGTTGTGCTTGAAACGGCGGAGTGGCGGCGCCGGCGGGCAAGGACGCAGACCCGAAGGAATACCATTGGTATTTCGAGGGTCGAGGACGCCGCCCAGCGGCGGTCGACGCCCGTCGTTTCGAGTGCAACGTTGCCTCAAGGCCCACTAGGCAGCCAGCTTCCGGCAGATCTCCGCGAGCGACCGCTTCTCGGCTTCGTCGAGCACGGCGAACGCGCGCTGAACACGATCGGTGTGCTCGGGAAAGAGCCGGTCGACGAGCTCCTGACCGAGCGGCGTGAGCGCCACGGCGGCTGCGCGGCGGTCGTGGGCCAGGCGGCTACGGACGACCAGGCCGCGCATCTCGAGCGTCGTGACGACCTCCGTCGCGTTGGCCTTCGACGTCTGCAGACGCCGGCGCAGTGCGCGCAGCTCGAGCTGACCGCCGGCCGTGGTGAGCACGACGAGCACGCTGAAGCCCGACGCGCTCAGGCCCTCGCGCTCGAGATCGGCCGAGAGCCGCCGGCGAACGCTCGCCTCGGCGCGCAAGAGCGACTCCAGCGCGCGGTGGGCCAGCGGATCACCGGGCACGAGCGTCATCGCGCGGGATCTTGACGCTCGCGGCGGACGGGTCCGACGACCGTCCACTTCGCGAGAAATCGCCTCAGGATCGCCCCGCAGCGGTCGATTGCCGAGGCGAATGTACGTAGCCGCCTACTTCGTCGGCCTGGCCTGCGGCCTGGTCTTCCTCATCCCGACGCTCCGTCGCATGCGCTCCGCGCGCTCCGCCACGGAGGCCGCCCGCGCCCTCGAGCGCTCGACCCAGGTCGAGCTGTGCGTAGCGCGCGAGCGCCACGCCAACGAGGTCGCCGGCCTGCGCCGTTCGCACGACGACGAGCTCAATGCTCTACGCGGCCGCTTCGGCCTCGAGGTGCGCATGCTGCGCGAGGCCGTGTCGAGCGCCCGCGCCGAGCTCGACCGCAACCGCGGGATCGAGACCCTGGTCAGCCAGGTCGCCGAGACCGTCGAGCGCGTCGAGCGCGAGCTGCGGCGGATGGACCGCCGGCCGCGCGTCAAGCGGCGGTAGCGGCCCGCGCAGGCGCTCAGCGCCCCACGGCGCGCAGCTCGGCCCGCCCCACCCGCTCGCTGCCGTCGAGGCGCGCCACCAACTCCTCACACGCCGCCCGCGGCGCGTCGCCCAACCGCGGCACGGTCGTCGCGCCCGTCGCGCCCAGCGCGCCGCGGAAGTCGTAGATCGCCACCCGCTCGCCGCCGATCCGGCGCGCCGCATAGACGAGGCGCCCGAGGCCGTCGAGCGACGCCCGGCGGCCCGTGAGCACGACGGCGCGCGGCGCGAGCGCGTGCAGCGCGCGGCCCATGCGGCCGGGATCCAGCGCAACGGTCAGGGTCAGCGTGCGCAGCCCGCGGCGACGCAGGCACAGCTCCAACGCCTGCGCGTTGAGGGCGTCGAGGTCGCAGGGCGCGCTCGCGTCGAAGACGAGCACGCCGTCGGCGCGGGTCGCCGGCGGCGCGACGCGCATCGCCGCCGCCAGCCACCCGGTCGCCCAACGCCACGCAAAGCCGTACTCGGGGCCGGCCGCATCGAGCGCCTCCACGCCGGGCAGCAGCACCTCTTCGACCGTGCGCTCGACCGAGCGGACGGCCAGGCTCTCCTCCAGGACGCGATCGGCGTCGACCTCGTCGTACCGCGCGAACGCGCTGCGCAGCCGCGACGGCGTGGCGGGGCCGGCGCCGCGCTCCTGAGCGAGGGCGACCGCCGAGGAGATGTTGTGCGTCTCCTCGAAGGCGCTGCGCAGCGCCTCGATCTCGGCGAGGTCGAACTGGCGATGGCCGCCCGCCGTGCGCCGCGGCTCGGGAAAGCCGAAGCGCCGCTCCCACGAACGCAGCGTGTTGGGGCTGACGCCGAGCATGGCCGCAGCGGCGTTGGTGCGGATCGCGCCCATGCGCGATGTATCGAGCGTCGGTGCGGTTTGCGCAACGACGGCAAGCGTTGCTGCACGGCGGGCGTTTGCTTGCAGCGGCAGGAGCCGCCGCGGCGACGGCGACGCTAGGCCCGGCCGTCGGCGAGCACGACCAGCGCCGCCTTCGGCGGGCCGCACGGCGCGATCCGCGCCCAGAAGCGGATCCCGAACTCCTTGGCCGGGCGCAGCACGACGTGGGTCGCCTCGCCCGTGCCGCGGGCGGCGTGCACGATGAGGTTGACCAGCGAATCCGGGCCGGACACCTCGATGTCGGCCGGCACGAGCAGGTCACCGATGTGCGAGTTGACGACCTCGGTCTCGCTGGTCAGCAGCAGCTCCTCGGCCAGGCGGCTGACCGCGCAGATCGAGAGCTGGCCGTCGACGAGGAGGAACGGGTCGGCCGGCGTCGGCGCGGCATCGGGTGCCGCCGAGACCATGAGGCCCAGGCCGCACCGCGTGCACACGCGCGATGCCGATTGGATGTCCGCGGCCGCGGGCGGGCGCCCGCAGTGGCCGCAGAAGTGAACGTCGGGGCGTGGGTGGTCTCGGTGGCCCGGTAGGGCGACGAGGCGGGGGCGATCGATCACGAGGCTTTCACCTGGCGGCTGGTGGTGTCCGGCTGTTCGAGGGGGGCGTCGTCAGCCGGAGCGGCCATCCCCCGCGGCCGGCCATCGAGAATGTCAAGGACGATACGGTGCGCCTCGCCGGACGAGTCCGGGAGAGTGCGCGCCGTCGTGCGGGCCGCATCGGCGCGGCCGCCGCGACGGTAGAGCGCCATCGGCAGTGCGCCGCTGGCGGAACGGACCCGGTAGGCCCAACGTGCGACGTCGTCGTCGGAGGCGTGGGCGCCCGCGATGACGACCACCTGCGGCGCGAACGCTCCCAGGACCTCGGTGAGGCCCGCCACGCCCGTGATCGGCAGGACGAGCACCCGCGCGCCGGAACGAACGGCGAAGAGCTGAAGGGCCTTGAGGGCGAGCGCGTCGGGATCGAGGTCGTCGCGCGTGGCGTCGCCGACCAGGATCGCTGTCGGCCGCGTCGGGGGCGGTGCCATCCGCTGCGCGCGCTGCAGCCAATCGGTGGCCCAGCGGGCGGCGAAGGCCCACGGGGCCGAGTCGAAGCCGTGGCGCTCGCCGATCTCGCGGATCGACGGCAGCAGGACCTCCTCGACGCTGCGCTCGACCGAGCGCAGGGCCAGGGCGGCCTCCATCGCTGCATCGGCGCGGTCGAGCTCGAAGGCCTGCAGCGCCCCGACGAGCGTGCTGGTGTCAGAGCTCAGCGATTCGCGCGCACGCGAGATTGCAGACGAGATCGAGAGGCCTTCCTGCAGCGCGTCGCGCAGGGCGGCGACCTCGCCGTGCGTGTACAGCCGATGCTTGCCGGCGGTGCGTTGGGGCTTGGGATAGCCGAAACGGCGCTCCCAGGCACGGAGCGTGTTCGGGCTCACGTTCAGCACCGAGGCAGCCTCAGATGTCTTCAGCGTGCGCACTGGCCTCGCACTGCACCAGTCTTACAGAGATCTGTCTCAAGGCACACAGATCTTGCACGGGATTCGCGGCAAAATCCGTGCAATGCGATCTGGACGTGTGTATGTTCCGCCACGTCCGTTCCCGCAAACCCCCAAATGAGGGGAGTCTTTTGATGTTCTTCGGCGGCCGCTAGGCAGCTCTCTTTCCAACCACGTCCGGACCTCCCGCAGACGTTGTAGTTTCTGCGCATGACGGAGGCCCAGCCTCGGGGGCGTCCCGTGCTCGCGATGACGCTTGCCATCGTCGTCGTTTGCATAGGGATCGTAGGGCTGACGATGTCGTCCTGGGCGCCGGTAGTCAAGCCTTTGGCGATCGTCCTGGCGGTATGCGCGCTCGGGGCGGAGCTCATCGCGGCCCGCCACGCGCCGACCTTGACCCTCTCGGCGGCGTTCCTCGCGGCGATGCTCGCGGTCGCGTTCCTGGGGCCCGCCGCCGCGTTCCTCGTCCCCACGATCGCCTACGCCGGCGTGTGGGTCGTCGACCGCTACCGCTGGCAGGCGCTGGTCATCAACATCGCCGGATCGGCCACGCCGGTCCTGCTCGCGGCCTTCGTCTTCGAGGCGATCGACCCCCCCAGCGACAGCTTCGAGTTCATCGCCGTGCTCGCGCTCGTCGCTGCGGCGACGATGGCGGTCAACCTCCTCTTCGCGTCGACGGCCTTTGCGCTCCTGGACGGCAAGTCGGTAGCGCGCACGATCCGCGGCACGCTCCCGATGTTCCCCGCCGTGCTGCTCAACGTCGGCTTGGTCGCGGTCATCGCCGGCATCTACGACCAGCTCGGGCTGCTGGCGCTCGTCTTCGTGCTGCTCAACGTGATCGCCTTCACCTACATGGCGCGGCTGGTGATCGTCGCGCGCGAGCGCACGCGCCAGTACGCGAACCTCTCATGGGGCGTCCTCTCCGGGTTGATCCGCACGCTCGATGAGCGCGACTCCCGCGCGGCGCGCCACTGCGCGGCGGTCGCGGCGTTCTCGCGCGACATCGCCAAGCACTGCGGCATGTCCAAGCGCGACCAGGAGCTCGCCCACACCGCCGGGCTCCTGCACGACATCGGCAAGTTCGCGCTCTCGGACCGCGTGATGGAGCGCGGCGGCCAGCTGGCGGAGGCCGACTGGCGCGGCATCAGGCGCCACCCCGACATCGGCGCCGAGCTGCTGCGCGACATCGGCGTCTACGGCCCGGTGGCCGAGATCGTGCGCGCCCATCACGAGCGCATCGATGGCCGCGGGTACCCCCAGCGCCTGCGCGGCGACGAGATCCCCGCCATCGCCCGCGTCGTCGCGGTGGCCGAGGTCTACGACACCCTCACCGCCCCCGACACCTATCGCACGCCGATGAACTCCTTCGAGGCGCTCAACGAGCTGCGCCGCGTCGCGGGATCGCAGCTCGACTCGGCCTACGTCGAGGCGCTCGCCGAGCTGCTCGCCGGGCGGGGCACGGAGTACCGCCACGCCGACGAGGCCGACTTCGACCGCGAGCTGGACATCGAGCGGCGCATGAACGAGGCGATCGCGCCGTCGTCGTGACGCGCGCGGCGCGCTACGCGTGCGCGCCGACCAGCACCCAGCGCCTGCGCGCGAAGCGGGCGCCGAGCGTCGCCACGCGCACGAGCATCAGCACGTCGATCGCCAGCCACACGACCGCAACGGTGTTCGCCGCCAGCACGATCGGGGCGAAGACCACGAACGAAACAGCCATCGCCGCGGCCATGTACGCCGTGTCGCCGGCGCCGATGAGGATGCCGTCGAGCGCGAAGGCGACGGCGGCCACGGGCCACATGACGCAGAACAGCGGCCACAGGTCGTGCGCCTGGTCGATGACCCGCGGGTCGTCGGTGAAGGCCCGCGGCACCACGTCGGTCAGCGCGAGGAAGACGCCGCCGATGATGAGGCCCGCGAAGAGCGACAGCTCGATCATGCGCCGCGCGGCGGCAACGGCCTCGTCGGCGTCGCCCGCTCCGAGGGCGCGCCCGACGATGACCTGCCCGGCGATGGCGATCGCGTCGAGCAACAGGGCCAGGAAGCCATAGAGCTGGAAGGCGATCTGGTGCGCGGCGAGCGTCGCCGCCCCGATGCGCGCACAGACGGCGGTGGCCAGCACGAAGCAGGCGAGCAGGGCCGCGGTGCGCACGACGAGCTGGGCGCCGATCGAGATCAGCGAGCGGATCCGGGCCAGATCGGGCGCCGCGAACACCTGCAGGAGCACGACCGCGAACGCGGCGCCCATCCCGAGCTGCGCGAGCACCGTCCCCCAGGCCGAGCCGTCGAGCCCCCAGTCGAAGCCGTAGACGAACAGCAGCTCGAGCACGACGTTGACGACGTTGGCCGCCACGACGATGACCAGCGGCGTGCGCAGGTCGCCCATGCCGCGCAGCCAACCCTGCCCGGCCAGCGCGACGAGCGCCATCGGAACGCCGAGCGAGGCGATGCGCAGGTACCCGGTGGCCATGTCCGCGACGTCGCCGTCGCCGCCCAGCGCGTGCACAAGCGGATCGGCCAGCGCGGCGATGGTGCCCGCGACGATCACGCCCGCGGCCAGCGCCAGCCACAGCGCCTGCGGGCCGAGCGCGGCGGCCTCGTCGTCCTGGCCGGCGCCGTGCAGGCGCGTCACCCGTGCCGTCGTGCCGTAGGTCAGGAAGATGCACAGCGCGACGAGGTTTGCCAGCACGGTCGACGCCAGCGCCAGCGCGGCGAGCTGCGGCGTGCCCAGGTGGCCGACGATCGCGGTGTCGACCAGCAGGTACAGCGGCTCGGCCGCGAGCGCGCCGAGCGCGGGCAGCGCCAGGCGCACGATCTCGCGGTCGACTGAGCGGGTGCCGGAGGCCCGCACGTGCGGGCCGGAGGCGGGTCCCGCTTTCGTTGTCTTGTCCGAGCGCAGCACCCGGGCCACTCTACGATCCGGGCATGGTCCGGGTCCTCGCGCTGTTCGCCGCCGTGGTGCTGCTGGCGGCCTGCGGCGGCCATGATCCGCTCGACGACGCGTGCCTGAGCTCGCCCGGCGCCATCGAGCGGGCGCTCGCGCGAGCCCCCGCCGCGGTGACGCTCCCTTCCGGGACCCGCCTGTCGGAATGCGTGGCCAACGCGCGCAGCGATTCCGAGCTGCAGAACGCCGGGCTCGTGCTCACCCGCGCGGCCGACCACCTCTCCGACGCGGCCAAGCGCGGCGACGCCACCGCCGCGCTGCGGCTGGGCTACCTGGTCGGCGCCGCGCGCCGCGGCGCGGCCCGTACCGCCGGCATCCACGCCGAGCTGCAGCGGCGCATCGAGCGCACCGCCGCGTTTGTCGACGCCGGCGGGCCGAGCGTACTCGCCGCGCTTGCACGCGGCATGCGCGCCGGGGAGGCCCGCGGGTGAAGCTGCGCCTGTACCACCACACCGACGGCGCGCGCGTGGCCTACCGCGAGGCGGGCACCGGCCCGGGGCTCGTGCTCCTGCACTCGGCGCTGCTCAGCTACCGCGAGTTCGAGCCGGCGGTCGAGTACCTCGACGACCGCTACCGGCTGATCCTCCCCGACCTGCCGCTGCACGGCGACTCCGAGGACCGCCCGCGCCATCCCTACACGCTCGACTGGCTGGCCGAGGTCATCGCCGCCTTCTGCGTCGACACCGCGGGGCCGCGGCCGCTCGTCGCCGGCCACGAGCTGGGCGCCGAGATCCTCCTGCGCGCGCTCGAGCTCGGGCTGCTCGCGCCGGAGCGGCTCGTGCTCATGCCCAACCCGCTGCACCGCCCGGCCCCGCGCGAGCCGTGGCGCGCCGCCGCGCGGTTGGGGGCTGTCCCCGGCCTTGACCGCGTGATGACGCACGTCGCGCGCGCCGCTCTGCGCCCCGAGCGCGGCGTGAAGCTGTCGGTCAGCGCCGAGCCCGCGGCGCGCGACCTGGTGCGCCACGCGATGGCCGACGTCGGCGGCAACGCCAACCTCGCCCGGTCGTGGGCGCGGCTGGCCAAGCGCTGGCCGCGCGGGCCGCGGCGCGAGCTGCTCGACCTCTACCCGCGCCTGGAGCTGCCGGTGCTGCTGCTGTGGGCCGACGAGGACCGCCGCCATCCGCTGCAGGCCGCCGAGGAGGCGCTCGACCTGCTGCCCGACGCGCAGCTGCGGGTGCTCACGGGCACGGGCTTCCTCATGGCCTATGACGACCCGGTGGGGGTCGCGCGCGAGCTGGCCGCGTTCTGCGGCTGAGCCGCGCCGCAGCGACGGCGAGCTGTGGACTAGCTTTCGGGGCATGGCACCGCGAAAGACCCTGTACGGCGGCGAGACGCAGAAGGCCGTCGAGAACTTTCCCATCTCCGGCGAGGCGGTTCCGGCCTCGGTCATCCACTGGCTCGGGCGCATCAAGGGCGCGTCGGCGCGCGCCAACGCCGAGCTCGGCAAGCTCGATCCCAAGATCGCCGACGCGATCACGACCGCCGCCGACGAGGTCACGGCCGGCACCCACGACGCCCAGTTCCCGATCGACGTCTTCCAGACCGGCTCGGGCACATCCTCGAACACGAACGCCAACGAGGTCATCGCCGCGCTGGCCGGCAACGGCGTGCACCCCAACGACCACGTCAACATGGGCCAGTCGTCCAACGACGTCTTCCCCAGCGCCGTCCACCTCGCCGCGCTGGACCGCGCGACCAACGATCTGCTGCCGGCCCTGAAGCAGCTCGAGCGCTCGCTGTCGCGCAAGGCCAAGCGCTTCGAGAACATCGTCAAGTCCGGCCGCACGCACCTCATGGACGCGGTCCCGGTCACCCTCGGCCAGGAGTTCGCCGGCTACGCCGCGCAGGTGCGCCTCGGCCAGGAGCGCGTGGCGGCCGCGTTGGAGCACGTGCGCCAGATCCCGCTCGGCGGCACCGCCACGGGCACCGGGCTGAACACGCACCCGAAGTTCGCCGAGAAGGTCCGCCGCGATCTGAGCAGGCAGACCAAGCTCAAGATCGCGGCGCCCGCCGATCCCATGGAGGGCAACGCCTCGCGCGACGCGCTCGTCGAGCTTTCGGGCGCGCTGAAGGTCGTCGCCGTGTCGCTGACCAAGATCGCCCAGGACATCGCGCTCATGGGCTCGGGGCCGCGCGCGGGTATCGCCGAGGTCGTCCTGCCCGAGCTGCAGAAGGGCTCGTCGATCATGCCCGGCAAGGTCAACCCGGTCATGTGCGAGGTCATGCTGCAGGTGTGCGGCCAGGTCATCGGCAACGACACGGCGATCACCATCGGCGGCAT
>DATBKW010000211.1:0-3501 GCA_036555665.1 Solirubrobacteraceae bacterium | reverse complement strand
ACGCTCGGCTGGCCGCTGCGCTACGGCGCGAAGTACAAGGAGTTCGGCGGCTCCTGGATCTATCCGATGGGCGACGACCAGGTGTCGATCGGCTTCGTCGTCGGCCTCGACTACACCGACGCGACCGTGTCCGGCCACGATCTGCTGCAGCAGTTCAAGACCTCCAAGCTCGTGCGCGGGATCCTCGAGGGCGGCGAGCGCGTCGCCTGGGGCGCCAAGGCGATCCCCGAGGGCGGCTACTGGGCGATGCCCAAGCCGTCGGCGCCCGGCATGGTCATCTGCGGCGACGGCGCGGGGATGGTCAACGTGCCGGTCCTCAAGGGGATCCACTACGCCATCCATTCGGGGATCATGGCCGCCGAGGAGATCTTCGCCGCGCTCAAGCGCAGCTCGACGGACTTCTCGGCCTATGACCGGCGCGTCGAGGACTCGCTGATCGGCAAGGAGCTCTACCAGTCGCGCAACATGAAGCAGCCGTTCGGCAAGGGCTTCTTCGTGGGCGGCGCGATCACCAACGCGATGGTCATCTCCAAGGGCCGCTTCCCCGGCGGGCGCTGGAGCAACCACCGCGACAGCGAGTCGCCGGTCGAGATCGGCGACAAGCGGGCCGACTACCCCAAGCCCGACGGCAAGTACACGTTCGACAAGCTCTCGAGCGTCTACATCTCGGGCAACGCGACCCGCGACGACGCGCCCAACCACATCCGGGTGCGCCAGAACGTGCCGCGCGAGGTGGCCGAGGCCTGGGTGTGGATGTGCCCCGCGGGCGTCTACGAGATCCCCGACGACGCGTCCGCCGACGGCAACGTCGACGTGATCGTCAACTACACCAACTGCGTGCAGTGCGGGGCCATCACGGCCAAGGGCGGGCGTCTCACGACGCCCGAGGGCGGCGATGGTCCGCTTTACCAAGTGACGTAGCGCAACAACGGCGCGGCCACGCTGTTCATGGAGCGCTATGCGCCGCCTCGCGCTGCTCATCGCACTCGCCGTCCTCCCCGTCCCCGCCGCCGCACAGGCCCAGGCGCCGCCGCTGCGCGCCACGCTGAGCGCGTGCCAGTCGGGCCCGGAGACGACCGACCGCAGCGCGACCTTCACCGGCTCGATGCCCGCGATCAAGGGCACGAGGCGCATGGCGATGCGCTTCGACCTACTCGAGCGCGTCCCGCCCGACGAGGACTTCGGGGCGATCGAGGTGCCCGGCCTGGGCGTCTGGCACAAGTCCTCGCCGGGGCGCCAGAGCGGCTTCGTCTTCAAGCAGCGCGTTCAGGGCCTCGTGGCGCCCGCCGAGTACAGGGCCGTGGTGCGCTTCCGCTGGTATGGCAAGGCCGGCCGGCTGCTGCGCTCGACCAAGCGCGAGACCGCCGCCTGCGTGCAGGATGGCGCCGCTACACTAAAACCAAGCATGAAGACAGGAATCCACCCCGAGTATGTCGAGGCGCACGTGCGCTGCACGTGCGGCAACGAGTTCACGACGCGCTCGACGCAGCCCGAGATCCACGTCGAGATCTGCTCGAACTGCCACCCGTTCTACACCGGCCGCCAGAAGCTGGTCGACACGGGTGGTCGCGTCGAGCGCTTCAAGCGCCGCGCCGCCAAGCGCTCCGCGCGCTCCTAGCCCCGACACCATGGGCGACGCCCAGGCCCTTGCCGATGGGCGGCTGATCGCCCAGCGCGACGCCCCCGTCGGCGGGCAGGCCGTGCTCGAAGGCGTGATGATGCGCGGCGTCTCGACCTGGGCGGTCGGCGTGCGCAAGCCACTGCCCGAGGAGGTCTCCGAGAAGGGCATCGATCCCGAGCTGGGCGCTCACGGCGAGATTGAGGTCAAGTCGTTTCCGCTGACCTCGGTGCTCAAGCGCCACCGCCTCCTGCGCCTGCCGATCGTGCGCGGCGTCGTGGCGCTCGTCGAGTCGCTGGTCATCGGCTTCAAGGCGCTGGGCATCTCCGCCAACGCGCAGCTGCCCGACGAGGAGGAGGAGATCTCGGGCGGCATGTGGGCCGGCACGGTGATCGTGGCGATCGCGCTGGCCGTCGGGCTGTTCTTCGTCGTGCCCGTCGGGCTGACCAGCCTGATCAAGGACCAGCTGCAGTCGTCGTTCCTCTTCTGGCTGATCGAGGGCATCGTGCGCACCGCGATCTTCCTGGGCTACCTGGTCCTGCTCTCGCGGCTGCGCGACCTGCGCCGGGTGTTCGAGTACCACGGCGCCGAGCACAAGACCATCTCCTGCTACGAGGCCGACCTCGAGCTGACGCCGGAGAACGCCCAGCGCTTCAGCCGCCTGCACCCGCGCTGCGGCACGAGCTTCCTGCTCATCGTCATGATCGTGGCGATCTTCGTCTTCGCGCCGATCGGGCTGCCCGCCTGGTACTGGCTCGTGCTCACGCGGATCGTCGGCGTGCCGCTGATCGCGGGCATCTCGTTCGAGATCATCAAGTTCGCCGGGCGCAACCGGCGCCGGCGCTGGGTGCGGGCCGTGATGTGGCCGGGCCTGCAGCTGCAGAAGCTCACCACGCGCGAGCCCGACCTTCAGCAGCTCGCCGTCGCCATCGCCGCGATGAACGCGGTGCTCGCCGTCGAGAATCCGCGCGACGTGTCCGACGAGGACAAGGTCGGCATGGAGGTGGTCGCGTGATCGAGGCGCTCGTCGAGCAGATCGAGGCGCGCTTCGACGAGCTCTCTCAGGCGATGACCGATCCGGACGTCATCGGCGACCGCCAGCGCTACGCCGAGGTCGGGCGCGAGTACCGCGCGCTGCAGGGCCCCCACGACCTGGCGACCGAATGGCTGCGCGCGCGCGACGACGCCGCCGGGGCACAGGAGCTGCTGGCCGAGGACGGCGACGACGCCGAGCTGCGCGAGCTGCTGCAGACCTCCCGCGAGCGCGTGGCCGAGCTGGAGGAGGAGATCCGGCTGGCCATGGTCGAGCGCGATCCCAACGACGACAAGGACGTCATCATCGAGATCCAAGGCGGCGCCGGCGGCGAGGAGGCCGGGCTGTGGGCGGGCGACGTCTTTCGGATGCTGAGCAAGTACGCCGAGCGGCGCGGCTTCAAGGTCGATCCGCTCGAGGCGGGCGACGGCAAGTACACCTTCGAGGTCAAGGGCGACGGCGCCTACTCGGTCTTCAAGTACGAGGGCGGCACGCACCGCGTGCAGCGCGTGCCCAAGACCGAGTCGGCCGGGCGCATCCACACCTCCACCGCCACCGTCGCGGTGCTTCCCGAGGCCGAGGAGGTCGACGTCCAGGTCGATCCCAACGACCTCCAGGTCGACGTCTACCGCTCGTCCGGGCCCGGCGGGCAGTCGGTCAACACGACCGACTCGGCCGTGCGCATCACCCACAAGCCGAGCGGCATCGTCGTGTCGATGCAGGACGAGAAGAGCCAGCTGCAGAACCGCGAGAAGGCGATGCGCGTGCTGCGCGCGCGCCTCTACGAGCGCGCGCTGGCCGAGCAGCAGGCCGAGATGGCCGCCGACCGCCGCGCGCAGGTCGGCACCGG
>DATBKW010000210.1:0-7686 GCA_036555665.1 Solirubrobacteraceae bacterium | reverse complement strand
ACGTCGACGAGCGCGAGGTCGGGCTCGGCATCGCGGCGCTCGACGACCAGCGCGGCCTCGCGGCGCAGCGCGCCGGCGCCGCCGCGGCCGGTCGCGACCAGGCCGGTGGCGATGCCGGCCACCGTCGTCTCGCGCATCTCGGGGAAGACGTTGTTGGTGCCGGTCGACAGCGCGCAGATCGGGACGTCGCCGCAGGCCTTGGCGACGACGCGGTGCGTGCCGTCGCCCCCGAGCACGACGATCGCGGCTACACCTTCGGCGAGCATGCGCTCAACGGCGCGCGTGGTATCGGCCGCGGTCGAGGTCAGCGACATGTCCAGCTCGGTCAGCGCCGGCAGCCGCTGGGCGTCGCGGCCGGCCAGGTGGCGGTGCAGCGTACGCGACAGCCCGTCGCCCGCTGGCATCATCAGCGCGCGCTCGACGCCGGCCGCGCCCAGGCCCGCGAGCAGCCGGTAGACCATGGCCGCCTTGTCGGCGTTGCCGAACACCGAAGCGCCGGCGACCAGGCGGCGGATGTCGCGCCCCGAGGCCGGGTTGGCGACGATCCCCACGACCGCGCTCAAGGCACCACCTTCAGCTCGCCGTACTGCCCGAGGTTGTCGTGGTTGGCCAGCGTGCACACGAGGCGATACTTGCCCGGCTGGAGGTCGATCGTGGTCGAGCCGGTCTGGCCGGGGAAGAGCGTCTTGGTCGCCTCGCCGTACTGCTTCTCCTCTTCGCCGCTCTTCGGGCGGTTGAATTGCACGACGGCGAGGTTGTGGGTGAGGCGGCCGTCGTTGCGCGCGTCGAACGTGATGCGCCCGGCGGTGACCTCGATGCGCTCGGGGCTGATGCTGTACTCGTCGAGGGTCACGTGCACCTTGCGGTCGGGGGCGCGCGTGTAGGCGACGTCGGACCCGCAGGCGGCCACCGAGACGGCCGCCAGCGCGAGGAGCAGCAGCAGGAGGCGTCCGCCCGTCATGGCCTTTCGTATGATGGCGCCCGTCATGGGCCGACGCCGCGCAGCCACCGCCGGTGCACTGGCACTGGTCGCAGCCGGGGTCGCGGCCTGCGGGTCGCAGGGGATCTCGTCGGAGATCGACTCGCAACCGGCCAACATCCAGCACGGCGCGCTGCTGTTCTCCGAGCGCTGCTCGGGCTGCCACACGCTCGGGGTCGTCGGCGCCCAGGGCACCACCGAGAACGTGCGCCAGCGCGAGCGCGTCGACGGGCCCAACTTCGACACACGCCGCGAGACCGCCAGCAACGTGCTCTATGCGCTGCGCAACGGCGGCTTCTCGGGCGCGGTCATGCCGGAGAACATCGTGGTGGGGAAGGACGCCAACGACGTGGCGGCGTTCCTGTCCAAGTACGCCGGCAAGTAGATGGCCGATTCCACGCCCGCCGCGCCCGCCGCGCCGGACCCGGACTCGACCATCTAATGCTCGACCTCAGGCTCATCCGTCGCGAGCCCGACGCGGTGCGCGCCGCCCTCGCACGGCGCTCGCCGGACCTGGCGACGCGCGTCGACGAGCTGACCGAGCTCGATGCGGCCTGGCGTGAGGCGACGGCCGCCTCCGAACGCTTGCGCGCCGAGCAGAAGGTCGCCTCGGAGGGGATCGCCGCGGCCAAGCAGGCCGGCGACGACGCGACCGACGCGATCGCACGCATGAAGACCGTCTCGGCGCAGGTCAAGGCGCTGGGCGAGCGCGCCCGCACCGCCGAGGAGGAGCTGCAGGCGGTGCTCGTCTCCCTGCCCAACCTGCCCGACGAGACCGCGGCTGCCGAGGACGAGGTGGTGCGCCAGGTTGGCGAGCCCGGGATTCCGGCCCACCCACCCGCCGATCATCTCGAGCTGGCCGGCGAGCGCATCGACATGGAGCGCGCCGCGCGGCTGTCGGGCTCGCGTTTTGCCTATCTGCGCGGCGACCTCGTCCTGCTCGAGTTCGCGCTCGTGCGCTGGGCGTTCGACAAGCTGAGAGGCCACGGCTTCGAGCCGGTCATTCCCCCGGTCCTCGTGCGCGAGGAGGCGCTCTACGGGACCGGCTTCTTGCCCGACACCGAGCAGCAGATCTACCACCTGCCCGACGACGACCTCTACCTGGTGGGCACGAGCGAGGTCGCGCTCGCCTCGCTGCACGCCGACGAGATCGTCGACGAGCTGCCGCTGCGCTACGCCGGCTTCTCGTCGTGCTTCCGGCGCGAGGCCGGCGCGGCCGGCAAGGACACGCGCGGCATCTTCCGCGTACACCAGTTCGACAAGCTCGAGATGTTCTCGTTCGTCGAGCCCGACGCCTCGCGCGACGAGCACGAGCGCCTGCTGGCGATCGAGGAGGAGCTGTTGCAGGAGCTCGGCATCCCGTACCGCGTGGTCAACATCGGCGTGGACGAGCTCGGCGCGAGCGCGGCCAAGAAGTACGACTGCGAGGCGTGGATGCCCGGCCAGGGCCGCTACCGCGAGGTCACCTCGACGTCGAACACGACCGACTACCAGGCGCGGCGGTTGAGGATCCGCTACCGCCCGTCGGAGGGCGCCTCGGCCGAGGTGCTGCACACGCTCAACGGCACGGCCGTCACGTGGCGGCACATGATCGCGCTGCTCGAGAACGGCCAGCGCGAGGACGGCAGCGTGGCGCTGCCCGAGGCGCTCGTGCCCTACGGAGCCCCGGCTACCCTGCCGCCGAGCGCACCGCGCTGATCGCTTCCTCGCGGGTTGCGTGGATGTCGAACGTGGCGTCCAGGCGCGTGATCTCGAACAGCCGCAGCACGGTCGGGTTCGTGCACACCAGCGACATGTGCCCGCGCTGGCGGGTCACCCGACGCAGGCCGTTGAGCAGCACCGACAGCCCCGTCGAATCGATGAACTCGACCGCGCTCAGATCCAGGACGACCGCGGTCTTGCCGCGGCCGATGGCGCTGTCGAGCAGCACGCTGAACCGGGGCGCCGTCGAGACGTGAATCTCGCCCGCGATCGCGATGACGTGCGTGCGCTCGTCGAGATCCTCTTCCGACAACTCGAATTGTGGCTCGGCAAAGGCCACGGCGCTTGCCTATCGGACCGGAGAGGTGGAAGTCAAACGGAACGTGCGCTGCGGCGGGGCGTGCTGGTCGCGGCCGCGGTGTGCAGGAGCTCAAGGACGTCGGTTCCGAGGTCGGTGAGCACGTAGCGGTGCGCCGGGCGCCCCGGCGCGCCGCGCGAGCGCGGGCCGACGGCGCGCAGGAGTCCTGCCTCCGCCAGCAGCTGGAGGTGGTGGCGGACGGTGGGGGCCGGGATCTCGTCGCGTTCCATGAAGGCGACGTCGCCGGCGGCGAGCGGCTCGTCGCTCACGGCGAAGGCGCGCAGGGCGCTGATGCGAAGCGGATGCGCGAGCACGCGGAAGGCGCGCGCGAGCTCGGCATCGGTGTGCGAGCTGTAGTTCCGGCGCTGCTGGAACCGCACGGCCAAGATGGTGCCACCGCACCGCCCGCAGCACGCGCAGCGCACGGTTTCTTGCGCCAAACGGCAGGTTCAGCGCGCCGAGCGGCGTCGGATCAGAGCCCGGCCTCGGCGGCGATCCTGCCCGCCTTGACCGCGTCCGTGAGCGCGTCGTAGTCGCTCGTGTTGCGCTCCGAGTAGGCCTTCGCGAACTCGACCAGCGCACGGTCAAACGTATCGCCGGCGCCGAGGTAGGACGCGATCGCGATGCGGTCGCCGCTGCGCGCATGCGCGCGGGCGAGCGTCCAGCCGCACAGCCTGCCGTAGGCGGCCATACCGCGCGGGGTCATCGACTCGATCGCCGCCGAGGTCTTCCAGTCCTTGAGCTGGCGCACGTAGAAGTCGCGGGCCATGCCGTCGAGCCCCGCGTCGACGCGCAGCCAGCCCAGGAAGATGTCGCTGGCGGCCTGCATGAGCCGCTGGCCGGCCACGACGCGCTCGCCGTGGTTGGCGTACTCGCTCGGGCCCAGGAACGGCTCGAGCACCGAGGCCTCGGCCTCCTTGAGCTGCAGGAACAGCGGGTCGCTGCCGTCGCGGCCCATCAACAGCGCGATCCACGCGCGCGTGCCGACACTCCCCACGCCCACCACCTTGCGCGCGAGATCCTTGAGCTCGAAGGCCTCGAGGAGCACGCGCCGGTCGGACTGCAGCGAGGAGCGATAGCTGCGGATCAGGCGGTGCAGTTCCTCGAAGACCGCGTCGGCCGGCTGGTCGCCTGCGAGCTTGGTGACGGGCACGATCAGCGGCGACTGATCGACGATCCGCGCCTCACCGTCGACCACCTCGGTGAGCTTCGAGAACGCGGCGTGGCTGTCGCGGGTGCGGGCCTTCGCGATCTGCTTCTCGACCGCCTGGATCTGCTTGGTCTTCAGCTCGCCGGAGAACTTCTGCAGCGTGCTCTCGATCTCCAGGTGCGCGTACCAGACATCGAGGTTCGGCATCGCCGCGAACTGCCGCATTGCGGCTCGGTACTCGCCGACGGCGTCGAGCACCACCCGCTCCTGCGCCTTGGCCGGGAAGCCGTTGTCGAGCGCGGCGATGAGCATGCTGGCCGCGAGCCGCTTGACGTCCCACTCCCACGGGCCGGGCAGCGTCTCGTCGAAGTCGTTGATGTCGAACACCAGGCGCCGCTCGGGCGAGGCGAAGGCCCCGAAGTTCGAGAGGTGCGCGTCGCCACAGCACTGCACGTGCAGCCCGGAGCGCGGCGTCGCGGCGAGGTCCTGCGCCATGATCAGCGCAGCGCCGCGGTAAAAGGTGAACGGCGACACCAGCATCCGGCCGTGGCGGATCGGCAGCAGCTCGGGCACCCGCGTCTCGGCCTGGCGCTCGAGCAGCTCGATCGGGTCGACGCCCGCGGGCCGGGGCGGCAGCGTCGCGTGCGACGACCTCGGCACGTCGGCCCGCGCGGCCTTGCCGTGGGCGACGCGCTCGGCAACCGTGAGGTGGGTGATGGGCTTCAGCGGACCCCTGGCGGCGGCCACCCCGCCTTCCGCCGATCCGTCTGCTCGAAGCCGAGATCCCGTGGCCATGGACGTCAATCCTCGCAAGTCTGCTCGCGCCCGACCACCGGTCCGCTGCATGCGCGTAGGCTGGGCGCCATGTGGCCGGTCGTCATCACCGTCGTGGTCGTGGTGCCCCTGCTGATCCTCGCGTGGCTGCGGGTGCGCCGGCGCTGACGCTCGCGCCCGGCGCCGGCGGCAACGGAGGGGGCGGGATTCGAACCCGCGGTCCGCGTGAACGGACTCCGGTTTTCAAGACCGGTGCAATCGACCGCTCTGCCACCCCTCCGCGGGCCAGCGTAGCCTGACCGCACGGCGACCGCCCGACCATGACCGCGGCGTGACCGCCGACCATCGCGCTGCGCACAGCGGGGCTACACTGCCCGGGACCGGGAGAGGTGGCCGAGTGGCTGAAGGCACTCGCCTGCTAAGCGAGTATGGGGTTTATAGCTCCATCGCGGGTTCGAATCCCGCCCTCTCCGTCCAAGCGTCCGCTCCCCTCCCCGGTCGCTAGACTCGGGAACCGCCGCCGCGCGCGGCCCTGCGCCCGTAGCTCAGCTGGATAGAGCGTCGGTCTACGGAACCGAAGGTCAGAGGTTCGAATCCTCTCGGGCGCGTCAGCCGAAACCCCTGCTTCGCCGGGGGTTTCCGCGTCTCTGGCTCTGCGGCGGCGACCGGCGCGGGTACCCAAGCGGGTACCAATCCGTACGAGTAGCCCGCGAGGTTTCGGGCACGCAACTCACATGCCATCGTGGTCGAGTGAACTTCTCCTCACCAACGCTTGACGCCACTCGTGGTCGTCTGCGCGCGCGGTTTGGCGCGCGAGCCGAGTTGTGGTGGGAACGGCTACCCGAACTCCTCGCTGAGTTGGCGGAGCGCTGGGAGTTGATCATCGGTGACGCCGTTGGGCGCGGCCATAGCTCGCTCGTGGTTCGCTGCCGTCGCGCCAACGGTCGCTCCGCTGTTCTCAAGCTCACGCCCGAAGCGGAGCTTGGGGTGGCGGAGGCGGAGGCGCTTCGACGGTGGCAGTCCTCGGGGCGGGTACCGCTCGTGTGGGGTGAAGACGCAACGTTGGGCGCGCTGCCGCTTGAGGCCATCCCGAGCGAGACACCGCTGTCCGAGCGGCGCGCGACGGTTCAGATGAATGAGATCGTCGGCCTTATCGCCGGGCTGCACAGCAGCGGCGCGCCCCTGGTCGCGGGCGGCGTGGTGTCGCTCGCGGCGCGGGTGGAGTTCATCTTCGAGCACTGGATCGAGCGACATGGCCTGCGTGGCGAGGCGGTGACCGGCGCGGTACCGGTTGAGCGGCTCCGACGTGGCTGCCAAGCGACGGCTTGGACAGCAGCTCGGCTCCGCCGCGACCTCGAGCGAAGGCACGCAGAACATGCTCTGTGCCTACCTCTCGCTCGCCCTCCTGGTCGGCCTCGGTGGCAACGCGCTGCTCGGCGCCTGGTGGCTTGACCCGATCGCCGCGCTCACCGTCGCCGGCGTCGCCGCCCGCGAAGCCCGCTCCTCCTGGCGCGGTGAGGACTGCTGCACCACGCCGCTCGCACACGAAGCGCGCACGGACCTCTGCTCCTGAGCCTGACCGCGCTCAGCCTCAGTGGCACGACGGCACGCTGCCACAGCTCGGTTCCTCCGAACGGCACCGCTACGCGGCGGCCGACGGCCGGGCGTGACGGACTGCCTTGACCTCAGGTCGCTGAGCCGCGGCACGGCCGGCCAGACCAATCGGCCCGTCGAGCTCGCCCGCGAGGTAGTCATCCCTGCTCCCGAGTTCTGGCGGGTTGCAGTCGCCAACATGGCTCTCGCGAGAAGACGGTCGATCGCCCAGCCCCGGCGGCCCGACGATAGGATCCAGTGCGAGCGATGAGGCTCGCTCCGACTGCGGCTCCGTGCCGCTGATGGCCTCTACTTCGTGTCCCTAGCGGAGGCCACCATGAAAGCGAGCCGTCTCCAGTGAGCATCGCCGTTGCACTGCCTGAAGGTCTGACGTTGACGCTGGAGTACCTGCTGCTCGATGTCAACGGGACGCTGTCGGACCGCGGGAGGCTCCACGACGGTGTTGCGGAGCGACTGGACCGGCTGCGCGGCCTCGTGAATGTCCAGCTCGTCTCAGCGGACACGTTCGGGACGCTCGACGGCATCGCACGATCGCTCGGGGTCGGCGCGCGCCGCGTCGGCGACGGCGGCGAGAAGCGTGAGCTCGTCGAGCGTTTGGGAGCAGATCGCTGCGCGGTGGTTGGCAACGGGGCCAACGACATGCTCGCGCTGCAGGCGTCGGCGCTCGGCATCGCGGTGATCGGGCGCGAAGGGCTCAGTGTCCTGGCCCTGCGCAGCGCGGATGTGTTCTGCGCCTCGATCACCGATGCGCTGGACCTGCTGCTCGACGTCGGAGCGCTGATCGCCACGCTGCGCAAATGACCGGAGCCGGCGCTACCACACGTTCACCGAACCGGCTGAGCGCGATGCGCTTCGTGGTGGCCCTTGACGGTGGTCAGTCTGCTGGCCGACTTCGTCTTATTCGGCTCGGTTTCGCGATCCTCGCTGTGCCCGGTGTGGCGATGGGTCTACGACCGAGTCGGGTGCGCGGGCTCGTTGGCCGGCGAACCGCGCGTGCGCGCCGAGCTCTTCCTCGATGCGCAGCAGCCGGTTGTATTTGGCAACGCGTTCGGAGCGGGCCGGGCCGCCGGCCTTGATGAAGCGGCAGCCCAGAGCGACGGCGAGGTCGGC
>DATBKW010000209.1:0-6881 GCA_036555665.1 Solirubrobacteraceae bacterium | reverse complement strand
CACGAGGCCACGCACGAGGGGTTCAGGCAGTGCTCGCAGATGCGCGGCAGGAAGAACATGAACGCCTGCTCGTAGGTCAGGCGCACCTCCTCCTCCATGCCGCGCAGGTGCGGATCCTGCGGCGCCGACTCCTGGCCGCCGGCGAGGCCCTCGTCCCAGTTGGGGCCCCACCGCACGTCCATCGGCTTGCCGGTGAGCTGCGAGTGTGGCCGCGCAACCGGGTCGAGGTCGCCGAGCGGGGCCTCGACCAGCGTCTCGTAGTCGTAGGTGAAGGGCTCGTAGTAGTCGTCGATGGCCGGCAGGTCGGGGTTGGAGAAGATCGTCAGCAGCTTCTTGATCCGCCCGCCCGCGCGGAGGCGCAGGCGACCCTTGCCGTCGAGCTCCCAGCCGCCGTTCCAGCGCGCCTGGTCGGCCCACTGGCGCGGGTAGCCCTGGCCAGGCGCGGTCTCGACGTTGTTGAACCACACGTACTCGGTGCCGGGCCGGTTGGTCCATACCTGCTTGCAGGTCACCGAGCAGGTATGGCAGCCGATGCACTTGTCGAGGTTCATCACCATCGCGACCTGGGCGCGGACGTGCATCAGTCGTTCCTCCCGTGGGTCACGGCGAGAGCCACTAGTAGATGACCTCCTGCGAGCGGCGGCGCACGAGGGTGACCGAGTCGCGGTTGGAGCCCGTCGGCCCGTAGTAGTTGGGGCCCCACGAGAGCTGCGCGTAGGCGCCCACCATGTGGGTGGGCTTCATCGCGATCGTCGTCAGCGCGTTCTCGGTGCCGCCGCGGCGGCCGTCGATCGTCGACCGCGGCGTGCCGATCTGGCGGTCCTTGGAGTGGTACATCAGGCACGTGCCCTGCGGCACGCGGTGCGAGACCACCGCGCGGCTGACGACGATGCCGTTGCGATTGTGCGCCTCCACCCAATCGTTGTCGCGCACGCCGATCGCCTCGGCGTCCTGCGGGCTCATCCACAGCCCCGAGCCGCCGCGGAACAGCGTCAGCATGTGCAGGTTGTCCTGGTACTCGGAGTGGATCGACCACTTGGAGTGCGGCGTGAGGTAGCGCAGCGTCACCTCAGGCACGCCGTCGCTGTCGACCGGCTTGGCGCCCGCGAGCATCAGCCGGTGGTCGATCGGCGGCCGGTAGGCGGGCAGGTTCTCGCCGAGCTCGCGCACCCACGCGTGGTCGAGGTAGAGGTGCATGCGGCCCGACAGCGTGTGCCAGGGCTTGTCGCGCTCGACGTTGATGGTGAACGCCGCGTACGCGCGGCCCTCCTCGTCGATGCCCGACCACTCGGGCGACGTGATCACCCGCCGCGGCTGCACCTGGGTGTCCTGGAAGCTGATCCGCGTCTCCTCGGCGACCTCGGCCAGGTCGGCGAGCGGCACGCCGCAGCGCTCCTCCAGCGACCGGAAGCCCGCCACCGCGATGCGCCCGTTGGTCACGCCCGACAGCGCGAGCATCGTCTCGGCCGCCAGCTCGGCGCGCTCCAGCGACGGCCGTCCCTCCGCGGCGCCGGCGCGAGCGCGGCCGTTGCGCGCGGCGAGCTGCTCGACCTCGCGGTCGGGCTTCCACGACGCGCTCTTGACCGTCGAGCCGAGCTGCTCGGCCAGCGGCCCCAGCGCCGCCCACTGGTCGCCGACCGCGCCGTAGTCGCGCTCGATCACGGTCAGGGTCGGCATCGTGCGCCCCGGCACCGGATCGCACTCGCCCTCACGCCAGTCGCGCACGTCGCCGCGCGGCTGGGTGATCTCGCCGGGGGTGTCGTGCAGGACCGGCGTGGCGACGACGTCGCGGCGCACGCCGAGGTGCTCGCCGCCCAGCGCGGAGAACGCGCGGGCGATCGCCCCGAAGATGTCCCAGTCCGTGCGCGCCTCCCACGGCGGCGGGACCGCCTGGTTGAACGAGTGCACGAACGGGTGCATGTCGGTCATCGACAGGTCGTACTTCTCGTACCAGGTGGCGGCCGGCAGCACGACGTCCGAGTACAGGCCGGTCGTCGTCATGCGGAAGTCGATGTTGACCAGCAGGTCGAGCTTGCCCTGCGGGATCTCGTCGCGCCAGCGCACCTCGGAGGGGCGCTCGCCCTCGGGCAGCGGCTCGGCCGGCGGCGCGTTGTGCTGCGCGCCGAGCAGGTGGCGCATGAAGTACTCCTGCCCCTTGCCCGAGGAGCCGAGCAGGTTCGAGCGCCACACGAAGAACACGCGCGGGAAGTTCTCCGGCGCGCTCGGATCCTCGACCGCGAAGTGCAGCCGGCCCGCCTTCAGCTCGGAGACGACGTGCTCGGCGGGGTCGGCGCCGGCGGCCTGCGCCTCGTCGGCGAGGTCGAGCGGGTTACGGTCGAACTGCGGGAACGCCGGCATCCAGCCCATGCGCACGGCCTTGGCATGCGCGTCGATCACCGTGCGGCCGGCGAACAGCCCCGTCCCGAGCGGCGAGGCGAAGCGCTCGGGGCGCAGCCGGTCGTAGCGCCACTGCTCGGTGTGCGTGTAGTACCAGGACGTGCCCTGCGCCTGGCGCGGGGGCCGACGCCAGTCCAGCGCGAAGGCCAGCGTCTGCCAGCCGGCGAAGGTGCGGATCTTCTCCTGGCCCACGTAGTGCGCCCAGCCGCCGCCGTTGATCCCCACGCAGCCGCACAGCAGCAGCAGCGCGATGAAGGAGCGGTAGGTCTCGTCGGAATGGAACCAGTGGTTGGTCCCGGCCCCCATGCAGATCATCGAGCGCCCGCCGCTGACCTCGGCGTTGCGGGCGAACTCGCGCGCGACCTTGGCGGCCATGTGGCGGTCGACGCCGGTGATCGCCTCCTGCCAGGCCGGGGTGTACGGCGCGTCCGCGTCGTCGTAGCCCTCGGGCCACTCGCCCGGCAGGCCGTCGCGGCCGACGCCGTAGGTGGCGAGCATGAGGTCGAGCACCGTGGTCACGAGCCGCCCGCCGACGCGGATCGCCGGGACGCCGCGGCGCATCGCGCCGCCGCCCGGCCCGTCGCCGGTGTCGAAGCGCGGCAGGTCGACCGCGACGGTCTCCTCATGGCGGCCGTGCAGCGTCAGCACCGGGTCGAGGTCGCCGAGGCGCAGGTTCCACAGGCCCTTGCCCTGCTCGCCGTAGCGGAAGCCCACCGAGCCGTTGGGGACGGCGGGCCTGCCCGTGACGGCGTCGAGCACGACCGGCTTCCAGTCGGCGTTCTCGGTCTCGTCGCCGATGTCGGCCGCCATCAGGAAGCTTCCCGGCACGTGCGTGCCGTCGCGCTCGTCGAGGGCAACGAGGAGCGGCAGGTCGGTGAAGCGCTTGGCGTAGGCCTCGAAGCGCGGCACGCGCTGGTCGACCCAGAACTCCTTGAGCATGACGTGGCCCATCGCCATCGCCAGCGCCGCGTCGGTGCCGGGCTGGGCCGGCAGCCAGTCGTCGGCGAACTTGACGTGGTCGGAGTAGTCCGGCGAGACGACGACGACCTTCTGGCCGCGGTAGCGCGCCTCGGTCATGAAGTGCGCGTCCGGGGTGCGGGTGATGGGCAGGTTCGTGCCCCAGATCACCAGGTAGCTGGCGTCCCACCAGTCGGCCGACTCGGGCACGTCGGTCTGGTCGCCGAAGACCTGCGGCGAGGCGGGCGGCAAATCGGCGTACCAGTCGTAGAACGTCGTCGTGTGGCCGCCGATGAGCGAGAGGAAGCGCGTGCCGGCGGCAAACGACACGGGCGACATGGCCGGGATCGGCGTGAAGCCGCCCACGCGGTCGGGACCGTGCTCGCGGATCGCGTGCACGGTCGCGGCCGCGATCAGCTCGTTCGCCTCCTCCCAGCTGAAGCGCACGAACCCGCCGCGGCCCCGTTCGCCGCGATAGGCGCCGTCGGCGGCGACCTCGGCGAAGGCCGCGACCGGATCGGGCGCCGAGGCCTTCGCGGCGCGCCAGCGCTCGATCAGGCTCGCGCGCACGTACGGGTACTTCAGGCGAACCGGCGAGTAGGTGTACCAGGAGAACGAGGCCCCCCGCGGGCATCCGCGCGGCTCGTGATCGGGGCGGTTGGCGTCGGTGCGCGGGTAGTCGACCGCCTGGCTCTCCCAGGTGATGAGCCCGTCCTTGACGTAGACGTTCCACGAGCACGAGCCGGTGCAGTTGACCCCGTGCGTGGAGCGCACGACCTTGTCGTGGCGCCAGCGATCGCGGTAGGCCGACTCCCAATTGCGGCCCTTGGCGATGAGCATGCTCCAGCCCTCGGCGTTGGCCTCGCCCTTGCGGAAGAACTCGTGCGCAGCGACGAGCCGCGCGTCTGCGCTCACACCTGACCGCGTAGCCACGGCTTCGTGCGCATTGGGGAGATGGTCATCGCAGCGCCTCTCGACCGAACGACGACGGCAACGTACCATGTGCCGAGGGGTTCTCCCAGGCGAGGTGTGAAAACGGTAGCCGGCGTCGATCTTCCCCCCGGCCACGGGGACGACGTGCTCGCGCAGGCGACGCGACGGCGGTTGTTCGCGCTGCTCGGCGAGCACGGCGGCTCGGCGTCCACGGACGAGCTGGCGCAGTGGCTGGGCCTGCATCCCAACGGCGTGCGCACGCACCTGCAGCGCATGCGCGACGCGGGCCTCGTGAGCCATCGCCGCGTCCCGCGGCCCCGCGGCCGCCCGCACGACGAATGGGCCATCGCGCCGACCGCCGCGCCCGGCGGCGACCCGCCCCACGCCTACGGCGCGCTGGCCGGGTGGCTGGCGCGGACGATCCCCGCGACGCCGCGGCGCCTGCGCGAGGTCGAGGCCGCCGGCCGCGAGATCGGCCGCGGGCTGGCGCCGGCACCCGTCGTCCCGCCCGCGCAGGCGATCGTCGACGCGCTGGCGGCACTCGGCTTTCAGCCCGAGGCTCTGGGCGAGGCGCCTGACGGGCGGCTGAGCTGTCGTCTGCGCAACTGCCCGTACCGCGACTCCGTCCGGGAGAATCGCGAGGTGATCTGCACCCTGCACCGCGGCCTCACGCGCGGCCTGCTCGACCGCATCGCGCCCACGGCGACGCTCGCGCGCTTCGTGCCCCACGACCCCGGCCGCGCCGGCTGCGAGGTCGACATCGAGGGCCTCGTCTCGTGAAGCGCAGCGACGCCCTCGCCGAGCTCTCCCGCGACCACCACCAGGGGCTCGTCGTCGCCCAGCGCCTCAACCGCGCCACGGGCGACTCCGCCGCCGCGGCGCGCGAGGTCTTCCTGCGCTTCTGGGACGACGAGGGCCACCAGCACTTCCGCATCGAGGAGGACGTCCTGCTGCCCGCCATCGCGCACCGCGTCGCCCCCACGCACGAGGCGGTCGTCCGCGTGCTGACCGAGCACGTCGACATTCGCCGCCGCGCGGCCGACGTCGCCGCCGACCCGCACGCCGGCGTCGCGCAGCTCAACGAGCTCGGCGCGCGCCTGCGCGACCACATCCGCCACGAGGAGCAAGCGCTCTTCCCCCTCATCGAGCAGGCGCTCACCGACGACGAGCTCGCGGAGCTGCTGGAGGCGCTCGAGCGCGCGGAGGAGTAGCCATTGCGGCTCTGCTGAGATGAGGACATGAGCACGGTCCTCATCACCGGGTCGGCGGATGGGCTGGGGCGCCTGAGCGCCGGGCGGCTCGTGGCCCTGGGCCACGACGTGGTGCTTCACGCCCGCGACGATGGCCGTGCCGACGATGCGCTGGCCGCGGTCCCGGGGGCGCGCACCGCGCTGGCGGGCGACCTGGCGAGCATCGAGCAGACACGCGCGCTGGCCGATGCGGCCAATGCCGCGGGGCCGTTCGACGCCGTCATCCACAACGCCGCCGTCGGCTACCGCGAGCAGCGGATCGAGACGGTCGACGGGCTCGAGCACGTCTTCGCCGTCAACGTGCTGGCGCCGTACCTCCTCACCGCGTTGATCGCGCGGCCGCGGCGCCTCGTCTATCTCAGCTCAGGCATGCACACCGGCGGCGAGCTCGTGCTCGACGACCTGCAGTGGGCGCGCCGGCGCGCGAACTGGAGCGGCACGCAGGCCTACTCGGACTCAAAGCTCATGGACGCGATGCTCGCCTTCGCGGTCGCTCGTCTGTGGCCCGACGTCTCCTCGAACGCGGTCACGCCCGGCTGGGTGGCGACCAAGATGGGCGGTGCCGGCGCCCCCGACGACCTCGAGGCCGGGGCCGAGACGCAGGTCTGGCTCGCCGTCAGCGACGACCCCGACGCCACGGCCACCGGCCGCTATCTCTACCACCGCCGGCCGCGCGACCACCACCCCGCGGTGGGCGATCCCGACGCGCAGGACGCGCTCCTGGCCGCGCTCGAGAAGATCAGCGGCGTAGGCCTGCCCGTGTAGGAGCGAGGCGCGCGCCGCCGAGCGCTCAGCGGCGCCCCTGCGCGAGCCGGCGCGCCGCCGGCAGGGCGCGCAGGCGCCGTGATGCTGATCCACGTGATGCGGGCGTGGCTGCGCCTGCAGGAGGACGACGCGACCGACGGGTGGCTGCTTGCGCTGCGCGACCCGGTGGTCGCCGGCGCGATGGACGCCATCCACCAGCGGCCCGGCGAGGCGTGGTCGGTCGAGTCGCTGGCCCGCGAGGTCAGCGTGTCGCGCGCGACGCTGGCCCGCCGCTTCGTCCACCTGATCGGCGAGACGCCGCCGCAGTACCTGACGCGCTGGCGCATGGACATCGCCGCGCAGCGGCTGCGCGACTACTCGGCCGCGCCCACAGCCGACTGGCTGCCCAGGTCCTTGTTCTCGGGGACGAACTTGCTGGCGGTGAACATCGCGCCCTGTGGGTCGGCGATCACCGTCAGGCGAGTCCACGGCGCGTCGAACGGCGGGACGAGGACCTTGCCGCCGAGCCGGGCCGCGGTCTCGGCCGTCGCGTCGGCGTCGTCGGTGCCGAAGGTCACGCTCCAGTGGGCCGGCACGTCG
>DATBKW010000208.1:0-6770 GCA_036555665.1 Solirubrobacteraceae bacterium | reverse complement strand
ACGTGAAGGCTGACGATGCGCCCGTCGTAGACGGTGCGTCCGCCCAGGTGCTCGAAGCGGCGATCGGCTGCGCTCATCGCCGAAGCCTTTCGCACTGGCGCGCAGTGGCGCGGTCAGGGTCGCGCGCTTACGCCGCTGCCGCCGCGGACGCCTGCAGATAGCCGTCGAGCACCGCCACGATGACCGTCCGCCACTGCCCTTCGGGGTCGGGACCGAGCAATCCGATGTTCTCGAACTCGGCGAGGCCGTGGACGACCGCGCGAAGTTGGACGACCGCGTCCTCGGGATCGCGATCGCCGATCAGCCCCGCCTCGTCGAGGCGGGCGACCGTCTGACGGAGCTCGTCGAGCGCGGCGCGTGACACGGCCAGGCCCTCGTCGGACCGCGGCCGCGCGTGCTGGCCGACGAAGCGATGGATGGCCAGCGCGTAGCGCTCCGGCCGCTCGACCGCCCAGCGGCGGTAGGCCAGCGAGAGCTCGAGCAGATCGCTGCGCGGGTCGTCGGTGCGCGGGCTGGCTTGCAGCAGGTCGCGCAGCCGCGTGAACATGGCCTCGTGCAACGCCTGCTCGAGACCCTGCTTGGAGGCGAACAGCGCATAGACCGCGCGCGTGCTCGTGTCCGCCTCCGCGGCGACCGCGCGCACGGTGACGCCGTCGAAGCCCTTGGTCGCCGACAGACGCTCGGCGGCCTCCAACAGCCGCTCGCGAGTGGCCTCGTCGTGTTCACGCGGTCGTCCCATGGCTTGACAGACTATCGCAACACCGTTACGGTACGCCATTACGCAACGCTGTTCCGAAATGTCGGGGGGACATGACATGACGACGACCGCGTCCATCCACCGCAGCCCGCTCGCCGCGCCGCCGATCGAGCCGGCCGTGGCGGTCGCCGCGCTGCGCCACGCCGCGGGCGACCCGACGGCGGTCGCGGTGATCGACGGCGCCACCGGCGAGACGGTCACCCGCGGCGAGCTCGCGGCACGTTCGGCTGCCATCGCCGCCGGGCTGCGCGAGCGCGGCATCGGGCGCGGCGACCTCGTCGCGATCGCGATGCCGAACTTCGCGTGGTGGCCGGTGGTCGCCATGGGCGTCTGGCGCACCGGCGCCGCGATCGAGCCGCTCAGCCCGCTGTGGACGGCCGACGAGTCGGCGCGCGTGCTTCAGCGCGCGATGCCGAGCCTTGCCGTCGCCTTCGCCCCGGTGGCGCCGGCGGTCGGCGAGGCGCTGCGCGCCGCGGCGCCCGATGTCCAGCTCGTCGTAGCGGGTGGTGACGCGCCCCTCGAGGAGCAGCTGGCGGGTGACCCCGGCGATCCCTACGCCGAGCCCGACCTCTCCCCCACCGATCTCGCCGCCGTCCCGTTCTCCAGCGGCACGGGCGGGCTGCCCAAGGGCGTCCGCCTGACACACGGCAACCTCGCCGCGGGTGCCGCACAGGCGATCGTCACGCTCAGCACGGGCGGGCCGCTCGATGCCGACGCCGTCGTGCTCGCCGCCGCGCCCTTCTTTCACTCGATCGGCCTCACCTTGCTGCTCTGCGGAGGCCTGGTCGCGGGCGCGACGATCGTCACGGTGCCGATCCCGAAGCTCGACGCCATCGTGCCGCTCGCCGCGGCGCACGGCGTCACGCACATGGCAATCCCACCGCCGGTGTTCGAGGCGATGGCGACCTCTGCGCTCCTCGACGAGCACGATCTCTCGAGCATCCGGAGCCTCGTCACCGGCGGCGCGCACGTCACTCCCGGCGTCGAGGACGGTCTCTCTGACCGCCTCGGGTGCATGGCGCGCAGCGGCTACGGCATGACCGAGTGCACGTGCACCATCAGCGCACCGCTCGGGCGCATGAGCACCGCGGGCACCGTCGGGTGGCTCGTGCCCGGCACGGAGGCCCGCCTGATCGATCCGGAGACCGGCGCAGACGCCGACGGCGACGAGCCCGGCGAGCTGTGGGTTCGCGGCCCGCAGGTGATGGAGGGCTACCACGGCCTGCCCGAGGAGACCGCCGCCTGCGTGACACCCGACGGGTGGCTGCGCACCGGCGATCTCGTACAGATCCGCGCCGACGGCCAGCTCGAGATCCGCGACCGCTTCAAGGAGCTCATCAAGGTCAGCGGCGCGTCGGTCGCCCCCGCGGAGATCGAGCTCGTGCTGCGCGAGCATCCGGCGGTGTCCGACGCAGGCGTCATCGGCGTGCCCGACAGCACGCGCGGCGAAGCGCCGATGGCATTCGTCGCGCTGGCCGCACCGGCCGAGCCCGACGAGCTGGCCCAGTTCGCCGCCGCTCGCCTGGCCGGCTACAAGCACCCGCGCGAGGTGGTCGTCGTCGACGACCTGCCGCGCTCGCCGACCGGCAAGCTGCTGCGCGGTGCGCTGCGCGAACGCGCCGCGATGGCCGCGCGCGCATAGCGCTGGACGCGCCCGTGCGGCCCGGCCCGCTCGCCGGCTCGTCCAGCCGCACGCGCATAGCCGCCAAGACGGCCCGCCGCTCGGCCTAACTTGCCAGCTCGTCCAGCAGCGCGAAGGTCACGTCGAGCATCCCCTCCAGCGCGGCCTGGCTGACGCGCTCGCTCGTCTCGTGGTTGCGCTCGGTGCCGTTGGCCAGGTTCGTGCAGGCAAAGCCCGTGGCTTCGAACGCGTTGGCGTCCGAGCCGCCGCCCGTGAGGATTCGGCGCGGCGTGTAGCCGCAGGCGCGCAGCGCGGCCTCGGCGGCGACGACACTCGGCGCGGTCGTCTTGTGGCGGTACGCGCTGAACAGCCGCTCGACGCCGATGTCGACGTCGCACTCGCAGGCCGGGTCGTTGGCCGCGTCGTGGCAGTGGTCGACCATCTCGGCGACGATCGTCTCCACGGCGGCGTCGCTGAGCGAGCGCGCCTCGGCGTCGAACCAGCAGTGCTCGGGCACGACGTTGGTGCCGCCCGCGCCGCCGGCGATGGTCCCGACGTTCGTCGTCGTCTCGTCGTCGATGCGCCCGTTTGGCATGGCCGCGATCGCCTTGGCGGCGGCCACGATCGCGTTGCGGCCGCTCTCGGGGCGGATGCCGGCGTGGGCCGCGGCGCCGCGAAAGGCCGCGTGCAGGCGGTAGTACGTCGGCGAGGCGACGACGATCTCGCCGATAGGCGAGGCGTGGTCGAACACGTAGCCGAGGTCCGAGCGCAGCACCGAGGTGTCGAACGCCTTGGCTCCCGCCAGGCCGTTCTCCTCGCTGACCGAGAAGACCATCTCGATCCCGAGCGGCGAGCCCTCGACCGCGGCCCGGTGCGCGATCGCCATGAGCAGCGCGACGGCCGCCTTGTTGTCGGCGCCGAGGATCGTCTCGCCCGCGCTCTCCCAGCCGCCGTCGACGAGCACCGGCTCCACGGCCCCGTCGTGGAACACGGTGTCGAGGTGCGCGCACAGCATCACCGCGCGCTCCGAGCGGCCCGGGATTCGCGCGAGCAGGTTGCCGCACTCGGCGCCGGTGTGCTCGGCCGCATCGTCCTCGGTCACCTCGTAGCCGAGCGCGCGCAGGTCGGCCGTCACGCGCTCGGCCATCGCCCGCTCGTGCCCGAACGGGCTCGGGATGGCGCACAGCTCGGCGAACAGGTCGTTGAGCCTGCGGCGCTCGACCTCTGAGGCTGGGCGCACGCTACGCGACGCGTGAGGCGCGAACCTCGCCGCTCACGTCCTGGTCCGGGCCGGCTGCAACCGGGTGGCGATCGCGCGCCCGCTCCAGCGCCGCGGCGACGAACTCGCGGAACAGCGGCGCCGGGCGCTCTGGTCGCGACTTGAATTCGGGGTGGAACTGCGAGGCCACGAAGAACGGGTGGTCGCGCAGCTCGATGACCTCGACCAGGCGCTCGTCCGGCGACGTCCCCGACACCACCAAACCGGCCGCCTCCAGGCGCTTGCGCAGCGAGATCGAGACCTCGTAGCGGTGGCGGTGACGCTCGTAGACGACGGCCTCGTCGTAGAGCTCGCGGGTGCGTGTATCGGGGTGCAGCTTGATCGGGTCGGCGCCCAGGCGCATGGTGCCGCCGAGGTCGGTGACCTCCTTCTGCTCGGGCAGGAGGTCGATCACGGGGTACTCGGTCTCGATGTCGAACTCGGTGGAGTTAGCACCCGGCATGCCCGCGACGTTGCGGCCGAACTCGCTGACCGCGACGTGCATCCCCAGGCAGATCCCGAGGAAGGGCACGCCCTGCTCGCGGGCGACCTGGACGGCGCGGATCTTGCCCTCGATGCCCCGGCCGCCGAAGCCGCCTGGGACCAGGATGCCGTCCGCGTCGGCCAGGCGCGCGGACGCCTGCTCCTCGGTCTCGAGCGTCTCGGAATCGACCCAGTCGATCTCGATCTGGCCGCCGTGCAGGTAGCCGGAATGTCGCAGGGCCTCGCTGACGGACAGGTAGGCGTCCTCGAGCTGGACGTACTTGCCCGCGATGGCGATGCGCACCGGCTGCGTCGCGACATCGGCGCGCTCGGTGATCTCGCGCCACTCGTCGAGATCGGCCGGCTGCGCGTCGAGCCCGAAGTGATCGATGATCAGGTCGTCGACGCCCTGCTGGTGGAACCACAGCGGGACCTTGTAGATGTTGTCGACATCCTTGGCCGAGATCACCGCATCGTGGCCGAGCGAGGCGAACAGCGCGATCTTCTTGCGGATGTCCGACCCCAGCTCGCTCTCGGAGCGGCACAGCAGCATGTCTGGCTGGATGCCGATGCGGCGCAGCTCGTTGACCGAGTGCTGGGTTGGCTTCGTCTTGAGCTCGCCGGCGTGGCCGATGTAGGGCACGAGCGTCAGGTGGATGTACATGCACTGGCGCCGGCCGACGTCGACGGGGAACTGGCGGATCGCCTCGAGGAACGGCAGCGACTCGATGTCGCCCACCGTGCCGCCGATCTCGGTGATCACGACGTCGACGTCGCTCGTCTCGGCGATCAGGCGCACGCGCTGCTTGATCTCGTCGGTGATGTGCGGGACGACCTGGACCGTGCCGCCGAGGTAGTCGCCGCGGCGCTCGCGACGGATGACCGAGTTGTAGATGCCGCCGGCCGTCACGTTCGACGCGCGCGTCGTGTTCGTGTTGGTGAAGCGCTCGTAGTGGCCGAGATCGAGGTCGGTCTCGGCCCCGTCCTCGGTGACGAACACCTCGCCGTGCTGGTACGGCGACATCGTGCCGGGATCGACGTTGATGTACGGGTCGAACTTCTGCAGCCCGACGGTCAACCCGCGGGCCACGAGGAGGCGGCCGATGGAGGCCGAAGCGATTCCCTTCCCGAGCGACGAGACCACGCCGCCGGTGACGAAGATGTATCGCGGCTTAGGCACGCTGGTTCCTTCCTGAGTCTAGGCCACGTGTGAGGCTGGGTTGCACCGGGGCAAGGTAGCGAGCGGCACGGACACCTCGCTCTGAGCGCGTAACGTGTGCTTCCCCCCACCGGACGAACAGGCATATGGAGAAGATCGTCAAGACAGAAGAGCAGTGGCGTCAGGAGCTCGACCCCGCCGCGTACGAGGTCCTACGCCACCAGGCAACCGAGCGTCCGTTCACGGGCCGCTACGTCAACGAGAAGGGCGATGGCGTCTATCGCTGCGCGGGGTGCGGCAACGCGCTGTTCAGCTCGGACACCAAGTTCGAGTCCGGCTCCGGCTGGCCGAGCTTCACCGACCCGATGTTCGGCGAGGCCGTCGAGACCCGTACGGACCTGTCGCACGGCATGATCCGCACCGAGGTGACGTGTGCCCGCTGCGGCGGCCACCTCGGCCACGTGTTCGACGACGGGCCGGGCGACAGCGGGATGAGGTACTGCATCAATAGCTGCGCCCTCGACCTGGAACCTGGCGATTTGCAGGCAGAAAGCTAGCTTCCGGCGCTCTCGCCGAGGGCCTGCCCGCGGAATCCCGCAGACCCGAACGAGCCGCGTTGATCGACGCGGCCACGCCGGAGGACTCGCGAGCGTTGAGGCGAGCCAGCAACGCCTTGCTACGGCATGCCGGCGGTCCGCGTGCGCGGGTCCATCGCTGCGAGTACGAGATCCACCGCGATGCTGAGGACGACGATGACCAGTGCCGTCCACAGCGAGATGGCCTTGAGCATCGGAGGGTCGATCCCGGGGAAGAAGGGGTCCTGATCGATGGCCCGCCGGGTGGCGAACCAGAAGCCGGGCACGTTCCACACCCACTCGACCAGCACCACGTTGGTGACGAAGACGGGGATGTAGCCCCACACCAGCGAGGTCACCCCGGGATAGGCGCCGCGCGCGGCGTGGCGACGCACGACGGGGCCGTAGCGCAAACCTTTTGCGATGGCGGTCCGCACGTAGTCGGAGCCGAGCTCGTCGACCGTCAGCCTCGCCGTCAGGCGCAGGCACGCCCCGGCCAGCGGCGCCGCCACCACGAGCCAGGGGACAAGGTAAGAGCGAAACCAGTCCCACGGGTTGGCGATGGGGGAGGTGAACGCCGCGGGCCGTGCGTCGAAGAACCAGCGGACCGGCCACACCCCGAAGTCGTGGCTGAACAACAGCAGCAGGCCCAGAGCGACCACGTACACCGGCGCGCAGAAGGCGGCCGCGCCGACGATCTCGACGATGCGTGCGGCCGCCGAGCCGTGCCGGCGTGCGCACCATGCGCCCGCGGTGACGCCGCCGACCACGCCGAGGAGCATCCCGCCCGCCAGCATCCACAGGTCGCCGGCGAGCCCGCGCATCCACAGCGTGTGGATCGGCGGGCAGCCCGGCCACCCGCAGGTGTGGCCGAAGTCGAGGTGAAACAGCGCCCGATCGACGTCGTGCCACACCAG
>DATBKW010000207.1:0-13042 GCA_036555665.1 Solirubrobacteraceae bacterium | reverse complement strand
TGTGGACCGGCATCCCCGTCTTCAAGCTCACCGAGGCCGAGACGGCCAAGCTCATGCGCATGGAGGACGAGCTCCACAAGCGCGTGATCGGGCAGAACGCCGCGATCGAGGCCGTCTCGAAGGCGATCCGCCGCGCCCGCGCCGGGATCAAGGACCCGAAGCGGCCGACCGGCTCGTTCATCTTCCTCGGGCCGTCGGGCGTCGGCAAGACCGAGCTCGCCCGCACGCTCGCCGAGTTCCTGTTCGGCGACGAGGAGGCCATGATCCAGATCGACATGTCCGAGTACATGGAGAAGCACGCCGTCAGCCGTCTGGTCGGCTCGCCTCCGGGCTACATCGGCTACGACGAGGGCGGCCAGCTCACCGAGTCGGTGCGCCGCAAGCCGTACTCGGTGGTGCTGCTCGACGAGGTCGAGAAGGCGCACCCCGACGTGTTCAACATCCTCCTGCAGATGCTCGAGGACGGCCGGCTGACCGACTCGCAGGGCCGGACGGTCGACTTCCGTCACGCGATCGTGATCATGACCTCGAACATCGGGGCCCAGGAGATCGCGCGCAACACGCCGCTGGGCTTCGCGGTGAGCGACGACGAGACCGGCATCACCTACGAGGACATGAAGAACCGGATCATGGGAGAGCTCAAGAAGGTCTTCCGGCCCGAGTTCCTCAACCGCATCGACGAGGTCGTCGTCTTCCACAAGCTCACCAAGGAAGAGATCAAGACCATCGTCGAGCTGCTCCTGCGGCGCATCCGCGAGTCGCTGGCCGAGCGCGAGCTGCAGCTCGAGCTGGCCGAGGACGCCAAGGACCTGCTGGTCGAGAAGGGCTGGGATCCGTCGATGGGCGCCCGCCCGCTGCGCCGGGCGATCCAGCGCTACATCGAGGACCCGCTGGCCGACTTCGTCCTGCGCGCCGAGCTGACCCCGGGCGCGACCGTCATGGTCGAGCGCGGCGAGGAGGGCACCGACAACGAGGTCAAGCTCACGGTCGTCGAGCCCAAGGTCCCCGCCGCGGTCGGTGGCGGAACGACCGAGGAGGCCGGCGAGACCGAGCAGCCCGACGAGCCGGCACCGCCGCCGCCCGCGGCGGACACAGAAGCCTCCTGACCTGCTGAGGGCCGCCGCGAGGCGGCCCTCACTCGTTCTTGCGGGTCTGCATCCTGCGGCGCGCCGAGCGGAACACCAAGACCACGCCCACGAGCGCTGCGACGACGAGCAGGAATGCGAGGACGGGGATGATGACCGCCAGCACGACAAGCCCGACCGAGCCGACGTCCTCGACCAAAGAGACGACCGGGTTGCCGATGCCGGCGGTGCTCCCGGTGACCACCGGCCGCGCCGTGGCGCGCGTGGCGTGCAGCGCTCCGGCGATGACCGCTCCGGAGGCGAGCGACACCACGTCGGGCACGTCCTTGAGCCCCGCCTCCCCGGCGAAGAGGATCGCGCCGGACACCGGATGCACCACGGCGCCACCGGCGTGCAGGACGCTGTCGATGACCGGCAGCTTGTCGCCGATGAGGTCGAGGAGCATCAGCACCGCGAGGACGATGAGCACGCCCGTCGAGCCCAGCTTGTCGTAGGGCTCGGCGACGTCGATCGCGCCGGTGCGCTCGAGCAGGCCCGTCGCGAACAGCGGGATCCACGCGTTCAGTCCGGCTGCACCGGAGAGTCCGAACGCGGTGCTCACCGCATCCATGGCGGCCATCCTTGCTGAGCGGGACGATCGCTACAACGTTGTTAGGCTCCGGCGCCCATGGACCCCGGCCGCCTCAAGAAGATCCCGGTCTTCGCGGACCTCACCGACGAGCAGCTCGGCCACATCGCGGCGCTCGCGGCCGAGGTCTCGGTCCCCGAGAGCAAGGAGCTCGTGCGCGAGGGCGACTACTCCTACGACGTGCTCGCCATCGAGGAGGGCACGGCGCGCGTCGAGCGATCCGGCGCGGTCATCGCCGAGCTCGGCCCGGGCGACGTCTTCGGCGAGATGGGCGTGCTCGAGCGCTCGCAGCGCAACGCGACGGTCGTCGCGACCTCGCCGATGCTGCTGGTGACGCTGACGAGCTGGGACGTCCGCAGGCTGGCCAAGACCGCGCCGGCGGCGGTCGAGCACCTGCGCGAGGTCGTCGCGCAGCGCCGCGACCAGGCGTGAGTCCCGGCGACTCGACGCGCGCCGTCCACGCCGGATTGCCCGCGGCGGCCGACGGCGAGCCGATGCTGCCCGGCCCGACCTTCGCGGCGCCGTACCACCTGGCGGGCCCGGCCGACGCATCGCGCTTCAACTACGGGCGCTACGACAACCCGACGTGGGCGCGCTTGGAGGATGCGCTGGGCGAGCTCGAGGGTGCGCACCCCGTCGTCTTCTCGTCGGGCATGGCGGCGGTCACCGCCGTCGTGGTCGCGCGCCTGCACAGCGGCGACGTGCTCGTCGCGCCCTCCGACGCCTATCCGGGCATCCGCGAGATCGCCGGCGACGTCCTCGAGCCCAACGGCGTCGAGGTCCGGCTCGTGCCCACCGACGACGCGGCCTACCGCGACGCGCTGGCCGACGCGACGCTCGTCTGGATGGAGTCCCCGTCCAACCCGCGGCTCGACACGCTCGACATCCCGGCGATCGCCAAGGCGGCCCGCGCCGAGGGAGCGCTCGTCGCGGTCGACAATACGGTCGCGGGCCCGCTGCGCCAACGCCCGCTCGAGCTGGGCGCCGACTTCTCGGTGACGAGCGCCACCAAGAACCTCACCGGCCACAGTGATCTCGTGCTCGGCGTGGTGGCCGTGTCCAACCGCGAACGTGCCCACGCCCTGCGCTCGTGGCGAATCGCCACCGGGGCGATCCCCGGCCCGTTCGAGGCGTGGCTTGCGCATCGCTCGCTGGCCACGCTCGCCGTGCGCCTCGAGCGCCAGGAGGCCAACGCGCGGGCGGTGGCCGAGCTGCTCGGCGGGCGCGACGACGTGACCGACGTGCGCTGGCCGGGCGTCGGCTCGGTCGTCAGCCTCGACGTCGGCACCGAGGATCGCGCCCAGGCCTTCCTGCGCAACTGCCAGCTCGTCGCCGAGGCCACGAGCTTCGGCGGGCTTCACTCCAACGCCGAGCGGCGGGCACGGTGGGGCAGCGATGACGTCGGCCCCGGCTTCATCCGCTTCAACGCCGGGATCGAGGACACGGCCGACCTCGTCGCCGACGTGGACACGGCGCTCAACCGACTCTGAAGGCCGTTCCCCAGATCAGGCAGGCCGCGTTCGGTCCGGGCCCGTTGTCGGTGCGCGAGGCGCCGGTGACGAGCACCGACCGGCCCTTGGCCTCCATGATCACCTCGAAGAGCCCGTCGGCGCTGGCCAGGATCGAGACCGGCTGCGCCTGCGGGGCGGTGAAGACGGCCGGACGCTGGCCCGCGCCGACGTCGCGGCCGAGCAGGCGCGAGACGTTCACGCCGTTCTTGACGGAGGCCGTGAAGTTGATCGACGTGCGCGTGGTCTGCGTGCCGGGCGTGGGGTCGACGTCGTCGCACTGCGCGTCGAAGCGCCCGATGCCCGGGATGATGAGCAGCGGCGTCGGCCTGCCCGCCTGGTTGTCCGCCGTATGCAGGTACTTCGAGAGCGTCATCGTCCCACCGCGCATCACGCCGTCGACGAAGCGCGCCGGAATCTGCCCCTTGCCGTTGCCGCCGGTCTGCGTGGCCACGAGCTTGCCCGCGGCGTCGTGCAGGGAGGCCTTCGCGCCGACGGCGCTCTTGCCGTCGACGGCGCCGGCGTTCTGGGCGAAGTCGACGGCGGCGATCGCCGTTCCCGACAGCGCGACGATGAGCGCGACGACGGCGACGACCATGGCGGGGGACGGCAGGCGAAGCTTCACGGCGGCCTCCTTCGGCAGGGAGCGCGGGACCCTACTGTCGGTGAACCCGTCCGACAGGCGGTTGGTGCGGCCTGCCGTACGCCGATCGGTGGCAGGGCGTACCCGCAGACACGTGGAGTCCGGTTGGGGGGCGAGGGCCCTCGGCGGGATGCTGCCTCCCATGCAGACCTCCCTCCTCCACATCCAGCTCGGCAAGGCTCGCCGCCACTAACCGGTACGGTGGCCCTCCATGGAGGGCCACCTGTCGTTGGACGGGCATCGAACGTGGTATCGCGTGGTCGGCGACCTCGATCCGGATGCCCCACAAGCGCCGCTGATCCTCTGCCACGGAGGGCCCGGCGCGACGCACGACTACATCGAGCCGATCGCGGAGCTCCACGAGCGCTCCGGCCGCGTGTGCGTCCTCTACGACCAGCTCGGCAACGGCAGGTCCGACCACCTGCCCGACGCCGATCCGTCGTTCTGGACCCCGGAGCTGTTCGAGCGCGAGCTGGCGGCGCTGGCCGCGCACCTGGGGATCGAGCGCCGCTACCACGTGCTCGGCCAGTCGTGGGGCGGCATGCTGGCGCTCCTGCACGGGATCGAGCGCCCGCAGGGCCTGGTCAGCATCGTCGCCGCCGACTCCCCGGCCTCGGCCGCCGAGTTCGCCGCCGGGGCCAACGAGCTGCTCGACGATGGGTTCCCGCCCGACGTCGTCGAGACGATCCGCGCGGGCGAGCGCAGCGGCGAGACCTCCACGCCCGAGTTCGAGGCGGCGGTCATGCAGTTCTACAAGCGCCACGTCTGCCGCCTGGACCCATGGCCCGACGAGGTCAACCGCAGCTTCGCCGCGATGGAGGAGGACCCGACGGTCTACGGAACGATGAACGGCCCCACCGAGTTCACGGTGGTCGGGACGATCAAGGACTTCGACATCACCGATCGGCTGGGGGAGATCGAGGTGCCGGTGCTGCTGATCTCCGGCGCCCACGACGAGGTGCGCCCGGACGTCGTCGCGCGCGCCCATGAGCGGCTGCGCGACAGCCGGTGGGAGCTGTTCGAGGATTCCAGCCACATGCCGCACCTCGAGGAGCACGAGCGCTTCCTCGAGGTCGTCGAGGCCTTCCTGGCCCGCGTCGAGTAGCGGTGCGCTTTCCCGAGGGCTTCGCCTGGGGCGTCGCCACCGCCAGCTACCAGATCGAGGGCGCCGTGCACGAGGGCGGGCGCGGCCCGTCGATCTGGGACACGTTCTCGCACACGCCGGGCAAGGTCCTGGGCGGCGACACCGGCGACGTGGCCGACGATCACTACCACCGCTATCGCGAGGACGTCGGCCTGATGGCCGACCTCGGCGTCGGCTGCTACCGCTTCTCGCTGGCCTGGCCGCGCCTGCAGCCCGACGGCCGCGGGCCGCTCAACGAGGCCGGCCTGGGCTTCTACGCGCGGCTGCTCGACGCGCTGGGCGAACGCGGGATCGAGCCCTGGGTGACGCTCTATCACTGGGACCTGCCGCAGGCGCTGCAGGATGCGGGCGGCTGGCCGGCGCGCGACACCGCGCAGCGCTTCGCCGAGTTCGCCGCGGCGGTCCACGAGCGATTGCGCGACCGGATCACCTGGTGGACGACGCTCAACGAGCCGTGGGTTGCCGCCTACGTCGGCCACGCCGAGGGGCGCCACGCTCCGGGCATCGCCGATCCGGCCGCGGCGGTGCGGGCCGCGGAGCACCTGATGCTGGGGCACGGCCTGGCAATGAAGGCGATGCGGTCCCAGAGCGCTTCGAGCCGCTTCGGCATCACCCTGAACCTGTCGCCGGTCGACGCGGCGAGCGACTCGGCGGCAGACCAGGACGCGGCGCGGCGCATCGACTCTCTGCTCAACCGCCGGTTCCTGGATGCGGTACTGGCCGGCGACGGGCCCGCGCTCGACTTCCTCGGGATCAACTACTACATGCGCCACGTCGTCCGGGCCGGGGCGCCGGGCAGCGGATCGCGCGTGTGGGTGGGCAGCGAGGACGTCGAGTTCGTCTCGCGCGGCCTGCCGCGCACCGACATGGGCTGGGAGATCGACGCCGAGGGCCTCTACGACGTGCTCGTGCGCGTGCACCGCGACTACCCCTCGCTGCCGCTCTACGTCACCGAGAACGGCGCGGCCTTCGAGGGCGTCGCCGACCCGCAGCGCATCGCCTACCTCGACAGCCACCTTCGCGCGGCGCACCGCGCGATCGCCGACGGCGTCGACCTGCGCGGCTACTTCGTGTGGTCGCTGCTGGACAACTTCGAGTGGGCCTTCGGCTACAGCAAGCGCTTCGGCCTGATCCACGTCGACTACGAGACCCTGCAGCGCACGCCGAAGGACAGCGCGCGCTGGTTCGCGCAGGTCACGCGCCGCAACGGCCTCCCCTGACCCCGAACGTCCGCGACGTCACAATAGGGTTGTTACGTCGCGGACGTTCGGCGCTCACCCGGGGCGGATTCGACCGGCCCGGAGCCTAGGCTCCGCAGGTGCCCAAGCCGACCTCCGTGTTCTCGTGCTCCGCGTGCGGCGCCCAGACGCCCAAGTGGCACGGGCAGTGCCCGTCCTGCGGAGAGTGGAACACGCTCGTCGAGGAGCGCGTCTCGGCGGGCCGGGCGGGTCGCAGCGGCCCGGCGCGTCCGGCGCCGCGGCCGGTGCCGCTGCGCGAGGTCCGCGCCGAGCGCGCGCCGCGGCTGACCACCTCGATCGGCGAGCTCGATCGCGTCCTCGGCGGCGGGCTGGTGCCCGGCTCGCTCGTCCTACTCGGCGGCTCGCCGGGGATCGGCAAGTCGACGCTGACCAACATGGCCCTCGGCCACCTCGCCGGCGCCGGGCGGCGCACGCTCTACGTCTCGGGTGAGGAGTCGGCGGCGCAGATCCGCCTGCGCGCCGAGCGCCTGGGCGCCGACGCGCTCGACGTGCCCGTGCTGGCCGAGACCGACCTCGATGCGGTGCTCGCCGCGCTGGAGGCCGAGCGGCCCGACGCCTGCGTCATCGATTCGGTGCAGACTCTGCACGCGGGCGCGTTGGAGTCCGCGCCGGGCACGGTCGGCCAGGTGCGCGAGGTGGCCACCCGCATCGCCGAGGTGGCCAAGCGCCAGGGCACAGCCGTGCTGCTCGTCGGCCACGTGACGAAGGAGGGCGCGCTGGCCGGGCCGCGCGTGCTCGAGCACCTCGTCGACTGCGTGCTGCAGTTCGAGGGCGAGCGCGAGCGCACCTACCGCACGCTGCGCGCGCTGAAGAACCGCTTCGGCTCGACGAACGAGGTCGGCGTCTTCGAGATGCGCGAAGGCGGCCTGGTCGAGGTGCTCGACGCCAGCGCGCGCTTCGTCGGCGAGGCGACGAAGGCGCCTGGCTCGGTCGTGCTCGCCGCCATGGAAGGCTCGCGGCCGCTGCTGGTCGAGGTCCAGGCGCTTGTCTCCCAGAGCGAGCTCGTGCCGCCGCGGCGCGTGTGCAACGGGATCGATCGCAACCGTCTGGCGCTCGTGCTCGCCGTCCTCGCCCGTCATGCCGGCATCGGCCTGGGCACCAGCGACGTCTTCGTCAACGTCGTCGGCGGCGTGCGCATCGACGAGCCGGGCGCCGACCTCGCCGTGGCGCTGGCGGTGGCGAGCGCGGCGCGGGGGGTCGCGACCGACCCATCGCCGCTGGCCTGCTTCGGCGAAATCGGCCTCACCGGCGAGCTGCGCTCGGTCGCGCACCCCGACCGGCGGGGTGCCGAGGCGGCCAAGTTCGGCCTTGCCGCGGTGGTATCACCCGCGCGGGTAGGGACGCTGCGCGACGCCGTACGCACAGCTCTCGGAACGGCCCAACGGACGCCTCGTGCGGCTTGACACCACCTTGACGAGCCTAAGGTCAGACTAAAATCGCTGCTAGAATCGGCCTCGATGGCGCAGCGTTCCGGGGATGAGCTCACTGAGCTCGAGGGTCGCCAAGAGCCCCGGCTCGTCAAGGCATTGGAGATGGTCGCGCCCGGTACCGCGCTGCGCGAGGGCATCGACAACATCCTCCACGGCCGCACCGGCGGGCTCATCACGATCGGCGACCCCGAAGAGCTGAGTTTCCTTTTCTCCGGTGGCATCAAGCTGGACATCGACTACACACCCGCGCTGCTCTACCAAGTGGCGAAGATGGACGGCGCCATCGTCCTCAACGGCAACGCCACGCGGATCACGATGGCCAACGTCCAGCTGATGCCGGACCCGACGATCCTGTCGCTGGAGACCGGTACCCGCCACCGGACGGCCGAGCGCGTCTCCAAGCAGACCGATGCGCTGGTGATCGCGATCTCCCAGCGGCGCGAGGTCATCTCCCTCTACGTCGACGGGTCGAAGAACACGCTCGAGGACATCCCGGTGGTGCTGGCCAAGGCCAACCAGGCCCTGGCCACCCTCGACAAGTACCGCACCCGCCTGGACCAGGTCTCCACCCGCCTCACCGCCCTCGAGTTCGAGGGCGGCGCCACGCTGCACGACGTCCTGACCGTCCTGCAGCGGTCGGAGCTCGTCACGCGCATGGCGGTGGAGATCGAGCGCTACATCGTCGAACTGGGCACCGAGGGGCGCCTCATCGAGATGCAGCTTGAGGAGACGATGGTCGGCACCGCGGCCGACAAGGCCGCGCTCGTGCACGACTATCTGGCCCAGGACACCGACGAGGACTTCGCGGCGGCGCTCGATCAGACCGGGCGGCTGCCGCATCAGGACCTGCTCGACTTCGGTCGGCTCGCCGAGCTGCTCGGCTACGACCGCAAGCTCAACACGCTGGACTATCCGGTGTCGCCGCGCGGCTATCGGATCCTCGGCCGCATTCCGCGGCTTCCCAAGCTGGTGGTCCAGCAGATCGTGAAGGAGTTCGGCGGGCTCGACGAGATGCTCGCCGCCACCGATGCGGAGCTCGAAACCGTCGACGGCGTCGGCGAGATCCGCGCAAAGGACATCCGCGAGGGCCTGCGCAGGCTGCAGGAGATCAACCTCGTGGATCGCTACCTACAAACTTAGAACCGCAGTACCGACCCCCCGAAGGAGGATGACCATTCCCGAAGTGACTGACGCACAGCTCGTGGAGGACCTCGACGCCACAGAGCTCGAGCACATCGAGTTCGAGTGCGGTGACAACGTTGTCTATCCGCATCATGGAGCGGGCAAGGTCCTCAAGAAGGAAGTCCGCAAGATGTTCGGGGAGGAGCGCGAGTACCTCACCATCAAGATCCTGCACAACGACATGACCGTGATGGTCCCGTGCGAGAACGCCGCTCTGGCAGGACTGCGCCGGGTCATCGATGAGGAAACGGTCAAAAAGGTGCTCGCCGTTCTTGAAGACGACGTCTCGGAGATGCCCAAGAACTGGAACCGCCGGTTCAAGCACAACCGCGACAAGATCAAGACGGGCGACATCTACGAGTTGGCAGAGGTGGTTCGCAACCTGGCGATCCGCGAGCATCAGAAGGGCCTCTCGACGGGTGAGAAGCAGATGTTCACCCGCGCGAAGAAGATCCTGGCCTCCGAGCTGATGTACGCGCTGGACAAGGACGAGGACGAGGCGGAGGACCACCTCGACAACCTGTTGGCCGAGTCGGCCGGCGCGAAGATCGCGACCGCCTAGTCGGGTTCGATGGCGGTCGCGCTCGTCGTGGCCGCGGGTCGTGGCGAACGCCTTGGGACGAGGGTGCCCAAGGCGTTCGCCATGTTGGCGGGGCGCCCGATGGTCGAATGGTCGATCGCCGCGCTCCGTGAGCTGACCGAAATCGAGCAGATCGTCGTGGCGTTGCCGCCCGGTGTGGAGGCGCCAAACGGGACCATCGGGGTGGCCGGCGGCGCTGAACGCTCGCACTCGGTGCGCGCGGCGTTGGCCGCGGCGCTGGAGGGCGCGGACGTCGTCGTGCACGACGCTGCCCGCCCGCTGGTGAGCGCCGCTGTGATTCAGGCCTGCCTTGATGCGCTGAGCGACGCCGACGCGGCGATCGCCGCGGCCCCGGTGACCGACACGGTCAAGGAATGCCTCGACGGCCGCGTCGAGCGAACGCTCGACCGCTCGCGGCTGTGGGCGGTGCAGACGCCGCAGGCGTTCCGGCGGGAGGTGCTGGAGCGCGCGCTGGCGCTTCCCGATGCGGTCGTGGGCGCGGCTACGGATGACGCGGCGCTGGTGGAGGGGCTGGGGGGGACGGTGGCCGTGGTGCCGGCGCCTCGCGAGAATTTGAAGGTGACGTCTCCGCTGGATCTGCGGGTTGCGGAGCTGCTGCTGCGCGAGCGGTCCTCCGCTCGCGCTGGCGGCGCTTCGTAGCCAGGGGCAGTGAGGGCGGCCGGGCGCCTGCGCCTGCGTCAGCTTTGGTGACTTGTGTGGCTGCTGGCCACAAAAGTCACCACAGTGGCTGCCCGCTAGGTGCAAGGCAGGTCGCGGGCGCCCCGCGCCGCCCGAAACCCCTTCTCCTCACTGCCTGTCTCGCCGCTGCGCCCGCGCGCCGCGCTCGTTCCCGCGCTTGTAGTTCCCCGTCCACCGAGCCATGACGAGTTGGGGGTCGCCCGAAGCGATCTCCGAGAGGAACTTCTCCGCCCGCCGCCCCCGCAACGTCGACGCAACCCTCCCCGCGTGCGTGATGATCACGCTCCCGTTGGAGCGCTCGACGAAACGAAACCCTGCCGGCCGGGCCACGCGCCGAACTGTAGGACCGAAGGCCTCGAACGCGAACCTCATGCTCGTGCGCCGCGTCGCGATCATCGCCGCAATCGCCACGACCCTGAGCGCGGCCCCCACCGCGCACGCGCGCGTCGCGCTCCTGGCCACCGGCACCAACGACGTCGCGCTGCTGGACGTCACCACCAACCAGATCGTCGCGCGCCCCGCGCTCCCCGGCCCGTCGCGGGCGGTAGCGATCACCCGCGACGGCCGCCGCGCGTTCGCCGCCGCCGGCAACGGCATCGCCGCCTTCGACCTCGGCATGGTCCCCGCTGCGCCCCTGCCCGGCACGCCGGCGCCGTTCGCCATCGCCGCGCGCGACCTCGGCGCACCCACCGCCGGCGTCGCGGTGTCGCCCGGCGGTGCAACCGCCTACGCCGCGGCCGGCAAGAGCCTCTTCATCCTCGATGCCAAGACACTCGCCACCCGGCACAAGGTCGCCCTGCACGGCACCGCCGCGGCGCTCGCGCTCTCGCCCCAGGGCAGCCTCGCCGCCGCAGTGCTCACGAAAGGGCGCGTGGCGATCGTCGACGCCGGCACACCCAAGCTGCTGCGCAAGGTGAAGATCAAGCGCGCGGCCGGGGTCGCCTTCGACGCCGCCGGCCGCGCCTGGGTCAGCGCGCCCCGGCGCCTGTACGCGATCAGCCCGGGCAGCCGTAAGCCCGACAAGCACCCGCTGCGTCTCGGCCAGGGCGTCGGCGGCCCCATCGCCGCCTCGCCCGACGGCGGCACGCTCGCGATAGGCGCCGCCCGCGGCGGCGCGGCCGCCGCGCTCGTCGACGTCGCCGCCCGCCACGTGCGCAACTTCCGCTCGGGCCGCGGTCCCGGCGCCCCCGGCTGGTCGCCCGACGCGGTGCGCGTGTACGTCGCCGACGGCGGCGGCGCGACGCTCTCGTTCGTCAGCCCGTTCCGTCACCGGCGCCTGGGCTCGATCGCGCTGCCGGGCACGACGCCGCTGGGCGTGGTCGTCCAACCCGGCCTCGCGCGCGTCCAGGGCACGGCCGCCAACGACGCGATCGGCGGCACGCGCCTGCGCGATCTCATTGCGGGCCTCGCCGGCGACGACGTCCTCAGGGGCGGCCGCGAGAACGACATCCTCGAAGGCGACGAGGGCAACGACACCCTCAGCGGCGGCTCCTACGACGACCACCTGTTCGGCGGCCTCGGCGACGACACCCTCAACGGCGGCTCGGGCAACGACCACATCTCCGGCGACGATGGCAACGACCACGCCGATGGTGGCACCGGCGACGACTCGATCCACGGCGGCCCCGGCAACGACTACCTCGATGGCGGCCCGGGCGACGACCACGTCTTCGGCGAGGCCGGCGACGACGAGATCGTCGACTCGACCTTCGGCAACGATCGCCGCCTCTACGGCGGCCCCGGCAACGACATCATCAAGGGCGGCCGCGGCTCGGACCTCATCAGGGGCGGCGACGGCAACGACCAGCTCCTCGGCGAATCGGGCACCGAGAACATCACCGGCGGCGACGGCGACGACCTCATCGACGGCGGCGCCGCGCGCGACATCCTCGCGGGCAACAACGGCTCGGACGTCATCCACGGCGACTCCGGCGACGACACCCTCGAGGGAGGCAACGGCGCCGACCAGGTCGACGGCGGCTCGGGCCCCGACGAGCTGTTCGGCGACGACGGCGACGACCTCGTCGTCGGCGGCCCCGACCCTGACACGATCGACGCCGGAGCAGGCGACGACACCATTCGCGCCGCCGACGACAGCCGCGACGAGGTCGACTGCGGAGACGGCAACGACACCGTCTACACCGAGGCCGACGCGCCCACCCGCGACGAGCTGCTCAACTGCGAGACCGTCATCCCCGTCCCGCCCGAGGGCGCCAACGACTCCGACGCGGCCTCGGTCATCTCGGGCACCCAGAACCGCGACGTCCTGCACGGCACACCCGGCGACGACTCGCTGTTCGGCAAGGGCGGGCCCGACGCGCTGTTCGGCGCCGGCGGCGACGACTACGTCGACGGCGAGTACGGCAACGATGAGCTGCACGGCGGCCCGGGCAACGACACGATCGCCGGGCGCTCCGGCGACGACCGGATCTTCGGCGACGCCGGCGACGACCACATCACCGGCGACCGCGGCTTCGACCACATCGCCGGCGGCTCCGGCAACGACGAGATCTTCGGCAACCTTGATCCCGACACCATCTCCGGCGGTCCGGGCAACGACCGCATCAACGTGGTACGCGGAGACATCGACACGGTGCGCTGCGGTCCGGGCCACGACGTCGTCTTTGCCGACCCCGGCGACAGCGTCGCGGGCGACTGCGAGGACGTCCGGCGGTAGCTACGGCGCCGCGGGCTGCGTGGCGGCGCACCATGCGCCCGCGGTGACGCCGCCGACCACGCCGAAGAGCATCCCGCCCGCCAGCATCCACAGGTCGCCGGCGAGCCCGCGCATCCACAGCGTGTGGATCGGCGGGCAGCCCGGCCACCCGCAGGTGTGGCCGAAGTCGAGGTGAAACAGCGCCCGATCGACGTCGTGCCACACCAG
>DATBKW010000206.1:0-7259 GCA_036555665.1 Solirubrobacteraceae bacterium | reverse complement strand
GGCCGTCGAGGTCGACGGCAAGCCGATCGCGCCCGACCGCGAGGGCGCCGACGTCCACGCCGGCGTCGTGCGGGTCGATCGCCAGCGCCTTTACCACCTGGTCTCCGCGCCGCGCGTCGAGCACCACGCGCTGACGCTGCGATTCTCGCCCGGCGTCGCGGGCTACGCCTTCACCTTCGGCTAGTGGGCCTTCCCGCAACGTTCGACCGGAAACGACAGCCGTCGATCCCCGACCGGCGGCGTCCTCGAACCTCGAAATACCTCCGGTATTGCTTCGGTTCTGCGTCCTTGCCGGATCGGCGCCGCCGGCCGCCGTTACCGGTCAAACGTTACGAGAAGGCCCACTAGGCGAACCCGACCGTGGCCTCGGCGGCGCCGCGCAGGTGCGCGATGCGCTCGGCCTCCGGCACGAGGTCCGCCCGCCGCAGGCGGCCGAGCTTCTCGACGGTGAAGGCCGCCTTCTTGCCCTTCGACTCCGCCCGCCACAGACCGGCCAGGCGGCCGTCGCGCAGTACCGCGCCGGGGCTCGCCACGGGGCGGAACAGGCGCTTGCGCAGCTCCGGTTCAGGGGCGAGCAGCGGGCGATTGGGCTTCTGCAGATAGGGATCGCCCGGCGGCAACAGGCGGATCCCCTCCGCGGCCGGCGGCGACCCGAGCGCGTCCACGTCCTCGCTCAGCAGCCACGCGGCGTCACGTCCGACTCGCACCTCGGCGAGCTCGTCCGCCGCGCTGTCCCACAGCCGCTGCGCATGGGGCTTGGCGAGCCCGGCCCAGTCGGCGAAGTCGGCCGGCTTGCCTGGCCCGTAGTAGTGCAGGAAGCGCCGCACGGCCTCCGTCGCGGCCGGCGCGCGCCCTGGCTTGCCCTTCGTGTAGCGGCGCTCGGCGTCGAGCCGCACGCCCGCCTTGACTGTCCCGTAGCGCCACAGCATCGACGCGACGTGGTGGCTGCCGCAACCCCGGCACCACGGCATGAGGTCGGCGCTGACACGCTGCCTGAGCTCCTCGTGCAGCGCGTTCTTGTCGAGCGCGCGCCCGTTCGCGAGCGCGTCGCTGGTCGCGGTGGCGACCTCTTCCAACGCCTCGGTCGGTGCGAAGCCCTTCTCGGCGGCGAGGCGCTTGACCTGCTGGCCGAGCTGCACGGCGAGCTCGTCGTCGTCGCGGGCGATGAGGGCGCGCCCGTAGAGCGCGTAGTCGTCCGGCGCGAGCGCGTGGATCGCTCCGCGGACGATGTGAGCGACGACGACGTCGCCGGCGTCGACGGCCTCGTCATAGGCCTCGCGGGTGACGCCGTCGGCGCGCGCCGCGAGGGCCAGAAGCGCGGCGTTGCGGGCGAAGTCCGAGGCTGGGCAGGCAGCCGCCTCGGCGAGATCGCGTGCGGTGCGCGTCGTAAGCCCCGAGCGGGCCAGCCTGAAGGCGAGAACCTGGTCGACGTCCATGGCGGGGATGATCGCGTCAGGACGCGAGCGCCGCCGCCGCGGCGCGCAGGCTGTCGAGCATGGCGCTCACCGCGGGGCCGCGGTAGGCATCGCGCGGGCGCGCCGCGGCGATGTGGCGGACCGGCGCGCCCGCCCCGATGCCCCGCACCTCGACCGACGGCAGCGGATGCACGACCGCGAGCCCGGGGATGACCGAGACGCCGAGCCCGGCGGCGACGAGGGCCTGGATGGCCACGGGATCGTCGGAGGCGAAGCCGACCCGCGGCGCGAACCCGGCCGCCCGGCAGGCGTGGCCGACGATCCGAAACCACGCGCTGGTCGGCGCGCCGCCGATCCACGGCTCGCCCGCCAGGTCGGAGAGCGCCAGCCGGCGGCGGCGGGCGAGGCGGTGGCCGGCGGGCAGGACCGCTCGGAAGACGTCGTCGAAGAGCGGGATCCGCTCGAGGTCGCGCCCGGCGATCTCGGGCAACGACTCGTGCTCGTAGATCAGGGCGAGGTCGAGCTCACCGGCCTCGAGGCGGGGGAGCAGCCGCTGCAGGTGGTCGTCGACGACGGTGAGCCTCACCTCCGCGTGCGCGCGGCGGAACTGCGCGAATGCAGGCGGCACGAAGGTGGCCAGCGCGGTCGGGAAGCTGCCGAAGCGCAGCCGTCCGGCGCGCCGGCCCGCGATCTCGCCGAGCTCCTGCTCGGCGCCGTCCAGGCGCGCGAAGATCCCCGTCGCGTGCCGGGTGAGCGCGTGGCCGGCCTCGGTCAGCTCGACCGGGCGCGTGCCCCGCTCCACGAGCGGCAGCCCCACCTCTCGCTCCAGCGCGGCCACGTGTTGGCTCACCGCCGACTGCGTGAGGGTTAGTGCGTGTGCCGCGGCCGAGAAGGACCCGCGGGCGGCGACCTCTGAGAGCACCCTCAGCCGGCGCACGTCGAGCATTAGTGCGACTTATAGAGATTCGCGCATCGCGATTGCAAGTGATGATGCGCGCTGAGACTGTCTCGCGCCATGACCACAGCGACGACCGACACCATCCGCAACGGCGTGGACACCGAGAAGCTGTTCGCCACGCTGGATCTGATCAAGGCTCAGCCCGAGCTGGCGAAGTTCCAGTTCCGCGCCACCAACCGCTGGATCCACGGCGCCCACAACCGCTCGACGATCAAGGGCTTCTACGCGGCCGGCGGCGAGGACAGCTCGCGCGACGAGGCGTTCGAGGTCGATGCCGGCGAGCCCGCGATCCTGCTCGGCACCGACACCGGCGCCAATCCGGCCGAGTACCTGCTGCACGCGCTGGCCGCCTGCCTGACGACGTCGATCGTTTACGTGGCCGCTGCGCGCGGCGTCGAGCTCACCTCGGTCGAGTCCACCCTGGCCGGTGACATGGACGTGCGCGGCGCGCTGGGCGTCGACGACGAGCCGCGCAACGGGTTCGAGCACATCACCGTCTCCTTCCGGGTGACGGGGAACGCCCCCGAGGACAAGCTGCGCGAGGTCGTCGAGCGGGCTCGGCAGCGGTCCGCCGTCTACGACATGGTCACCAACGGGGTGCCCGTCGCACTGGAGGTGACGGCGGGGTGATCGAGCTCAGCGCTCACACCGACGCGGGCGCCCGCCTGGTGGCGCTCGCCGGGGGGCTCGCGGACGTGCTCGCCGCGCGGGCGGGCGAGCACGACCGCGACGGCACCTATCCGTTCGAGGCGATCGACGCGCTCAAGGCCGCCCGCTACTTCGCCGCGCCGATCCCGGTCCACCTGGGCGGGCTGGGCGTCGCGTCCGCGCACGACCTCGTGCTCGCGTCGAGCCGCCTCGCGCGCGGCGACGCGTCCGTCGCCATCGGCGTGAACATGCATCTCGTCGCGGTGCTCAACATGGAGCGCCGGCGCGAGGTCGCGGTAGGAAGTGGCGCGGAGCGGCGGGCGCGCGCCTTCGCATGGTCGCTCGAGCAGATCGCCCGCGACGGCGTCGTCCTTGCCGCCGCGATCAGCGAGCCCGGCCAGGACCTCACCCGGCCGGGCACGATCGCCACACGCACGCCGACGGGCTGGCGGATCGACGGGCGCAAGATCTTCTGCACGATGTCGCCCGCGGCCACCGACCTGTACGTGGCCGTCACCTGCGCCGACGACGATCGCTACGCATACGCGATGGTCCCCGCCGACGCTGCGGGCGTGACCGTCAACGACGACTGGGACGCGCTGGGAATGCGCGCGTCGGGCAGCAACTCCGTCACCTTCGACGGCGTGGAGCTGCCCGAGAACGCCGTCCGCGGCGGCTTTGCGGCCGGTGACCCGCTGCCCTACATCGAGCGCAACCTCGTCGCCGGGCTGTTCCATGCCTCCGCCTCGCTCGGCATCGCCGAGGCGGCGGATGCCGTCGCTGTCCGCGGCGCCGCCGCGCGCATCAACGGCGCCGCGCGCCCGCGCATGCAGATCGCCGACAACGCGGTCGATCTCGCCGCCGCGCGCGCCATCCTCTCGCGCGCGGCCGCGCTCATCGACGAGCACCGCGCCGCCAACCCCGCGGCCGACGGCAGCGCCGACGAGCTGAGGGCGCTGTTCGCCGAGGCCCAGGCGGCCAAGGCGTTCGTCAACGAGGCGGCCGCGCGGATCGTCGAGCGCTCGCTCGCCCTGTCCGGCGGCGCGGGCTACGTGAACGGCAGCTCGCTGGCGCGCGCCTACCGCGACGTGCGCGCCGCGACCTTCATGCACCCCCTCGGCGCCAACCGCGCCTACGACTACCTCGCCGGCGTGGCGCTCGGCGAGGCGGCGTCGCTGCACTGAGCCTCCAGCGCGGCGAAGTGCTCCTGCGCCGCGGCGTGCCACTGGCGGTGGCGCTCCTGGAAGAGGTCGTGGGCGCGCTGGCGCGGCCAGTGCGTCGGCAGCATCGCGGCGGGGAGGTCGGGGTCGAGGAAGGGGAACTTGCGCCACTCGTGAACCATCTGCGTCTGGGCGCGGAAGATCCCTTGCGACGACGTGGGGCGCAGGCGGCCGAAGCGAGCGACGAAGGCGCGGTAGGCCGTTGCGACGGCGTTCAGATCCCACGCCTCGGCTACGACCTTCGCGGGATCGCCGACCGCGCCGATCTCGGCGCGGAACGACACGAGCTCGGCGACCGAATCGGCGCCCGCTGCGTCGTGCAGCTCAGTCTCGCGCTCGACGTGGGGGCTGATCCACAAGCCGCCACCGAGCGATCCGAAGCCGGCCCACGCCAGGCGCGTGCGCAGCCGGTGGCGCACCTCGCGGCGCTCCTCGGGCACGCGCATGACGACCAGCAGCCAGTGTCCGTCCCACGCCCACGGCTTGCCGAAGCCGTAGATCCGCTCGGCCCCCGAACGGAGCATCTCGGCCGTCGACGGGGTGAGGTGCACGCGCGAGCGGCGGCCGTGGCGCTCGGTGCGCAACCAGCCCGCCGCGACGCTGCGCGCCAGTGCGCGGCGCGCCGCCGGCGTCTTGTGGTCGAGCTTCTCCAGCGCGGCGATCAGCGTCTCCTGCCACGCGCCCCCGGAGGCCGGGAGAACGTACTCGCCCAGCAGCGTCAGGAGAACCGAGCGGGCGGCCGGCGCGCCGACCGCCCGGCGACGCAGCTGGTCGTTCACAGCGCGGCACGTTACCGACGCGCGACGGGTCTGCGGTTATCGTCACGCCGATGTCGCACGACGATCGGCTACCTGATCCGGCGCGGATCGTGCTGCGCCGGCGCATCGAATGGATCGACACCGACGCCGCCGGCATCTACCACTGGACGACGGCCTTTCGCTTGGCTGAGGCCGCCGAGGCGGCGCTGCACACCGCGCTGGGCATTGCCGACTTCACCTTCGGCGCGACGCCGCGGCTGGCGGTGTCGGCGAGCTTCACGCGGCCGCTGCGCTTCAACGATCCGGTCGACGTCGAGCTTGTCGTGGCGGCGATCGGCCGCACGTCGCTCGACTACCGGATGGCCATCAGCGCCGACGACGGCCCGGCGGCGGAAGGCAGCGTGAAGTGCTGCCTCATCGACCCGGCGACCGGCCGCGCCACGCCGTGGCCCGATGACATCCGCGAGCGCCTGGCCTCGGGAGGGCTGCAGGATGCAGGTCGCTGAGGCGGTCGGCCGCGCGCTGCCCGGGCTCGGCGTCGACGTCGTCTTCGGCCTCATGGGCAGCGGCAACCTGCTGGTCACCAACGCCATGCGCGACGCCGGCGCGCGCTTCTACGCGGCGCGCCACGAGGGCGGCGCGATCTGCATGGCCGACGGCTACGGGCGCGTCAGCGGGAGGATCGCTGCCTGCAGCGTCCACCAGGGGCCGGGCCTGACCAACGCCGTGACCGGCCTGACCGAGGCCGCCAAGAGCCGCACGCCGCTGCTCGTGCTCGCGCCCGAGACGCCGAGCGCCGCGCTGCGTTCGAACTTCCGGATCGACCAGGTCGGGCTCGTCGAGGCGGTGGGCGCGACCGCCGAGCGCGTCCACGGGCCCGCCACGGCGCTGGTCGACGTGGCGCGCGCGGTGCGCCGCGCGCGCGTCGAGCGGCGCGCGGTCGTGCTCATGCTGCCGCTCGACATCCAGTCGGCCGAGTGCGCCGACGGCGCGCCGCCGGCTGATGGCCCCGCGCCGGAGCGCCCGGCGCCGAGCGCCGCCGCCGTGCGCGCGGCCGCCGAGGCGCTGACGGGCGCCCGGCGGCCGGTGCTCGTCGCGGGCCGCGGCGCGGTGCTGGCCGGCGCCGGCCCGGCGCTGCGGACCCTCGGCGAGCGTGCCGGCGCGCTGCTGGCCACGAGCGCCGTCGCCAACGGGCTCTTCGCGGACGATCCCTACGACCTCGGCATCGCGGGCGGCTTCGCCAGCCCGCTCGCGGCGCGCATGCTCGCCGAGGCCGACGTCGTGGTCGCCTTCGGCGCGTCGCTGAACCAGTGGACGACCAAGCACGGCACGCTGCCGGGGCCCGACGCGACGGTCGTGCAGGTCGACCTCGACACCGACGCGATCGGCGCGCACCGGCCCGTCGATCTCGGCATCGTCGGCGACGCCGCCGCGACCGCCGAGGCGCTCGCCGCGGCCATCGCCCGTGGCGCCGGATGGCGCACGCCCGAGCGCGCCGCCGAGATCGCGGCTCACCGCTGGCGCGACGAGCCCTACGACGCGAGCGCAGCAGACGGCGTGCTCGACCCGCGCACGCTGAGAATCGCGCTCGACGACCTGCTGCCGCTCGAGCGCACGGTGGCCGTCGACTCGGGCGCCTTCATGGGCTGGCCGTCGATGTACCTGCGCGTGCCCGACGCGGCCGGCTTCGTGTTCCCGCAGGCCTTCCAGTGCGTCGGGCTCGCGCTGGGCAACGCCATCGGCGCCGCGATCGCGCGCCCCGATCGTCTGACGGTGGTGGCGCTCGGCGACGGCGGGGCGCTGCTGTCGCTGCCGGAGTTCGAGACGCTCGGGCGCCTGGGCCTGCCGCTGCTCGTCGTCATCTACGACGATGCCGCGTACGGCGCCGAGGTCCACCACTTCGCCCCGATGGGCGAGGCGGTGGACTTCGCGCAGTTCCCCGACACCGACTTTGCCAGGCTGGCCGAGGCGGCCGGCTGCCACGGTCTCACCGCGCGCAGCCTCGACGATCTCGAGGGCGTGCGCGAGTGGCTCGACGTCCGCGACCGCCCGCTCGTCCTCGATGCGAAGGTCGATCCTGCGATCTGCGGCGAATGGCTGGAAGAAGCGTTCCGACACTGAAATCCCATCGAACGTCCGTGACGTAACAACAGGGTTGTTACGTCACGGAGGTTCGTGGCGAGGAAGGAGACTTCATGTCCGTGCTCACCGATCTGGCCGGTGCCCTGCAGTCCGGCTCCGTGCGCGTCGTCGACCTCAC
>DATBKW010000205.1:0-6016 GCA_036555665.1 Solirubrobacteraceae bacterium | reverse complement strand
GTAACGGCGGCCGGCGGCGCCGATCCGGCAAGGACGCAGAACCGAAGGAATACCGGAGGTATTTCGAGGTTCGAGGACGCCGCCGGTCGGGGATCGACGGCTGTCGTTTCCGGTCGAACGTTGCGGGAAGACCCACTAGAGCCCGACCGGGTGGCGCGCCACGTAGCCCGCGGTCGAGCGGTCGGTGCGCTGCCAGCGCGAGCCGGTGTCCCAGCGGCCGGTCGTGTCATAGCGGCGGCCCCGGATGACCATGTAGGCGTGGCCCGGGTTGGCGTAGACCGTGATCCAGCGCCCACGGCCCGCGGCGCCCCACGACATCAACTCGCCCGAGTCCAGCGGGCTGCCCAACCGGCCGGCCGCGTGCAGCACGTAGGAGACCGAGCCCGAGCAGTCGTAGGCGCTGTCGTGGAACGAGCGGTGCCCGCCGCCGAAGCGATACGGGAACCCGGCGATGCGGTTGGCCGCGGCGACGGCGCGCAGCACCGCGACCGGAAGGCCCGGCCGCGTCGGGCGCCCGGCCAGGTGGGCGCGTTTGAGCACCGGGTGGTGGCCCGCAACGCCCAGGGCCGCCCACGTCGCGGGACCGACGACCCCGTCGGCGGTCAGCCCGAGCGCGCGCTGGAAGCGGCGCACCGCCCGCGCGGTGCCGGGGCCGAAGACGCCGTCGGCGGCCACGCCGAGCCGGCTCTGCAGCAGCCTCACGCTCGCGCCGCGCGTGCGCACCGTCACGCCGCCGGCCGCAGCGCGCGCGCGATGGCGGTGCAGGCTGCGACGGATCATGCGCCAGGTGCCCGCACCGACCACGCCGTCGGCCGTCATGCCGTGGCGGCGCTGGAAGCGGCGCACGGCGTGCAGCGTGCCGCGCCCGAAGACGCCGTCGTCGGCGAGGTGCAGCGCGCGCTGGAGCTTGCGCACGGAGGCGCCGCGGTCGCCGTGGTGCAGCGTCGGCAGCGCCTGCGCATCGGCGGCGGGCAGCAGCGCGAGCAGCGCAATGACGACGGCCAGGCGGCGTATGTTGGCGGCGCGGGGGGACATCGGTTGGTGCGCCTACGGGGTGAGCTGACGGGCTCGCGCGATGCGCTACGCCGCAGACAGCGGCGATTCGCCCCTGCGCGCCGGTTCCCCGGCTCGCATTGGTTCCCCCGATCCCCGCCCTTGCAGGCAGGAGACTCGGCGCGGCGAGCGTCGACGCTATCAGGGGAAATTCCTGCTCATTGCAGGATTTCTTGCAGCGGGCCGGTTTGCAATCAGCGGCGCAGCCGCACCCGGCCCAGGTCGATCTCGCTCTGCTCGGCGAGCATCCGCCCCGGATAGCCGAGCGGAGGCGCAGTCGCCCGTCCCAGCCGCCGCGCCTGGTCGGCGCTGAGCTCGAGCTCGACCGCGGGCAGCAGGTCCTCGAGCTGCTCGAGCGTCCGCGGGCCGATGATCGGTGCGGTGACGCCGGGCTGGGCCCAGAGCCACGCCAGCGCGACCTGCGCGGGGCCGGTGCCGGTCTCCTCGGCCACCGCGCTCAGCTCGTCGACCACGCGGAAGTTGGCCTCGGTCCCGCGGCGGTCCAAAGCCTCCTCGACGTCCTCGGGCGCGTCGCCGATCCGCGTCCCCGGGGGCGGCTTGGTGCCGCGCTCGTAGCGGCCGGTCAGGAACCCGGCGCCCAGCGGTCCCCACGGCAGCACGGCAAGCCCTGCTGCGCGGCAGAAGGGCAGGATCTCGGTCTCGATCGAGCGCTCGACGAGCGAGTACTGCGGCTGCAGCGAGACGAAGGGCGCCAGCCCCTCGCGGTCCTGCAGCGCCACCGCCCACGCGAGCAGCCAGGCGGGGAAGTTCGAGGCGCCCACGGCGCGCACCTTGCCGGCGCGCACGAGGCCGTCGAGCGCCGCCAGCGTGTCCTCCAGCGCGACCTCGCTGTCGGGCGCGTGCACCTGGTAGAGGTCGATGACGTCGACGCCCAGCCGGCGCAGCGACGCGTCGCACGCCCGCGCGATGCGACCGGGCGCCAGGCCCTCGCCGCCGGGATCGGACACGGCAAAGCGGACCTTGGTCGCGAGCACCACCTCCGCGCGGCGCCGCGCGAGCCACGGCGCAAGCGTCTCCTCAGAGGCGCCGTCGCCGTAGGTGTCGGCGGTGTCGACGAGGTTGTGCCCGGCGTCGACGAAGGCATCGAGCATGCGGTGGGCCTCGTCGGGCGCCGTGCGGCCGCCCATGAGCATCGTGCCGAGGCCCAGGCGGCTGACGCGCAGCGGCCCCAGATCGGTGTGCTCCATGGGCCGACTCTATGCCCGCCGCCCGGCACGGCGAACCACCGGCAGCGGATAGGTTGCCCGGCCATGGCGCTGGTCTCAGAGCTCGACCTGCCCGTCCTCGACTACACCGATCCGGCCTTGCGCGGGCCGGCCTTCCATCCACGGATGGCCGAGCTACGGGCGCAGGGCTGGCTGGCCGCGACGCCGATCGGCGTGATGGTGCTCGAGCGCGAGGCGGCCGAGGTGTTCCTGCGCAGCCGCTCGACGACCTTCCCCGGGCGCAAGCTGGCCGAGCTGTTCGGCATCGAGACCGGCCCGCTGGCCGAGGAGCTGCGCCGCAACATCCTCTGCATCGACGGCGACGACCACCGCCGGCTGCGCAACCTGGTCAACCCGGCCTTCACGCCGCGCGCCGCCGACCGCTGGCGCCCGGCGATGCGCACGTACCTGCAGCAGCTCTGGGATGCCGTGGGCTCCGACGGGCGCTGCGAGTTCGTCGAGGCCTTCGCCAAGCCCTACCCGTCGCTGATGATCGCGACGGTCATGGGTGCGCCGCTGAGTGACGCACCGCGCCTTCACCACTGGTCCAACTGGATCCAGAAACAGTTCGATGCCGAGGCGCTCATGACCCAGCGCGAGCTCATCGAGGAGGCCGTCGTCGAGTTCTACGCGTACGCCGAGGCCCTGCTGGCCGCGCGCCGCGACGATCCCGGCGAGGACCTCGTCTCGACGCTGCTGGCGGCCGAGGCCGATGGCGACCGGCTGTCGGAGGTCGAGTGCGTCAACCTGGTCCTCAACGTCCTCATCGGCGGGGTCGACACGACGCAGTCCCAGCTCGCGCACGCCGTTCGCCTGCTCGCCGAGCACCCCGACCAGTGGGCCGCCTTGCGTGCCGACGCCGAGCTCGCCCGCGGCGCGGTCGAGGAGGCGCTGCGCTACGAGCCGATCACGCCGTTCACCGCGCGGATCGTGGTCGAGGACATGGAGTTTCGCGACGTCGCGTTCCCGGCCGGGACCGTGGTGCTGGTGGCCGCGTGTACGGCCAACCGCGACGGAGTCGAGGACCCCGACCGTTTCGACATCACGCGCACCGACGGCGTGCGCCTGACGACCTTCGGTGCCGGCATCCACTACTGCCTGGGCGCGAACCTCGCGCGCGCCGAGCTGCAGGAGGGGCTGGCCTTCCTGGCTCGCCGCATCGAGACCCTAGAGCTCGACGGCGAGCCGGTCTACGGCGGAGTGACCGGCATCTACGGCCTCGACAGCCTGCCCATTCGCTTCAAAGAGTCCACGCCCCCGCCCGCACCCCACGCGGGCTCGCAGCGCCGGTAAGGGGGGACCCCGTGGGCCTCCCGTCCGGCGACGCGACGATCATGCGCGCCACCGCGCATGCGCGCCGCCGACATCAGCCCGCGGGTCATCCTGCGCATCGTCCTCATCGTCGTGGGCGTGGTCATCACGCTCTACGTCGTCTACCTGCTGCGCAAGCCGATCAGCTGGATCATCATCGCCAGCTTCCTCGCGGTGGCGATGTCCGGCCCGGTCAACCTCATGGCGCGCCGCATGCGCCGCGGGCTGGCGATCTTCCTCAGCTACCTGGGGCTGCTGCTGGTGCCCGTGCTGCTCGGGGCGATCCTCGTGCCGCCGATCGTCAACGGGATCAACGACCTGGCCGCCAAGGCGCCGGACTATGCCGCGCAGGCGCGCGACTACGTCGAGAACAACAGGCGCCTGCGCAAGCTCGAGGCCGACTACGGCGTGATCACCAAGCTCGAGGAGGAGGCGCAGAAGCTGCCCTCGAGGGCGGGCACCGCTGCGAACACCCTCAAGGACCTCGGCGTCGGTCTGGTCAACTCGATCTTCGCCGGCGTGACGATCCTCATCCTGTCGGTCTTCATGGTCGCCAACGGACGGCGGTGGGTGAGCCGCGCGATCGCGCTGCGACCACCCGACCACGTTGAACGCCTCGAGGCCGCGGTCGACCGCATCAGCGCCGCGGTGGGCAACTACGTCGCCGGCGCGCTGGCCCAGGCGACCATCGCGGGGCTCACCGGGTTCATCGTCATGACGCTCCTCGGCATTCCGTTCGCCGGCCCGCTCGCCGTGCTCGTCGGCGTCGCCGATCTCATCCCCCTGGTCGGTGCGACGCTCGCCGCGATCCTCGTCGGCATCGTCACCTTGTTCGCCGACTTCCCGATCGACACGATCATCTGGGTCATCTGGGCCGTCATCTACCAGCAGCTGGAGAACTCGGTCATCCAGCCCCAGATCCAGCGCCGCGCGGTGGACCTCAACCCGTTCGTCACGCTGGTCGCCGTGCTCTTCGGCTCCACGCTGTTCGGGATCCTCGGGGCCCTGCTGGCCATCCCGTTCGCTGCGGCGCTGCAGATCGCCGTGATGGAGTGGTGGCGCTACCGCCAGGAGATGCGCGTCCTGGCGGCCCCGAACGGCTAGCGAACGCCTCAGAAGTCCTCGGGCAGGATGTGGCCGGCGTGCAGGGCGGCCGCGAAGCGATCGATCCGGTCGAGCTCGAGGCTCAGCGCCAGCGCCCGCGCGTTGGCCGCGATCTGCGCAGTGTCGCGGTCCAATGCGCGGTCAAGGGCGCCCAGGCGCTCGCTGCCGTGCAGCTCGATCGCCGACCAGTCGCAGTTCGCGCATGCGAGGTCGACCGCGTGCAGGCCGTCATCGCCGCTGGCGAGGATTCCGCGCGGGGCGACGAACGGCCGGCGGCAGTTGGGGCAGTAGCGGAGATCGCGGCCGAGCGCGGAGTCGAACAGACGTCGCATGTGGTCTGAAACGCCTGCACGGGCCGACACTTGCGGCAAGTTTTCGGTGCGTCGGCAGCGGCGCAGCGAGCGCTAGGGTTCGAGGCATGGCCACGAGCACGGGCAGGGTCCTCTACACGGCGCGCGCAAACGTGACGGGCGGGCGCTCAAACGGCCACGGGCGCAGCGACGACGGGGCGCTCGACGTGCAGTTGCGCACGCCGCCCGAGCTGGGCGGCGAGGGCGGCGGCACCAACCCCGAGCAGCTCTTCGCGGTCGGCTACGCAGCGTGCTTCGAAGGCGCGCTCGGCGTCGCGGCCCGCCGCGAGCGCCTGGAGGTGGCCGACGTCGCGATCGACTCGCGCGTGAGCCTGCTGCCCACCGACGAGCGGACCTTTCGCCTCGGCGTCGAGCTCGACGTGACGCTGCCGTCGGTCGACCCCGACCAGGCCGTCGGGCTCGTGCAGGCGGCCCATCGCGTGTGCCCGTACTCCAACGCGACGCGCGGCAACATCGACGTCACGCTGACCGCGAACGGCGCGCCCGTCCCGGTCGAGCAGTGACTCTTACAAAGAGTTGAAACACGCCATATCGGGCCTTCAGCGCCCACGCGCACACTGGTGTCGTGGCGCTCGAGCTCACCACCGATCAAGCGAGGCTGATTGCGCGCCTGCGCCTGCGCTGGCCCGGCGCAGAGGTCCGCGTGCACAGGCGTGCGTGGGGCCTCATCGTGGAGGTGCGCCGGGGCGATCGCACGGTCTCGCTGACCGCCTTCGACGGCGAGGGTGGTATCGCGCGCGAGCGTCACATCGCACACGCCGCGTGACGACGCGCGCGAGGTACGGGCGGAAGTCGCCGGGCGAGCCCGTAGCTCGCCCGGCGCCGCCCGGTCATGGATCACCACTGAACTACTACGTCCCAGGACTTGTGTCTTGTGCCTGGGTGGCGTCGACACTCCCGACCACCGGGGCAGGCCGCCGGCACGAGGCCGGCGCGGGACCCGGCTGGGCG
>DATBKW010000204.1:0-4437 GCA_036555665.1 Solirubrobacteraceae bacterium | reverse complement strand
GTACATCGGGGTGACCTCGCCGCCCGGGCCGACGCCCGAGTCCACCCGCACGCCGGGGCCCGAGGGTTCGCGGTACTCGCCGATCTTCCCGGGGGCGGGGGCGAAGTTCTTGGACGCGTCCTCGGCGTTGATGCGGCACTCGATCGCGTGGCCGCGGAGCGCGACGTCCTCTTGTGTAACTGAGAGGGGCTCGCCCGCCGCCGCGCGGATGCCCTCCTTGACGATGTCGATGCCGGTCGTCATCTCGGTCACGCAGTGCTCGACCTGCACGCGCGTGTTCATCTCGAGGAAGAAGTACTCGCCCTCCTCGGAGAGCAGGCCCTCGATCGTGCCCGCGCCGACGTAGCCGACCGCGCGCGCCGCCTCGACACCGATCGAGCCGATGCGCTCGCGCAGCGCTTCGTCGACCGCCGGGGCCGGCGACTCCTCGATGAGCTTCTGGTGACGGCGCTGGACCGAGCAGTCGCGCTCGCCGAGGTGGATCGTGTTGCCGTGGCGGTCGGCGAGGACCTGGACCTCGACGTGGCGCGGGTCGGGCAGGTAGCGCTCGAGGTACACGGTCGCGTCGGAGAAGAACTTCTCGCCCTCGCGCGCGGCGCCCTCGAAGGCGGCCTCGAGCTCGGACGCGTCGAGGGCGACGCGAAAGCCCTTGCCGCCACCGCCGCCCGCGGCCTTGACCGCGACCGGATAGCCGATCTTTGTGTCGATCAGCTCGCGCGCGTCGTCGACGGTGGCGACGGGCTCGGTCGTCCCGGGCACGATCGGCACGCCGGCGGCCTGCATGAGCTCGCGCGCGCGGGTCTTCGAGCCCATCGCCTCGATCGCCGCCGCCGGCGGGCCGATGAAGGTGATCCCGGCGTCGTCGCAGGCCTGAGCGAAGGCGGCGTTCTCGGCCAGGAAGCCGTAGCCGGGGTGGACCGCCTGCGCGCCCGATTCGCGGCAGACCTCGAGGATGCGCTCGACCTTGAGGTAGCTCTCGGCGGCCGTCGGGCCGCCGAGCAGGTAGGCCTCGTCGGCGCTCGCGACGTGCAGCGCGTCGCGATCGAGCTCGGAGTACACCGCGACCGACGCGATCCCCATCTCGCGCAGCGTGCGGAACACGCGGATGGCGATCTCGCCGCGGTTGGCAACCAGGACCTTCTCGAACATGCGATCGGAAGGGTATTGCCCTCAGTCCAGGCGGCGCTCCGCGGCCCAGCGCGACAGCTCGTGGCGGTTGGAGAGCTGCAGCTTGCGCAGCACGGCCGACACGTGGGCCTCGACGGTCTTGGCCGAGATGCCCAGGCGCAGGGCGACCTCCTTGTAGAGGTAGCCGCGCGCGATGTGGCGCAGGACCTCGCGCTCGCGGGCGGTGAGCTGGTCGAGCTCGGGGTCCTCGGGCGCCGGCGCGGGCCCGGCGAACGCGTCGAGCACGAAGCCGGCGAGGCGCGGCGAGAAGACCGCGTCGCCGGCCTGCACGCGCGCGATGGCGTCGAGGAGCTCGTCGGTGGCGATGTTCTTGGTCACGTAGCCGCGCGCGCCGGCGCGGATGGTGGCGATGACGTCCTCGGCGGCGTCGGAGGCCGACAGGGCGAGGAAGAGCGTTCCCGGCGCCTGGTCGGCCGCGCCGCGGATGACCGCGACGCCGCCGCCGTCGGGCATGTGGACGTCGAGCAGGACGACGTCGGGCCGCGCCTGCGTGACCAGCGCGACGGCCTCGTCGACGCTGGCGGCCTCGCCGACGAGCTCGACGTGCCCCTCGAGCTCGGCGCGCACGCCGGCGCGGAACAGCCCGTGGTCGTCGACGATCGCCACCCGGGTCATGTGGGCTCCGGGAGCGTCAGCTCGACCTCGGTCCCCGCGCCGGGCGCCGAGTGGATGGCGGCGCGCCCGCCGTGGCGCGCCATCCGCCCGACGATCGATTCGCGCACGCCGTGGCGGTCGGGTGGCAGGGTTTCGGGGTCGAAGCCCGGGCCGCGGTCACGTACGAAGACCTGCAGCTCGCCGTCGGTCGCCTCGGCGTAGACGTCGACCGGCGAGCCCGCGCCGAACTTGGCGGCGTTGACCATCGCCTCCCGCGCGGCGGCGACCAGCGCCTCGCCGCGGTCGTCGAGCTCGCGATCGCCGACGACGACGATCTCGACGGGCACGCCGTGCGCACGCTCGACGTCTCCGGCGGCGGCCTCCAGCGCGGCGACCAGGCGCTCGTGCCCGCCCTCGCGGCCGGCCAGCCACGCCCGCAGCTCGCGCTCCTGCGTGCGCGCGAGGGCCGCGACCGCCTTCGGATCGTCGGCGCGCTTCTGCACGAGCGCGAGCGTCTGCAGGACCGAGTCGTGCAGGTGCGCGCCCATCTCCGCCCGCGCCTGGGAGCGGATGCGCTCCTCGCGCTCGGACGCCAGCGAACGCACGAGCCGGAGGATCAGCGGGGCGAAGATGACGCCGAGCACGACGGCGACGACGAGCGCGGCGAGGACCGCGTCGCGCGCGGCGCTGAGCGAGTGCGTGGCGTAGAGGAAGACGACCCCCGCGGCGATGACCATGGCGGCGCCGAGGCCGGTGCGCGAGAGCACCCGCGCGCGCTCGCGGCGCTCCTCCTCGGGCGCCGGCGGCGTCTCGGTCGCCTCGGCGCGCGTGGGCCCGAGCGACTGGCGCCACAGCAACGCGGCGCCGGCGGCGATCAACGCGGTGGGCCACACGATCACGTCGGAGAACAACAGCCCGAAGGCGCGCGCGGTCAGCAGCAGGCTGACGACGATGAGGCCCATGCCGATGGCGACCTCGATCGAGCCGCGGCCGTGCCCGTGGCCCTGCGGCGCGGCGGCCTCGCTGCCCTCGGCGGGGACGATGACCCAGGCCAGCGCGTAGAGCACGATGCCCATGCCGCCGGCGGTCGCCAGCGCGACGAAGGCGATGCGCGGGATGAGCGGGTCGATGCCGAAGTGGCGCCCGAGGCCCGCGCACACGCCTCCGACGACCCTGTGGGCCGGGTCGCGCCGCAGGGGCTCGCGGGGCGAGGACGCGGCGGTGCGGGTGACGCCCATGTCGCCTTCGATCATGCCAGTCCGGCCCGGCTGTCAGTCGCGGCGCGACAGGCCGCTCACCAGCAGCACGTCGCCGACCACGAACAGCGCCAGCGGGGCGAACGCCCCGAAGCTGAGGTCGAAGGCGCCGAGCGCGTCGGCCAGCAGGACGGCCCCGAGGATGATCACCCCGAGGCCGGCGACGAGCGCGGGGAGGTCGGGGCGGCGGCTCACAGGCAGGCCTCGTTGCCCTTGTCGCGGTTCCAGCCCTCGTTCTCGCGGTGATGGACGGTGAACGCGCCGACGCCGATGTTGGCGTCGACGACGACGCGCGGCGTACCGGCGGGCGCCGCGCGCTCCTCGTCGCGGTCGAAGTCGATGCCGCCGCCGTTGTGGCTGAAGACCTGCACGCCGCCGATCCCGAGGTGGCTGTTGGTCGACACGCACACGTCGCGCGGCACGACCAGCTGGGCCTCGCCCACGCCGAGGCGCAGCTTGATGGGGTGGTCGCCGGGGGTCAGGTTGGCGCTGCGCAGGTCGACGATGAGCTTGCCGGCGCCGAGGCGGTAGGAGTCGCGCACGGCCGTCGGGTTCGCCGGGCGGTAGGTCTTCTCGCCGTAGCCGCCCTTGACGTCGATCCCGGCCGCCGCGACGACGCCGGCCGGCAGCGCGACGGCGAGCGCGGGCAGGATCATCCAGCGGGCCTGCGGACCCATGAAGGCGCCGGCGATCAGCGCGATGCCCGCGACGATGACGACGACCGCGACGACGCCGTTGCCGCCGGCGGCGGCCGCCCAGGCCGAGCCGAACGCGAGCGCGAAGCAGAGCGCGATCAGGGCGATGCCCAGGCCCATCGCCCGCAGGATGTCGCCGGCGTCGCCGTCGGCTCGCTGACCGGATGCCAGCCGCCAGACCAGGAGGCCCGCCAGGGCGAGGAGGCCGAGCGGCACGAGTGGCCAACCGCCCCACCAGCCACCGTGAAAGGGGAGCGCGATCCCGATGGCGATGACGAGCAGGATGGCGCCCACGACGGCGACGCTGCGGCGCGGGCCCTCGGGCTCGCCGCCGGGCACGGCGGGCTCGTTGGGCATGAGCAGCACGGCAGCGAGATAGGCGACGAGGCCCGTGCCACCAAGAAAGACGAGGGCGATCGCCCCGATGCGCACGATGACGGGGTCGATCGAGAAGTAGCGCGCGATGCCGGAGCAGACGCCGCCGATGATGCGGTCACTGCGCGAGCGGTAGAGGCGGCGGGGAGCGGGCTGCTGCGCGGTCGGCTGCTCGGGCGGCGGCTGCTGCGCGGTCGGCTGCTCGCTCGTCGGGTCCTCTGGGCCGCCCCCGCCCGGGGTCGGCTCGTTCGGTGTCGTGTCCTCGGTCATGGTGAGTCCAGGATCGCTCTCGCGGGCGGCGCCCACCATTGGGAATCGTCCCTAGGGGA
>DATBKW010000203.1:0-15182 GCA_036555665.1 Solirubrobacteraceae bacterium | reverse complement strand
CGCCTCACCGCACCACCTTCCGCCGCTCCACCCGCGCCGTCACCGCCAGCAGCATCGCACTCGCCAGCGCGAGGAGTAGCAGTGACAGGGCGCCTGCGGCGAGCTTGCGGGCGCGGCCGTCGTCGTTGCCGGAGTGTTGGGCGACGAGTTGGGCTGGGATCAAGCGGGGCAGCGATGGTGGGTCCACGACCGCGTGGTGCTTGGTCGCCGGCGCCGGCTTCGTGCGGCGCTTGTGCGCCGCAGGCTTCTTGCGGTGATGCGTCGCCGCGCGCCGGACCGCCGGCTTGGCCGGGGTCGTCGCCGTCGCCGACGGCGACGCCGAACTGGCCGGAGCAGACTGTGACTGAGTCGGGGCGGCGACGTGAGCGGGTGGGATCGTCGTGCGCCTGACCACGGGCTTGCGCGCCGCGGAAGGCGCCGGGTCAGGAGAAGGCCCGCCCGAGGAGGCGCCGGGCGCCGCGTCGGGCCCCGACGGCGACTGCGCGGGCGCGGCGGCGGGCGCCGCGGCGAAACACAGTGTCGCCGCCATGGCCACCCAGCGAACGTGTGGACTCGCCCCCAATGCGTAAACCCCCCAAAAACCCCGGAACTTGGTCGGGCGAAGGTACTCCTGGCCAGCCGCTCTCGCAACCGTCGTGTCACCTCACGGGCGAGCGCTTGCAAGCGCCCGCCACCCATGGGGCGGTGGCCCGCCGGCCGGCCCACCCAGAACCGGCCGACGGGGCCAACCCGCGCCTTAGCTCACCTTCCGAAAGGCGAGCGGCTTGCGCTCCTTCTTGCCGCAGTAGGACCCGTTTCCGGAGTCCTGCTGTGCACGCTGGCAAGTCGAGTTGCGGTTGCCCGCAGCCGACGCGGCATCGGAGTCGTTGGACTGCTCAACCGAGCCGCCCCCGCCGTAGCTGTACAGCCACACGGGTGCGTTTACGTTGCTCGGGTACCACTGCTCGGACGTGGCGTCCGACGAGGCGTCCTGGTCGTTGTCGGCCCACTGGCCGATCGCCTGGACAGCCGCGTCGCCGTAGCCCGAGCCGGCCGACTGCTCGGCCGACTGGTTGGTCTCGTTGTCGTTGCCCGCCGCCGAATCGGCGTTCGAGCTGTTGGACTGCGAGACGTCACCGTCGTCGCCGTCGCTCTTGATGCGAACCGGCGAGTTGGAGTTGCAGGCGCCCTTCTGGACCGACTCGGCCGACGAATCGGCCGACTGGTCGTTGTACGCCCACTGGCCGATGGCCTGAACGACGGGCCCGCCGTGGCCGCAGCTGCTGCACTCGGCCGACTTCATGTCGACCGGGGCAGAACCGGCGTCCTGCGAGGCGTCCTGGGACGTCTCGTTGTCGTTGCCCGCCGCGGACTGCGCCGAGGACGAGTTCGACTGATCCACGTACCCGCCGTCGCCGTCGCTCTTGATGCGAACCGGCGAGTTGGAGTTGCTCGGATCGAACTGCTCCGACGTGGCCTCCGAGGAGGCGTCCTGGTCGTTGTTGGCCCACTGGCCGATCGCCTGGACGGTCGCGTCGCCCGAACCGTCAGCCGACTGCTCGGCGGACTGGTCGGTGTCGTTGTCGTTGCCCGCCGCCGAGTCCGCCGACGACGAGTTGGACTGATCCACGTCTCCGTCATCGCCATCGCTCTTGATGCGAACCGGCGAGTTGGAGTTGCTCGCACCATCCTGGTACGAGTCGGCCGAGGAATCAGCCGACTGCTCGCTATCGGCCCACTGGCCGATGGCCTGGACGGTGGTCCCACCGCCATGCGGATCCTGCGAGGCGTACTGGGACGTCTCGTTGTCGTTGCCCGCCGCCGACTCCGCCGACGACGAGTTCGACTGATCCACGTCTCCGTCGTCGCCGTCGCTCTTGATGCGAACGGGCGAGTTGGAGTTGCTTGCGTCCTTCTGCGTCGACTCCGCAGACGAGTCCGCCGACTGATCGTTGTCAGCCGACTGGTCGATGTACTGCGTCGTCGAGCCGCCGCCGCCGCACTTCTCGCACTTGGCGTCGTAGCCCGAACCGCCCGCCGACTGATCGGCGGTCTGGTCGGTTTCGTTGTCGTTGCCCGCCGCCGACTGCGCCGACGACGAGTTGGACTGATCGACGTACCCGCCGTCCCCATCGCTCTTGATGCGGACCGGCGAGTTGGAGTTGCTGGCGTCGTACTGCTGCGAGTCCGCGTCCGAGGACGCGTCCTGGTAGTTGTCGGCCTTCTGGTCGATCGCCTGGACGGGATCGCCGCCGGCCGACTGGTTGGCCGTCTGGTCGGTGTCGTTGCTGTTGCCGGCCGCCGACTGGGCGTCCGAGCTGTTGGACTGGTCCACGTCTCCGTCATCGCCGTCGCTCTTGATGCGAACCGGCGAGTTGGAGTTGCAGGCGCCCTTCTGCGTCGACTCCGCAGACGAATCCGCCGACTGATCGCTGTCAGCCGACTGGTCGATGTACTGCACGGCCGAGCCGTATCCAGAGCCGGCCGACTGATCGGCGGTCTGGTCGGTCTCGTTGTCGTTGCCCGCCGCCGACTCCGCCGACGACGAGTTGGACTGATCGACGTCACCATCGTCGCCGTCGCTCTTGATGCGAACGGGCGCGTTGGTGTTGGTCGCACCATCCTGGTACGAGTCGGCCGACGAATCCGCCGACTGATCGTTGTCCGCCGACTGGTCGATGTACTGGACAGCCGAGCCAGGCGGGTCCTGCGAGGCGTCCTGGGACGTCTCGTTGTCGTTGCCCGCCGCCGACTCCGCCGACGACGAGTTGGACTGATCGACGTCACCGCCATCCCCCGAGCTGCCGATGCGCACGGGGTAGTTCTCGTTGCTGGCGCCGTACTGCTGCGACGTCGCGTCCGAGGACGCGTCCTGATCGCTGTCGGCCTTCTGGTCGATGGCCTGCACTGCGGAGCCGCCCGAGCCACCGGCCGACTGGTCGGCCGACTGATCGGTGTCGTTCGAGTTGCCCGCCGCCGAATCCGCCGACGACGAGTTGGACTGCGTGACGTCGCCGTCATCGCCGGAGCTGAAGATCCGCACCGGGATGTTGACGTTGCTCGGATGGTCCTGCTTCGACGTCGCCGACGAATCCGCCGACTGGTCGTTGTAGGCCTTCTGGTCAACGTTCTGGACGGCAGAACCGCCGTGGTCGCCACACTTGCCGCCGCAGGCGTCGCGCACCGGAGCCGAGTCATGACCGGAGCTCTGATCCGCGTCCTGGCTCGTCTCGTTCTTGTTGCCCGCCGCCGACTTGGCGTCCGAGCTGTTGGTCTGCGTAACCGAGCCGTTGTCGCCATCGCTGAAGATGCGAACAGGGATGTTCACGTTCTTCGCGTGGTCCTGCTCGGACGTGGCGTCGGACTGCGCGTCCTGCTTGTTGGAGGCGCTCTGATCCACGTTCTGAGTCCCGCCGGACCCGCCGCCGGACTGATCGGCGGACTGCTTGGTGCTGTTCTTGTTGCCCGCGGTCGAATCGGCCTTCGAGCTGTTGGTCTGCGTCACGGAGCCGTCGTCGCCAGGGCTCCCGATGCGAACCGAGATGTTCGTGTTGGACGGCTTGGTCTGCGTCGACGTTGCCGACGAGTCAGCCGATTGGTCGTTGGTGGCCGACTGGTTGGCCACCTGCACGCCCGAGGGACCGGCCGCCTGGCTGGCCTGCTGGGACGTGTCATTGGTGTTGCCCGCCGCGGAGTTCGCGGCCGACGTGTTGCTCTGGTTCACCGCGCCGCCGTCACCCGGGCTGCCGATGCGAACAGAGATGTTCGTGTTCGACGGCTGCACCTGGGTGGAGTTGGCGGACGAGCTTGCCGACTGCTGGCTGCCGGCCGACTGGCCGACACCCTGCACTGGCAACCCGTCCGCCGCCGCCGACCCAGCTGCGATAGCCGGGAGGAGGACGGCGCTCGCGATGAACGCGAGGAGACGTCGTCTCATATGGGTTCGTTCCTTCCTTCGATGACAGTGCGTGCCGCGCTTCCCGCGCGCGGCGTGCGCTGAGTCGGAGCGAAGGAGCTAGCCCGGCCGATCGATCCTTCTGGCGATCCTGTCCACGCCCTTGGCCACCGCCGCTGCGACGCGCTGACCCAACCCGGCGGGGTCGGTCAGCGTTACGGCGGCCGCCAGGGCCATGAGCAGGATGAGGACGAAGCCTGAGGATCCGCCGCTCGAGCCGCCGTTGAGGACGGGCGGCGAGGTCGGATCGGGAGCGAAGGGGTCGCGGCGGTCGCCACCGCTACCGGCGCCCCGCCGGCTGCGCTCGCGCACAGGCGTCGCGCGCGCAGCCGATGGAGCGACATGGGCCCTGGGGGCGACGGGCCGCGTGATGCCGATCGAGGATGGAGCGAGGGGGAGCGAGCCGGACGCCGTGGTGGCAAGCGACGCGAACATGGGCGGCGCGGCGGGCGTGCCGCCCGTCGACCTGGACGCGGAGGACTCGTGCGCGCGCGGCGTCGCCTGTCCGGCCGCTGGAGACAGCGGAGGATCGGCGGCGGGCGCTGCGGGCACGTCGGTCACCGCCGCCGGAGCGCCGGCGCCTGGTGACTGCCCGCCGCCCGGCGTCGCCGCCGGGCCTGGCGCAGAGTCGTCCGAGCACGTCCAGTTCCACTCCCAGTGCCAGCCGGAGCGGGTCGCAGCGGTCGGCGCGGTCATGCACGCACCGTTCCAGTTCCACACCCATGTCCAGGTGTCGGGAACGCCGGCGGCGTCGGCGCCATCGTCGCCCGCCGACGCGGCGGGGGTCGATGCTCCCTTGCTGTCGGCGGAGGCGGCCGGCGTCGTCACCGCCTGCTGTGAGGCGCTGACGCCGGGCGCCGACGCCTGGTTCGCAGAGGCGCTTGCGCCGGGGGCGCTCGCGCTGTCCTTGGAGACAGTTACACCGGGGGCCGACACGCTGTCGCCGCCGGCCTTGGCCGGCGAGCTCGTGTCCTTGTCCTTCGTCGATGCCGCCGGGGTCGAGGCACCGTCGTGCGTCGCCGCAGCGGCCGGAGCCGATGCGCCGTGATTCGACGTCGCGGCGGCGGGGGCGGTGGCCTGACTGTTACCGGCCGCGGCGGTGCCGCTGGCGGCGTTGGTCTGGGTCACCGGGCCGTCGTCGCCGGCGCTGTTCACGCGAACCGCGACGTTGACGTTGGCGGGGGCCGCCTGGGCCCCGGTTGCCGTCGCGGTGGCGGTGCCGGCTGCCTGCGCGCCACCGGTTGCTCCACCGGGGGTGCTCGTGGTGGCGCTCGTGCCGCCCGCGGCGCTCGCGCCCGCGCTGTTGGCCTGCGTGACGGGGCCGTTGTCGCCCGGGCTGTCGACCCGGACCGACACGTTCACGTTGGCCGGCTGCGCCTGCTCTGCGATGGCTGCGCCCGAGGCTGCGGCAGCGGCTGCGGAGGCCTCATCCGCCCGCGCCGCCGGAGCCGTCGCAAGCACGACCAACGCCAGGAGCGCCCCCAAGGAGAGAGCGCGAAGCGGGTCGTGGGCACCGGCCATCGGCTTTTTCATGCCTTCCGGCGGCGCGCCTAATCCCTGTAATCATCGATGAAACTGCGGTGATACTGACCAAAAGTTCCCCCACGGGGACTTGCGTGGGCCGTTACGGTAGAAACGTGCCTGGGGGGCATCAGGAAGCGCGAGCGCGCCTGATCGAGAAGCACATGGGTCTCGTCCAGTCCGTCGCACGCCGCTACGCCCGCGGTGGTGAGCCCGTGGACGATCTCGTGCAGGTCGGCGCCATCGGCCTGATCAAGGCTGTCGACCGCTTCGAGCCCGCGCGCGGCCGCGATCTGCGCGCCGTCGCCGTGCCGGCGATCGAAGGCGAGATCCGCCACCACCTGCGCGACCGCACGCACCTCGTCCGTCCGCCGCAGGGGCTGTTCGAGCTGGGCGCCAAGGTGCGCCGCGCGCAGGTCGAGATCGGGGCGCGAACCGGTCGCCTGCCCACCCACGCCGAAGTGGCGGCGGCGGTCGGGCGCAGCGAGGAGGAGGTCGTCCAGGCCCTGCAGGCGCGAGCGCCCGTCGTGTCGCTCGAGCCCGAGCACGCGCCCGCGGCGCCCGACGAGCTGTCCGACGAGCGGGCGCTGCTGCAGGCCGGGATGAGCGTCCTCTCCAAGCGCGAACGGCGCATCCTCGAGCTGCGCTATTACGAGGACCGCAGCCAGGCCGACATCGCGCGAGAGGTCGGCCTTTCGCAGGCCCAGGTCTCGCGTCTCATCCGCCGCGCCGTTGATCGAATGCGTGCCGCGGTTGTGGACGGTGAGGGCGAGGGATACCCTCGCGAGGTGATGGCGACCCGCGAGGCCGAGGAACGCACGCAGCAACAGCAGCAGCAGAGCACCCACTCCGGGCGCCTGCTGGTCCGCATGCCGCAGTCGCTGCACGCCGAGCTCGCGCGCGTGGCCGAGCGCGAGGGCGTTTCGCTCAACACGCTGATCACCGGCGCCCTGGCCAGCGCGGTGAGCTGGCGCGAGGGCACGGTCGAGGGCCTTGACGTCGTCGACGCCGAGGCCCCCGCGGAGCAGCCGCCGTCGAGCCGCCCGCGCTGGACCTCCATCGCCCTCGCGGCGAACCTCGTGGTGGTCGTGCTCGCGGCGATCGTGGCGATCGTGCTGCTGATCGTCGCCCTGGGCCACGGCTGGTAGCGGGACCCGAGAACATGCTCAGCGCATGCTAACATGCGCATAGCATGAAGATGATCCAGGTGCGCAACGTCCCCGACGACCTGCACCGCGCCCTGAAGGCACGGGCTGCCCGCGAGGGGACCACGCTGTCGGACTACATCCTCGCCGAACTGCCGCGGCTGGCGAATAGGCCCAGCCCCGAGCAGGTGCTCGCCCGGATTCGGTCACGATCGCCGGTTGGCGGAGCCTCGGCGGCCGACCTGATCACGGCCGAGCGCGACCGGCGTTGATGCTCGTCATCGACGCGAGCGCAGCCACAGAGCTGCTCCTCGGCCGACCGTCGGCGGAAGCCGTTGCCGAGCACATCGCAGCACACGCCCACGACCTTCACGCGCCACACCTCATCGACGTCGAAGTTCTCAGCGCGGTCAGGCGGCTCGTAGCCTCCGGCGAGGCCGAGCCACAGCGCGGCGACGACGTGGTGGCGGATCTCTTGGACCTCCCGCTCGCGCGGTACCCGCACGACATCCTCGTACCGCGGATCTGGTCGCTCCGCGACAACCTGTCTGCGTACGACGCGGCGTACGTGGCGCTCGCTGAAGGGCTTGCCGACGAGGGCGTCCCGCTCCTGACGGCCGACGCCCGGCTCGCGAACGCGGTGCGCGCACGTACCGACATCCCCGTGCTCTCGGTCTGACCGCAGGGCCCTAGCATGGGGCGGGTGGGAGTCACCCGCCGCACGGAGCCGTGGAGCGCCCTGCTCGACGCCGGGCGTTCTGACGACCGTCTCGTGCGCGAGGCGTATGAAGGCGCGCGGGCGCCGCGGTCTGCCGACGTCCCCGCCGACCTGCACCCGGCGTTGCGCCAGGGACTGCAGACCGCCGGCATCGAGCAGCTCTACACCCACCAGGCCCAGGCGCTCGAGAGCGCGTGGGAGGCGACGACGATCGTCACCACGGGCACGGCGAGCGGCAAATCGCTGTGCTTCAACCTGCCGACGCTCGAGGTCCTGTGCACTGACGCCAAGGCCCGCTCGCTGTACCTGTACCCGACCAAGGCGCTGGCACAGGACCAGGCCCGGGCGCTGAACGCCTTCGGCCTGCACAAGCAGGTCCGTCCCGCCATCTACGACGGCGACACCAAACGCGAGGAGCGGCTGGCGATCCGGCGGCGGTCGAACCTCGTGCTCACCAACCCCGACATGCTCCACGTCGGGATCCTGCCCAACCACCCCGCGTGGGCCGACTTCTTCGCCAACCTCGCGGTCGTCGTGGTCGACGAGGCGCACGTCTACCGCGGCGTGTTCGGCGCGCACGTCGGCAACGTCCTGCGCCGCCTGCGTCGCATCGCCGGCGCCTACGGCACGACGCCCCGCTTCCTGCTCGCCAGCGCCACCATCGCCAACCCGGTCGAGCTCGCCGAGCGGCTGACCGGCTTCGACCACGTGCGCCTCGTCGACGAGGACGGCTCGCCCGGCGCGCGGCGCCAGATCGCAATGTGGAACCCGCCCGTCGTCGACGAGGCGCTGCAGCTGCGGCGCAGCGCGCTGGGCGAGGCGGCCGAGCTGCTGGCCGAGCTCGTGCGCGAGGGCGCGCGCACGATCTGCTTCATCAAGTCGCGCAAGGCGGTCGAGCTCGTCGCCCGGCTCGTGCGCGAGGAGCTCGGGCCCGAGCTGGGCGGGCGGGTGGCGCCCTACCGCGCCGGCTACACACCCCAGCAGCGGCGCGAGCTCGAGGCCCAGCTCACGCGCGGCGACCTCCTGGCCGTCGTCACCACCGACGCGCTCGAGCTGGGCATCGACATCGGCGCGCTCGACGCGGCCGTCTGCGTGACCTTCCCCGGCACCGTCGCCTCGCTGCGCCAGATGTGGGGCCGCGCGGGCCGGCGCGGGCGCGGCCTGGCCGTCTACGTCGCCGGCGAGGACGCGCTGGATCAGTTCTTCTGCCGCCACCCCGACGAGTTCCTCGAGCGCCCGGTCGAGGCCGCGATCGTCTGGCACGAGAACGAGCCGATCCACCTCGCTCACCTGCTGTGCGCCGCGCACGAGGGGCCGCTCAGCGCGGCCGACGCCGAGACGCTCGGCCGGCGCTGGCAGGCCTACGCCGACCTGCTCGTCGCCCAGGGCGAGCTCGTCGAGCGGCGCGGGCGCTATTCGCTGCGTCGCGCCGAGGACTATCCCGCCGCCCGCGTGTCGCTGCGCTCGGCCTCGCCCGACAACGTCGCCGTCATCGACGTCGCCAGCGGCGAGCTGCTGGGCACGGTCGAGACCTCGCGCGCTCCCAGCACCGTCCACGACGGCGCGGTCTACCTGCACCTCGGGCGCTCCTACGAGGTCCGCGAGCTCGACTTCGACGGTCGCCGCGCGCTCGTCGAGCCCTTCAACGGCGACTGGTACACGCAGCCCAAGCGCGAGACCGACATGGACATCGAGCGCCTGCTCGATCGCCGCGACGCCGTCGGCGTGACGCTGAGCTTCGGGCGCGTCGTCGTCACCGAGACGGTCCACGCCTACCAGCGCAAGCGCCTGCCCGACCACGAGGTCATCGACCTGCAGACGCTCGATCTGCCCTCGCACTCGTTCACCACGCAGGCGCTGTGGTACGAGCTCGGCGGCGAGCTGTTGCACGAGTTTCCGCCGGAGCACCTGCTCGGCGCCCTGCACGCTGCCGAGCACACCCAGATCGCCGTGCTGCCGCTGCTGGCGATGTGCGACCGCTGGGACATCGGCGGTCTGTCGACGAACTTCCACCCGCAGACCGGCCGCCCGACGATCTTCATCTACGACGGCCACCCCGGCGGCGTCGGGATCACCCTGCAGGGCTTTCGCAACTTCGACCTGCTCGTCGAGGACGCCCATCGGCTGATCAGCGAGTGCCCGTGCGAGGCGGGCTGCCCGTCGTGCGTGCAGTCGCCCAAGTGCGGCAACCTCAACGAGCCGCTGTCGAAGGCGGGTGCCGCCGAGGTGATGGCGAGGATGTTGGGGTGACCCGGTATCGCGCGGTCCTCCTGGCGTGCGTGGGCGCGCTCGTGCTCGCGCCGGCCGCTTCCGCGCGTGTCGTCGGGCACGGCGCCGCGCGCAGCTGCACCTCCGCGGCCGTCGTCGCCGCGGTGCGAGCCGGCGGGACGATCCGCTTCTCCTGCGGCCCAAAGCCCGTCACGATCCGGATGGCGGCGACGGCGAAGGTGTTGAACACGCGCCGCGACGTCGTCCTCGACGGCGGCGGGCGGGTCACGCTCAGCGGCGGCGGCAAGCGGCGCATCCTGTACATGGACACCTGCGATCGCGCCCAGCGCTGGGCGACCTCGCACTGCCAGGACCAGGCCACGCCGCGGCTCGTCGTCCGCAACCTGCGCTTCACCCACGGCAACTCGACCGGCCAGACGTTCGACGGCGGTGGCGGCGGCGCGATCTTCGTGCGCGGCGGGCGGCTGCGTATCGAGCGCTCGACCTTCGTGGCGAACCGCTGCGACCCCACCGGGCCGGACGTCGGGGGCGGCGCGGTGCGAGCGCTGTCGCAGTACCACGGCCTGCCCGTCGCCGTGGTCGACAGCCGGTTCACCGACAACGTGTGCAGCAACGGCGGCGCGCTCAGCAGCATCGGCGTGTCGTGGAACGTTGTCCGCAGCCGGTTTTCCGGAAACCGCGCGATCGGAACCGGCGCGAACCCGGCGCGCGCCGGCACGCCGGGCGGCGGTAGCGGCGGTGCCATCTACAACGACGGTGACCGCTTCCAGCTGAAGATCAGCGGCAGCACGCTCACGAACAACCACGCGCGCGAGGGCGGCGGCGCGATCTTCTTCGTCAGCAACGACCGCACGGGCACGCTCGTCATCGAGGGCAGCACCCTGCGCGAGAACCCCAGCGACGGCTTCGAGACGGGCGGCCTCCCCGGGATCTTCTTCTTGGGCGCCGGACCTCCGAGGATCGTCCGCTCCGTCTTGCGCTGAGCAGCTATCGGCGCATCAGCGGCTTCGCGTGGATCTCGAGGTCGCACGGGGTGGCCAGCAGCGGCGTCAGGTGCGGATAGGACTCGTCCAGGCTGGTCGTGCGCACGAGCCGGTAGCCGCGGTGGCCGTACCAGCGCTTGAGGAACTCCTTGCTCGGATGCGACCAGTCGCGGGGCACAAGCAGCTCGAGCTGCATCGCTCGCTGTCCGCGCCGGCGGCTGTGCTGCTCGGCGAAGTCGAGGAGCGCCCGCCCGATGCCGGTGCCGCGGTGCTCGGGGGCGGAGACCAGGATCCCGAACTCGCTCGTGTCCTCGGAGACGTCGTGCATGCGGATGCAGCCGGCGATCTCCCCGTCCGCCGTGGCGACGGCGATCTCCTGGGCCGCGATCAGCTCGGTCATTTCGGACGGTGTCGTTCTTGTCATCCCGTCGCGCCAGAGCCCGCTTTCGGCGATCGCGTAGACGCGGTTGACCAGCTCGGTCAGGCGGTCGACGAGCGCGGCGTCCTGGCCTGCCGCGGCGTCGAGCAGCGCGACGTCCGGTTGCCGTTTGGTCGTCATGTCCCATCCGATGATGGCGCGAGAACTCAGCGAAGCAATGCATAGTTCTCATGGCAGCGATCGTGTTCTACGATCGGTGGTGTGGAGCTCAGGCAGCTGCGAAGCGTCGAAGCGGTCGCGCGGCACCGGCACTTCACCCGCGCCGCGGACGAGCTCCATGTCGCCCAGTCGGCGCTGTCGCACCAGATCCAACGGCTCGAGCGCGAGCTCGGCACGCCGCTCTTCGAGCGCACGAGCCGCCGTGTCGTCCCCACCCAGGCCGGCCACGCCCTCGCCGCCCGAGCCCGTCGCGTGCTCGCGGAGGTCGACGCCGCCCGCGAGGAGGTCGACGAGCTGCGCGGCGTCCTGCGCGGCCGCATCTGGGTCGGCGCGCTTCTGCCGGCCGGGGGCCTCGACGTGCCCGGCCTACTCGCGCGCTTCAGTGCAGCGCACCCGGGCATCGAGGTCGGCCTGCGCGAGGGCATCGCCGGCGACATGCTCGGCTTCCTCGCCGCCGACGAGCTCGACGCCGCCTTCTGCCTGTTGGCGGGACAGCTGCCCGACGAGTTCGTGGTGCAGCGGCTGAGCTCGGAGGAAGTGGTCGCCGCCTTCGCGCCCGACCGCGCTCCCGCTGCGCCGGGCGTCACCGTCGCCGACCTCGCCGCGCGCGCGATCGTCGCGCCGCGCCGGGGCTCGGCCATCACCTCCGCCCTCGATCGGCTGTTCGCCGACGCCGGCAGGCGACTGCGCCTCGCGTTGGAGAGCGGCGACCCCTTCCTGCTGCGCTCGCTCGCCGCACGCGGCTTCGCCACGGCGATCCTCCCACGGTCGCTCACCGGCCTGGAGGGACCGGCGCTCGAGGTGCGCAGCCTGGGCGCGGGCGTCCATCTGCCGGTGGCGCTCGTCTGGCGCCGCGAGCGCACCCCGTCGCCCGCGGCGCGGACGTTCATCGAGTTCATCCGCGGCGAGACGGCGGGCGGCGGCTGACAACTTTGCTGAAGGTTGCGCGGGTTCGAACCTGTGCATTGACGCGCCGCGGCGGTTACGCGCGCGAGGGCAGCCGAAGTTCACGGCATGCCACGCAGGATGCTGACGCTCGTCGGCGGGCCGGCCGGGATGGCCGTGACGCTCGCCGCCCTCGCCTCGCCCGCCGCCGCCCAGGCCGGCGGCACGCCTGGCCCCTCCCCCGAGGGCGGCTCGCAGTACGGCGCGCCGATCACGCGCGCCCACCCGTCGCGGCCTCGGGCGCGCTACTTCCGCGTCGGCCCGCGGGTGGTGGTCGCGCCGGCGCTGCCGAAGATCGCTCTGCGCATCGACGAGGCGGGCGCCAGCACGGTCAAGGCGCGGATCGTCTTCATGCCGCTCACCGAGACCGGCTCGATCGTGCAGCTGAACCTCGGCGACGTCGAGGTCAGCAAGCGCTACCTCGTGTCGTGGCCCTCGGGGACAACGCTCGCCCCGGGGCGCTACCGCGTGCGCCTGCACGTCCGCGGCCTGCGCGGCACCGTGCTCGCGCGCTCGGCCTCCGCGCCCGGGTTGACGACGCTGACCGTCCGCGCGCCCGCGCCGCCGCCGACTCCGCTGCCCGACCCGTCCGGCCACGTCTTCCCGGTCAACGGACCGCACAGCTACGGCGACGGCTTCGGCGCGCCGCGCAAGGGCTACAGCCATCAGGGGCAGGACATCCTCGCCGCCGAGGGCACGCCGGTCGTCGCGCCCGTCGCCGGTGCGATCTCGTTCACCGACTACCAGGCGAAGGCGGCGGGCTACTACGTCGTCGAGAAGGGCTCCGACGGCTTCGATTACTTCTTCGCCCACTGCCAGCAGGGCTCCACGGCGGTGGCGCCGGGGCAGATCGTCCAGGCCGGCGCGCCGCTGTGCAGCGTCGGCATGACGGGCGACGCCACGGGCCCGCATCTGCACTTCGAGGCTTGGGAGGGCGGCTGGCGGGTCGATGCGGACTCGCATCCCATCGACCCGCTGCCGCTGCTCCAGAGCTGGGACGTCAGCGCACCGCCAGCCGCAGTTCGCCGTTGACGCCGGTGAGCTCAGCGCGCGCCCAGCCGGTGACGTCTGAGAGGCGGTCGCGGACGAGCGCCGGGATGAGGTCGCCCAGGACGCTCGGGTTCAGGCGGACGGTGAGCGCGCCGGCGGCGCCGGGCGGCGTGGGCACGGGCGGGGCGTTCGCGGCCGCGCGCAGATCGGCGGTCGGGTCGTTGGAGAGCACCAGGACGTCGCCGAAGACTCCCACGCGGCCGACGAGCTTGCCGTCCGCGGTGATCGTGTAGGCGCCGTCGTGTTCCTCGACGTCCGCGCCGCTGAACCCGAGCTTGCCGGCGAGGCCCGCGATGACTTTCAGCCGCGTCGACCAGATCTTCGGCTCGGCGGGCTCGCTGCGCACGGTGAGGCGGTTGAGGTCGAGCGCCGGGCTCGTCACCGTGCCGTTGGGCCCCAGGTCGTTGAGGTCGGGGCGCAGGATGCCCGGGAGCTCGTTGAGGACGTCGAGCGCGGGCAGCACCTTCGCGGCGCGCAGGAAGGCGAGCGTGTGGGCGGGGTCGCGCACGCCGGCGATCAGCGGCGCTTTGCCCCGAGCGCTCGGAGGCGCCGCCCCGGTGGCGATGGGCAGGTCGGCGGGCTTGAGGCCGACCGGGTCGGCCGTGATGCGAAACGGCAGGTGCAGTTCGTTTCCGCTCGTCGTCAGCACGGCGGCGCCGTCTCTGAGCGATCGCGCCCACGGCGTGTTCGCGATCTGCGGCGCGCGCTGGGCGAGGAGCGGCCGCGGGTCGAAGGCGACGCGCGCGCCGGCACCGGCCGGCATGCCCGCGAAGCGCTTGTCGAAGGTCGCGCGCGCGTACTTCGCCGAGGGCTGGCGCGCGCCGTGGAGCGAGGCCGCGAGCTCGGCCCGGCTCGGCGCGATGACCACGACCCCGTCGTTCGCCGCGGCGGCCGCGCCCTGGCTGGGCCGCGGCGCCGGCTGGCCGGTCGCGAAGATCAGCCAGGCCTTGCCAGCGTGCGTCGCGACGACCGCCCGCCCGCCCAGCAGCGGGTGCACCTGCTCCGAGGTCACCGCATTCTTCGTCAGCCGCGGCGCGAGGTCCTCGACGGCCAGCGCGACGAGGGGCTCGCGCGTGTCGAGGTCGAGGACGACGTCGTCGCTGCCCGCCGGGACATAGGCGAGCGGCTCGCCGCCTGCCGCCTTCTTGTCCGTGTCGTCGCCGCGGTTGTGGAGCACCACGACGAGCGCCACCACCGCCGCGACGAGCGCGAGCGCGGCGATGAGCAGCGGTCCGTGGCGGCGGCGCACCGAAGCCACGGTACCGCCCCGGCCGCGCTACCCTGATCCACCCTCGGCGAGATAGCTCAGTTGGTAGAGCACACGACTGAAAATCGTGGTGTCCCCGGTTCGAGTCCGGGTCTCGCCATCCACGAAAGGCCTGCAAAACCGGGCTTTCTGTTCTGCGGCCTGCGCGACATCACATCGGCCGAAGCCCTCCCGTCTGCCTTTTCCTGCCTTTTCAGCGCTCTCTGAGCCGGCAACGAGGCGATGTCGAGGCCGGAGATCTGGACGTGTCGCCCGGCCGAACGATGCCCCTCAGGCATGAACCCCGAGTGCGGCGCCCTACCAGCCAGGCGCGCGCGGGCGACGTACGTACAGTGCATGCGTGCCGGCTAGCACTTCGCGTGACGCACGCCTCTCGATCGGCCTCGTGGCTGCGTGATGCGTCGCCGTCGCGTCAGCGTTCTTCTGCTGGACAAGTCCCTGGCGTCGATGCGTCGCGCGATCGGCGCGTTCAACGGCATGGATGATGCTGGCCGCCAGTCCGCCGTCTTGCTCCACCTCCAACACGCGGCCGAGATGCTGCTCAAGGCGGCATTGTCGGAGAAGAAGGTCAAGGTGTTTGACAGCCGCTCGGGTCGTTCGATCGGCTTTGAGCGCTGCCTCGCGCTGGGATCCGAGCACCTGTCAGTGACCGCGGACCAGGCCGGCACGCTGCGCACCATCGACGCGCTGCGAGACGACGAGCAGCACTGGCTCGGCCAGATCAGCGAGGAGCTGCTGTTCCTGCACGTCCGCGCAACCATCGAGGTGCTCGATGGCGTGATGAAGCGCGCG
>DATBKW010000202.1:0-23666 GCA_036555665.1 Solirubrobacteraceae bacterium | reverse complement strand
AGGCGCTCGCCCGCCTCGACGGCCGGGCGCGTGAGGATGATGCGGTTGACCTCGCGGCGGCTCAGCGCCGCGGCGGCCATCGCGACCGCCAGGAACGTCTTGCCGGTGCCGGCCGGGCCGATGCCGAAGGTGATCGTGTTGCGGCGGATCGAGTCGACGTAGCGCTTCTGGTTGACGGTCTTGGGCGCGACCTTGGTCGAGCGGTGGCGCCAGACGACGTCCTCGAGGACCTCGGCCGGCGACTCGTGCTGGTCGAGCGCATCGGTGACCGCGGCGATCGTGCCCTCGGCGATCTCGTGGCCCTGCTCGATGAGCTCGGACAGCTCCCGGACGACGACGCCGGCTGCCGCGACCGCCTCGGCGTCGCCGTCGAGCGTGATGACGTTGCCGCGCAGGTACAGCTTGCAGTCGACGTGGCCCTCCAGCGCGCGCAGGATCTGGTCGTTGGATCCGCTGAGGGCAGCGGCGACCTCATTGGAGACCTCGATCTGGCGGCGCATCAGCCCCGGAGTGCCTCCTGGGCCAGCGCGGAGACGCGCTTGCCGTCGGCCCGGCCGGCGACGCGCGCCATCGAGGCCTTCATGACCTGGCCCATCTCCTTGGGGGAGCTGGCGCCCGTCTCGGCCACCGCCTCGGCGACGATCGCGCGCAGCTCGTCGTCGGACAGCTCGGCCGGCAGGTAGGTCTCGATGACCTGCGCCTCGGCCTCCTCGGCCGCGGCCAACTCGGGGCGCCCGCCGTCGCGGAACGCCGCCGCGGACTCCTGGCGGCGCTTGCGCTCGCGCCGGAGCACTGCGACCTCGTCGCCGGCGCCCTCCTTGGCGTCCTTCTGCAGCTCGGACAGGACGAGGCGCAGCGCGGACACGCGGTCCTTCTCGCCCGCCTTCATCGCGACGGTGAGATCCTGCTTGACCCTGTCGGCCAATTCCATCCGGTCAAGGATACGACCGCCACCGGGGGCATCGGCCCGCCCTTCAGTTCAGCCGCGCGCGGACGCGTCGCAGGTCGAATTGCAGGCGCTCGCGTGTAGGCCCGTCGAACGGCAACGCGAGCCGCAGCTGTGCCGCGCGCAGCGCCCAGACGACGTTCCCGACGCGGTCGGCGCGCTCGCCGATGCGGTTGAGGATGCGCGCCGCGACCTGATGGCAGCATTGCCACGCCACCGGCTGCTCGAGCGTGCGAGCGTCGCGCATCGTGCCGGCGGCCGGATCGACGAGCACCGGCTCCCCGGCCTCAGGATGGGCGAGGAAGGCGCCGTCGGGCCCGGCGGCGATCCCGAGTCTCAGGCCCGCCCTACGCGCAGCCTCCGCGCACGTGACGGCCAGCAGCAGCGGGTGTCCGGCGCCGTCGGCCGCGACGCGGTCGACCAGCAGATCGTCGATCGCGTTCGAGAGCGCGACGGCCTCCAGGTGGGCTCGCGCCAGCTCGGCCACGGTCGCGAGCTGCTCCTCGGGCGGGTCATGGTGCACGCCCACCAGCCATGCGGAGAGCTCGTCGAGGGCGGCGTCCGCGCGCCGCGGGCGCACGGGCGCGAACTCGGCCGCGAGGGCAAGCGCCAGGCCGCATGGCGTCGAGCATCCGCGTTGGGCGAGCAGCGCGAAGGACTCCATCTATTAGGGCACCCTAACACAACACCTACCAGTATGGTCGGGTATCAGCGCCGGAGAAACAGCGCGACCCAATCGCCCTCGCCGCGGCGGGCGTCCTCGCGCAGCCCGTGGGCGGCGAACGCGGCCGCGACCTCGTCGCCCTCGCGGGCGAGCAGACCGCCCGCGACCAGCGCGCGCGGTGCGGCCGCCGCGAAGCCGTCGTGCGCGACCCGCAGCAGCAGCGGACGCAGGAGATTGGCGACGACGGTCGGCGCGCCGGGCACCGGGCCGTCGCGCATCAGGTCGTGGCGGCGTACCTGGATCGGCGCGCCGTTGGCCGCCGCGTTGTCGCGCGTCGCACGAACCGCCTCGGGGTCGTGGTCGAGGCCGAGCACCGGCGCCCAGCCGAGCCGCGCGGCGGCGATCGCCAGGACGCCCGAGCCGCAGCCGACGTCGACCAGTGCGCCGCCTGGCTCGAGCTCGAGCATCAGCTCCAGGCACAGCCGGGTGGTCGGGTGCGCCCCGGTCCCGAAGGCCTGCGCCGGGTCGATGACGATGTCGAGCAGGCCGTCGCGCGCGGGCGCCCAGGGCGGGCGAACCATGAGGCCGCCCACCCGCACCGGCTGATGGAAGGCCTTCCAGCGCTCGCCCCAGTCGTCGGCCACCTCGCTGGTGGCGACCTCGACCAGCGCCCCACCGGCGGCGGCCTGCAGGTCGGGCAGCGCGGGTAGCTCGCCGGGCGCACCGTAGACGGCGTACTCGACGACGTCGCCGTCGTCGCGCTCCTCCACTCCGCCGGGCGCCAGCTCGAGCAGCTCGGCGAGCACGAGCTCGGCCTGCTCGCGCCGCACGCGCACGGCCAGGCGGATCATCCGATCAGGCGCTTGAGCTTGCCCAGCAGCGTCTCGTCGACGCGCAGGTTGTCGTCGGTCATCGAGTCGGCCAGCTCCTGGGCCAGGCGGCGCTGCTCCTTGCTGAGCTTGCGCGGGATGACGACGTTGACCACCACGCGCAGGTCGCCGTGGCGGCCGGGGCGGCGCAGCCGCGGCATGCCCTTGCCGCGGACGGTCAGCACGCTCCCGGGCTGCGTGCCGGGGGCCACTTCGACGTCGACGTCGCCGTCCAGCGAGGGGGCGCTCAGCGTCGCGCCGAGCGCTGCGACCGGCGCGGGCACGTCGAGCACGGTGACGAGGTCGTCGCCGTCGCGGACGAAGCGTTCGTCGGGGGCGACGTGGACGAGGACGTACAGGTCGCCGGGCGGGCCGCCGCGCTCGCCCGCGTGGCCGCGACCGGCCAGGCGGATGCGCTGGCCGTCGGAGATGCCTGCGGGGATGTCGACACGCAGTGTGCGCCGGCGGACCTCGCGCCCGCGGCCCTCGCAGCGCGGGCACGGCTGCTCGGGGATCTTTCCGTCGCCGCCGCAGACGTCGCAGGCCAGCTGGCGCACGACCTGACCGAAAGGCGAGCGCGCGACGGTCTGCAGCACGCCGGCGCCGCCGCAGCGATCGCAGGTGACGATCGGCGTGCCGGGCTCGGCGCCGTTGCCGTTGCAGCGCTCGCACATTTCGATCGCCTCGAAGCTCAGCTCGACCTCGGTGTCGCTCGCCGCCTGCGCGAGGGTCACCTCGGCGCTGACCGCCACGTCGCCGCCCTGCATCGGGCCGCCGCGCGCTCCGGCACCGAACCCGCCGCCGAAGAACGCGTCGAAGAGGTCGGAGATCGAGCCGAAGCCCTCGAAGTTCGGCGCGAAGCCGCCCGACCGCAGGCCGTCATGGCCGAAGCGGTCGTAGGTGGCGCGGCGCTCGGAGTCCGACAGGATCTCGTAGGCCTCGGCGGCCTCCTTGAACTTCTCCTCCGCCTCCGGGTCGTGCTTGTTGACGTCGGGGTGAAGCTCGCGCGCGAGCTTGCGGAAGGCCTTCTTGATCTGGGCCTCGTCGGCGTCGCGCGCGACGCCGAGGACCTCGTAGGGGTCACGCGGGCGGGTCCCGGCCATCAGTGCGCCCTCACTACTCGTACACGTCCTCGATGAAGCGTGAGAGCTGGCGGGCGGCCTCGCGGACCGTCCGGATGGCGGCGGCGTAGTCCATGCGCACCGGGCCGATCAGCGACACCGTGCCGAGGTCGCGCGTCGGCAGGCCGTAGCCGGAGGCCACCAGGGCCAGCGAGTGCAGCGCCGGCAGCTCGTTCTCGTGGCCGATGCGCACGAGCACGTCGCGGCGGCCGAGCGCGGCGCGCAGGACGCCCAGCAGCGCCACGCGGCGCTCGAGGATGCCCATCAGCTCGTTGATCTCGGTGAGGTCCTGGAAGCGGTGCTCGGAGAGCAGGCGCGCCGCGCCGTCGACGTACAGCGTGTGCTCGGCGGTGTCCGCCAGCTCGGTGAACGCCGGCCCGAGCCGCTCGAGGAACGCGCGCTCCGTAGCACCCAGCGAGGTGTCCGCAAGGCGGCTGTGCAGCATCCGCGCGCCCAGGCTGACGCCCTCCAGCCGCTCGTTGAGGTAGGCGCCCGCCCACGCGGCGAGCCCCTGATCGATCGGGCGGTCGAAGGTGAAGACCTTCTTGGTTACCCCGCCGGTGGAGGTGATGACGACGACCATCAGGACCTGGGGCTGCAGCAACAGCACCTCGACGTGGCGGATCGTCGCCGTGTCGATCGGCGGCGCGGAGACGATCGCCAGCAGGTTGGTGATCTGCGAGAGCGTCTCGGTGGTGACGCGCATCGCCTCGTCGACCTCGCGTTGCATGAGCTGCAGGTCGAGGCTCTGGCCACGGGTGGGCACCGGCAGCAGGCGGTCGACGTAGAAGCGGTGCCCGGCATCGGTGGGCACCCGCCCCGCACTCGTGTGCGGATGGGCGAGCAGCCCCTGCTCCTCGAGCATCGCCAGCTCGTTGCGGACCGTCGAGGCCCCGCAGTCGAGCTCGGGGTCGGCGGCCAGGGTCTTGGAGCCCACGGGCTGCCCCGTCGCCGTGTGGGCTTCGACGACCTTGCGCAGGATCAGCTCTTGGCGGGGCGTGAGCACCACGTCGATTGTAGGAAGGCCGAACGCGGCAGCGGGCGCGCGCGGCACGCCGCCCCGCTACTCGACCGCGATCTCGGCCTCGGCGTTGCGGATGATCGCCTTGCCGTCCTGCTCGGCCACGGTGTGGACGATCGCCACGCCATCGCGGACCTCGTAAACGGTGCCCGTCACCGTCACCTCGTGCTCGGGCAGCCCCATGCCGCGGAACTGCACCTGCAGCCGCCGAAGGCTGTGCGGCCCGCCGCCGGCTTCGGTCTGCGCGCGGGCGACCTGGGCCATCGTCCACAGGCCGTGCAGGATCTTGCCCGGCAGCCCGACCTGCTTGGCGAACTCCTCGTCGATGTGAATGGGGTTGAAGTCGCCCGAGGCGCCCGCGTAGCGGACGGTCAGGTACTTGTCGGGCGTCACCTTCATCTCCGGGATGCTGTCGCCGGCCTTCATGCGGCGCCTCGCACGATGTTCGTCCAGGTCCCGACGCACACGGTGTCGCCGTCCTGGTTGGTGGACACGGATTCGAAGACGTAGAAGCCGGTCCCGCTGCGCTCGGAGATGTCCTTCACCGTGACGGTCGTCTCGATCTCGTCACCCGCGATCACCAGCGGGCCCCACTTGAACTCCTGACCGCCGTGGACCATCAGCGCGAAGTTGATCCCCACCTCGGGATCGAACAGCGCCGGGCCGATGGCCGGCGAGCTGTAGACGGCGGCGAACATCGGCGGCGCGACCACGTCGCTATGGCCCGCGGCGCGCGCGGCCTGCACCTCGAGGTGCAGCGGGTTGGTCTCGCCCACGGCGTAGGCGTACTCGCGGATCTTCTCGCGCCCGACCGCGTAGGTCGTGGGCGCGTAGCTCTTGCCGATGGCGGCGGTGTTGACTGGCACCGGCCCGCAGGTTAGTCAGCGTGCCCGCTGCGTGGCGGCCACACACGCCAGCACTGCGAGCGCGGTGATCAGCGTGGCCGGCCCGACGTGCTCGCCGAGCAGCGCCGCCGACCAGCCCAGGGTGAGCACGGGTTGGGCGAGCTGGATCTGGCCGATCCGCGCAACGCCGCCGCGCGCGAGGCCCGCGTACCAGGCGAAGAAGCCCAGGAACATCGACACGACACCGACGTAGGCGAGGCCCAGCCACGCGGTGCTCCCGGCATGCAGGCCGGTGGCGCCGATGGCGATGGCCGCGATCGTCACGCTGAGCGGCGCGGAGAGCACAAGCGCCCAGCAGATCGTCGTCGGTCCACCGAGCGTGCGGCTCAGCGCCCCGCCCTCGGCGTAGCCGATCGCGCACGCGACCACGCCGGCGAGCAGGAACACGTCGCCGATCTGCGGCCCGTCCACCCCCTGCACGACAACGAACGCAAGCACCGCGGCGAGCCCGGCGGCCGCCGCGATCCAGAAGGCGCGGCTCGGGTGCTCGTGGGCACGCTTGACCGCGGCCACCGCGGTGACGGCCGGCAGGATGGCGATGACCACCGCGCCGTGAGCCGCCGTCTGGACCTCGAGGGCCAACGAGGTCAGCAGCGGGAAGCCGACGACCACGCCCGCCGCCACGATGGCCAGGGAGCGGGCCTGCGCGCGGGTGGGGCGCGGGGCGCGCGTGGCCAGCAGATACGTGGCGGCCAGCGCCGCGGCGATCGTGGCGCGCCCGAAGGCCACGAGCCACGGGTTGAAGTCGGCGACGGCCAGGCGCGTGGCGGGAAAGGAGAACGAGAAGCCGAGGATGCCGAGCGACCCGAGCGCGAGCCCCGGCGGCAGCAGGCGCGAAGCGGTGCGCGGCGCGCTTGCCGTTACCGGCTCCAACGCGATAGCGTTATCCGCAGCCCTCATGCCAGACGATAACGCACAGGCCCGTGTCATCCAAGACCTCCGCGCCGCCGCCGGCGGGCGCCCGGCCGGCGAGCGGCTGCCGTCCGTCCGCGAGCTGATGGCCCGCCACCGGGCCTCCCCGGTCACCGTGCAGCGCGCCATCGCGGCGCTCGCCGCCGAGGGCGTGCTCGAGCCACGGCCCGGCCGCGGCACGTTCGTGGCGGCGACGCCGGCCGCGCCGGTGCCGCCGGACCTGTCGTGGCAGGCCGTCGCGCTCGGCGAGCGCGCGGTCGACGACAGCACGCTGCAAGAGCTCCTCGCCCTGCCCGCGCCCGGCGCGATCCCCCTGTCGAGCGGCTACCTGGCGCCCGACCTGCAGCCGATCGCCGCGATCGGCGCCGCGCTGGCGCGCGCCGCGCGGCGCCAGGGCGCATGGGAGCGCGGACCGGTCGAAGGGCGCGAGGAGCTGCGGGCGTGGTTCGCCCTGGAGTCGGGCGGCGCGTTGCGCGCGCACGACATGGTGATCTGCTCGGGCGGGCAGCCCGCGCTGTCGACCGCGTTCCGCGCGCTGGCCGCGGCGGGCGATCCCGTCCTCGTGGAATCCCCGACCTATCTGGGCGCGATCGTGGCCGCACGCGCGGCCGGGCTGCGCGTGGTGCCCGTGCCCAGCGATGCCGACGGCGTGCGCCCCGAGCTGCTCGTGGAGGCGCTCGCGCGCACCGGCGCGCGCGTCGTCTACTGCCAGCCGCTCTACGCCAACCCCCACGGCTCCGTGCTCGCGGCCGACCGGAGGGCCGAGGTGCTCGATACCGTCGCCCGCGCGGGCGCCTTCCTTGTCGAGGACGACTGGGCGCGCGACCTCAGCGCCGGCGACGATCCCCCTCCCCCGCTCGCCGCCGACGACCGCGACGGCCACGTCGTCTACGTGCGCTCGCTGACGAAGTCGGCCGCGCCGGGCCTGCGCGTGGCCGCCATCGGTGCTCGCGGAGCGGCCGGCGCGCGCCTGCGCGCCGCGCGCATCGTCGACGACTTCTTCGTCTCGGGCCCGCTGCAGGAGGCGGCCCTGGAGATCGTCTCCTCGCCCGGCTGGCGCCGCCACCGCCGCCGGCTGCGCGGCGAGCTGCGCGTGCGCCGCGACGCACTCGTCGCCGCGCTCGACCGCCACCTCCCCGAGCTCGTGCCGCCGGTGGTTCCGACGGGCGGCCTTCACCTGTGGATCGCGCTTCCCGCCGGCACCGACGACGTCGCCGTGGCGACCGCAGCGGCGGCCGAGGGCGTCGTCGTCTTTCCCGGCCGGCCGTGGTTCGCGGCCGAGCCGCCGGGGCCCTTCCTGCGCCTGACCTTCGCGGCCGCGTCGCCGGACGCGATGGACGAGGGCGTGCGAAGGCTGGCTCGAGCGCTCAGATGACGATCGCGACCAGGCCGCCGTCGGCCGACCACGCCGCGCCGGTCACGGTGCTCGCCCGCTCGCTGCAGAGAAAGACGATCACGTCGGCGATCTCGCCCGGCTCGGCGAAGCGCCCGAGCGGCACCTTGTCGGCCTGGCGCTGGAGCGCCTGCTCGCGCGAGATCCCCTGCACGCGGGCCGTCTGCGCGCCCAGGCCGTCCTCGGCCAGCCACAGCTCCGAGGCGACCGGGCCCGGCGCGACGGCGTTGACGAGCACGTTGTCGGCGGCGTAGCTGTCGGCGAACACGCGCGACAGCGAGAGCTGCGCCGCCTTCGTGACCGAGTAGGCGGGGTTGGTCAGCGACGGCCGCTTGCCCGCGCTCGAGCAGACGTTGACGATCCGCCCGCCGCCGCTCCGAGCCATTCGCGGGGCGGCCGCTCGCATCAGCCGCATCGGCGCCATGACGTGCAGCTCCCACTGCCCGCGCCAGTCGTCGTCGGTCAGCTCGTCGAGGCCGCGCGCGAAGCTCGTCCCCGCGTTGTTGACGAGCACGTCGACGCCACCCATCTGCTCGGCGCAGGTGGCAACGATACGCTCGTCGATATCCGGGTCGGTGACGTCGCCCGCCAGGTAGTCGCCGCCGCACTCGTCGGCGACCGCGGCGAGCGTCTCGGCGTCGCGGCCGACGAACAGCGTCCGCGCCCCCTCGGCGCACAGCCGCCGCGCGACCTCGAGCCCGATGCCCCGTGTCGCGCCGGTCACCACGCACACCTTGCCGACCAACCCGAGGTCCATGGCGGCCATTGTGCCTAGCCGACGTAGCGGCGGGCGGCGCGCTCGACGGCCGCCCCGTAGTGCCCACCGAAGAGCGCCGCGTGCACGAGCAGCGGGAAGAGCTGCCACAGCTCGACGCGCTCCTCGTGACCGTCGGCCAGCGGCGCGGCCTCTTCGTAGGCGGCGAACACGCGCTGCGAGGGGGCGCCGAAGAGCCGCAGCATCGCCAGGTCGACCTCGCGATGGCCTCCGTAGGCCGCGGGGTCGATGAGCCGCGCGCGGCCGTCGGCCCCGGCGAGCACGTTGCCGCCCCAGAGGTCGCCGTGCAGGCGCGCCGGCGGCTCGGGCGACCCCGCGAGCTCGCCGATGCGCTCACAGACCCGCTCGACGGCGGTCCGGCCGGCGGCACTCAGCGCCCCGCGCCGCAACGCCAGGTCGGCCAGCGGGAGCAGGCGGCGCTGGGCGTAGAACGAAGGCCAGTCCGCCGTGGGGTCGTTGGGCAGCTCGAGCTCGCCTATGCGCAGCGGGGCGACCGCGCCGTCGGCGGACGGTGCGCCGGGCGGCGGCGCGCCGGGCGCGGGCGCGCCCGCCGCGTGCAGCGCGGCCAGCCCGCGCCCGAGCGCCTCCTCGCCGGCGGCGTCGAGGCTGCCCTCCTCGATCCACTCGAGAGCCAGGAAGCGCGGCTCGTCCTCGCCCACCGCGACGACACCGGGCAGCTCGACGGCGCCCGGCTCGGCCAGCCACCGCAGCCCGGCGGCCTCGGTCGCGTACTCGCCCGGCGCGGCATCGGCGCGTGTCTTGACGAACGCGCGAAGCCCACCGTCGAGCTCGAGCGCCCACGCCTCGTTGATCGAGCCGCCGGAGGTCGGCCGCCCGCCGGTCACCGCGGCGCCGGTGGCGCGCGCCACAGCGTCGGCGAGCGCGCTCGGGACGCTCACGCGCCACGCACCTCGTCGAGCAGGCCGCGGCACGCGGCCTGGACGAGGTCGAGCACGTGCTCGAAGCCGTGCGGACCGCCGTAGTAGGGGTCGGGAACGTCGAGGTCGCCGGCGGCGACAGCCGCCGGATCGAACTCGCGCAGCAGGCGGACCTTGGCGCGCGCCGCCTTGTCGGGCGCGCGCGCCAGCAGCTCGCGCTCGTTCTCGCGATCCATGGCCAGCAGCAGGTCGAAGGCCTCGAAGTCCGCGGCGGTGACCTGCCGCGCCGCCCCGTCGAGTTCGATGTCGCGCGCGCGGGCCGCGGCCGTGGCCCGCGCGTCAGGCGCATCCCCCGCGTGCCAGTTGCCGGTGCCCGCGCTGTCGACCTCGATGCTCCCCTCGAGCCCGGCGTCGCGCAGCAGTGCGCGCATGACGCCCTCGGCCGTCGGCGAGCGGCAGATGTTGCCCATGCAGACGAAGAGGATCCTTCGCACGGGCGGACAGGATGGCGGGTCCGGGCGCGTCCGGCAGCGCGGCGGCGCAGGACCGACGAGACGGCGCAGGCCGGGGCATAGGATGCGCCCATGGCTTCAGCAGAACGCACCGCCACGTCCGTGTGGGAGGGCGACCTCGCCCACGGCAACGGCACCCTGTCCCTGACCAGCGGCGCCACCGGCGACCTGCCCGTCACCTGGGCGTCGCGCACCGAGCGCTCGGCCGGCAAGACGAGCCCCGAGGAGCTCATCGCCGCCGCGCACGCCTCGTGCTTCTCGATGGCGCTCTCGCACGAGCTCGCCGAATCCGGCCACCCGCCCGACCGCCTCGAGGTCTCGGCCACCGTGACGCTGTCGCTCGACGACGGCCCGAAGGTCACGAGCTCGCACATCACCGTGCGCGGGTCGGTGCCGGGCGTCGACGCCGACGGCTTCTCTCAGGCGGCGCAGGGCGCCGCCGATGGCTGCCCCGTGTCGGGGGCGCTGAAGGGCAACCTCGAGATCACCGTCGACGCGCAGCTCGACTGAGCCGGCTCCCGGCGGGCCCGATCCTCCGATCAGGCCCGCCTGAAGCCTCCCTCTCCTCCCCCGCCAAGCGCGGGAACTCTCCTCTCCCGCCCGCTTCCGCGGCTCTCCACTTCCGCGGCCGTCACGGGGCTCTCTCCAACTCCCGCGACGTGTCGGGGTGCGGCATGGTGGCACATACCGCGGCGCGATGCGCCCTTACGACGAATCGCCGAGCTCGAGCACGGCCAGGAAGGCCTCCTGCGGCACCTCGATGCGGCCCACCTGCTTCATGCGCCGCTTGCCCTCCTTCTGCTTCTCCAGCAGCTTGCGCTTGCGCGTGATGTCGCCGCCGTAGCACTTGGCGATGACGTCCTTGCGAAAGGCCTTGACCGTCTCGCGGGCGACGATGTGCGAGCCGATCGCCGCCTGGATCGGAACGTCGTACTGCTGGCGCGGGATCTTGGCCCGCAGCTTCTCGGTGAGCGTGCGCCCGACGCCGTAGGCCTTGTCTCTGTGGACGAGCATCGAGAGCGCGTCGACGACGTCGCCGGCCAGCAGCACGTCAAGCTTGACGAGGTCCCCCGGCCGCATCCCGATGAGCTCGTAATCCAGCGACGCGTAGCCACGCGTCCGCGACTTCAGCTGGTCGAAGAAGTCGAGCACGATCTCGGCCAGCGGCAGGTCGTAGGTGAGCTGCACGCGCTCGGAGGACAGGTAGTGCATGCCGGCGTGGTCGCCGCGGCGCTCCTGGCAGAGCTCCATCACCGGCCCGATGTATTCCTTCGGCGTGACGATCGAGGCCTTGATGTAGGGCTCGCGGATCTCCGCGACGCGCGCCGGGTCGGGCATGTCGCTCGGGGCGTGGACCTCGAGCTCGTCGCCGTTGGTGAGCGTGACCTCGAAGCCGACGCTCGGCATCGTCGCCAGCAGGTCGAGGTCGTACTCGCGCTCCAGGCGCTCGCGCACGATGTCCATGTGCAGCAGCCCGAGGAAACCGCAGCGAAAGCCGAAGCCGAGCGCGTCGCTCGTCTCGGGCTCCCAGATCAGCGCGGCGTCGTTGAGCGTGAGCTTCTCCAACGCATCGCGCAGGTCGGCGTAGTCGTCGGAGTCGATCGGGAACAGGCCGCTGAAGACGACCGGCTTGATCTCGCGGTAGCCCGGCAGCGCCTCGATCGCACCGCGCGACTTCGTCGTCAAGGTGTCGCCGACGCGCAGCCGCGTGACGTCCTTGATGCCGGTGATCACGAAGCCGACCTCGCCCGCGTGCAGCTCCTCGGCGCTCGTCATCGCCGGCGTGAAGAAACCGATGTCGTCGATGTCGGCCTCGGTGCCGGCCGCCATCGCGCGGATCGCCTCGCCCTTGCGAAAGACGCCGTCGACGACGCGGATGTAGGCGATGACGCCGCGGTACTGGTCAAATTCGGAGTCGAAGATCAGCGCGCGGGGGGGTGCGTCGGGGTCGCCGGCCGGCGCCGGCAGCTTCTGGACGAGCTCCTCGAGCACGTCCTCGACGCCCTCGCCGGTCTTGCCCGAGATGCGCCGGATCGTGTCCGCCGGCTCGCCGAGCAGATCGGAGACCTCCTCCGCCACGCGCTCGGGCTCGGCGCCGGGCAGGTCGATCTTGTTCAGGCACGGGATGAGCTCGAGGCCGGCATCGACGGCCAGGTAGGTGTTGGCGAGCGTCTGGGCCTCGACGCCCTGCGACGCGTCGACCACGAGCAGCGCGCCCTCGCAGGCGGCGAGGCTGCGCGAGACCTCGTAGGTGAAGTCGACGTGCCCGGGCGTGTCGATGAGCTGCAGTTGGTAGGTCTCGCCGTCGCGCGCCTCGTAGAAGACGCGCACCGCCTGCGCCTTGATCGTGATCCCACGCTCGCGCTCGAGGTCCATCGAGTCGAGGACCTGCTCGCGCATCTGCCGCGGATCGACCGTGTGCGTGATCTCGAGGATGCGATCGGCCAGCGTCGACTTGCCGTGGTCGATGTGGGCGATGATCGAGAAGTTGCGGATGTGGGCCTGATCGGCCATGCCGCGATCAGAATAGGGCGCGCTCGCCCCGCGGCCCCAACTCCTCAGCCGATCGCGGGCGTCGTCGGCAGCGGCTCGTCGTTGGCCAGCGCGACGCCGTCGCGACCGCCGGCCTTGACGGTGTACAGCGCGCGGTCAGCGCGGGCCAGCAGCGAGGCGTCGCTCTCGTCGGCGTGCGGCACCGCGACGCCGATCGATACCGTCACCCCCAGCCGCGCGTCGTTGACCGCCTCGCGCAGGCGCGACGCGGCGCCGAACGCCTCGGCCTTGGACTCGACGGCCAGCAGCGCCGCGAACTCGTCGCCGCCGATGCGGAAGAGCCGGTCGCCGCGGCGCAGCGCCCCGCTCATCGCGTCGGCGATCCCGCACAGCACGCGATCGCCGTGGCCGTGGCCGTAGGTGTCGTTCAGGCGCTTGAAGCCGTCGATGTCGCAGACGACGACCGCGGTCGTCGGGCGCCGGTGCGAGGCGGCCAGCGCCTCGTGGAACGTCGCGTGGTGCCCGAGGCCGGTGAGCGGGTCCGAGGCCGCTCGCTCGCGCAGCGAGCCGAGCAGCTCCGCGGTGCGCAGACAGGCGGCCGCGTGGGTCGCCAGCTGCTCGAGGACCTCGACATCGTCGGTGTCGATGGTCGCCGGCCCGCCGGAGGCGAGCACGAGGACGCCGAGCAGCTCGCCGTGGGCGAAGAGCCCGACGCCGACGAGGGCCTCCACCCCGGCCTCGCGCAGGTCGGCCAGGTTGGCCGCCGCGGGCGCGTCGGGCGCTCCGACGGTGAAGCACGAGGTGCCGTCGCGCACCCACTCGACGAAGGGCTCGGCGCGGGCAGCTCGCAGCACGTCGGCCAGCGGGCCGACGGCGCCCGCCGCCGTCAGGCCGTTCGGGGCCGTCAGGCGGACGACCAGCGCCGAATCCAGCGGCACGAGGTCGCGGGCGGCGTGCAGCAGCGCGTCGACGATCGCGTCGGCGTCCTCGAGGGCGGCGAGCTCGGCAACGTGCCCGAGCAGACGCTGCGTCGTCGACTCGTCCGGCAGGCCGCCGAGCGCCTCGATGCGGCGGCCGAGGAGGTCCGCGCACTCGCGCAGGCGCTCGAGATCGCCTTCCCGCAGCGCCTCGTGGGACTCGACGTTGAGCACGCCGACCGTACGCCCGCCCGCTGTCACCGGCAGGCAGGCCCCGACGACCACACCCGGGTTGGCCTCGAGGTAGTCGTCGCTGGCGCCGACGTCGGCGACGACGTGCTCGGTCGCGGTCCGGTAGGTGCGACCGATGACCCCCGCGCTGGGCGGCATCCCGTCGCGGGCCTGCCAGTAGCCGCGCAGGGCCGCGCAGCGCAGGCGCCCGCCGCGGGCGAGGTAGACCGACGGCAGGAGCCGGCCTTCTGTCGCGACATGGTCGACGACCGCCGCCGCCGCAGCCGCGGCGTCCGGCGCGCTGTCCAGCGCCAGGCCAAGGAATGCGGTCCCTCGCATGCCATGTCCTGTATCGGCGTCCCGGGGCGGAGCCTGAAGTCATTGCCGCCGTTCGTCGCGTGATATCTACCGTCCGTCGCTGCGCCGTAGCCGTCCCGCGACGAGGCGCTCGATTTGGCGCGCCTCCGGTATGCGCAGCGCCAGCACCGCGACGGCGTAGACGACGACACCCACTGCGAGCGCGATCCCCACCGTGATGAGCTGGGCGATCAGTCCGACGCCCAGCGCCTGGTCCAGGACGTACCAGGTGGCGTAGCAGGCACCGGCCAGCAGCGCGGCCGCGACCGTGATCTGCGCGGTGACGATCAGCGTGCGGCGGGCGTCCAGGCGGCCGTGGAGCTCGCGGCGCAGGAAGTGCATCTGCGCGAGCGTCATCACCGCGCTCGACACGCCGGTGCCGATGACGATCCCCGGAATCCCGAGCGGCTTGTACAGCGCCACCGACACGCCAACGTTGACGGCCAGGTTGATGCCGGCGATCCCCGTCGTGATCCACGGCTTCTGGAGGCTGAAGAAGGTGCGGGTCAGCAGCAGGTTGACGCCGCTGAACGGCAGCGAGAACGCAAACCAGAAGAGGGCGCTCGAGACGAGATCGGTCGAGCTGGCGCCGAAGTTGCCGTGTTGGTAGATCAGCCGGGTGATCGGCGTCGCGAGGGCGAGCGTGGCGGCCGCGGCGGGGATCAGCAGCAGGAAGATCTGGCGCATGCCGTTGGCGGTCAGCGCGCGCAGGCCGTCCAAGTCGCGGCGGGCCGCGAAGCGGCTGAGGGCCGGGAAGAGCACCGTGGCGATGGCCACGCTGAACATGCCCTGCGGAAGCATGTAGATGCGGAACGCCGCGTCGATCGCGCGCGGCGCGTCCTCGGAGACGAGCGAGCCGAGCGTCGAGTTGATCAGCACGTTGAAGTTGATGAGCCCCAGCCCGATCGTCACGGGGAGCATGAGGCGCAGCACCTTGTGGACCTGCTCGTCGCGGAAGGCGAACGACAGCTCCAGGCGGAAACCGAGGCGGTGCAGCATCGGGATCGCCATCGAGAACTGGACCATCGTCCCGATCAGCACGCCGATCGCGTAACCGTAGAGCTGGTCGTCGCCGGTCAGGACCTGCTGCGACGCGACCAGGCAGACGAGGATGACCCCGTTCCACACCAGCGGGCTGAGTGCCGGGATCGTGAAGTGGTCATAGGCGTTGAGGATCCCGACGAACAGGCCGTTGAGCCCGAGGATGAGCACGACCGGGAAGAGCACGCGGCTGAGGCCGACCGTGAGGTCCTGGAAGGCGGCGAGCTGCGACCCGATGAACAGCGGCATGATGAAGCCCGCACAGGCCACGAACAGCACGGTGATCGTGCCGAGCACCGTCAGGATCAGGAAGAACAGGGTCGAGGCCAGCTTGAAGGCGTCCTTCTTTCGCCCCTGCACCAGCATCTCGGTGAAGACCGGGACGAAGGCGGCGCTCAGGGCGGCGTCGGCGAACAGCGAGCGCACGACGTTGGGCACCTGGAAGGCGATCGTGAACGCGCTGAACGCACCCGAGGTGGCGAAGTAGCTCGACGCCACGATCTCGCGCGCGAGCCCCGCGATCCGTGAGAGCCCGGTGAGAACCGAGAAGATCGCCGTGTTGCGGGCAGCGGCACGCCCGGGGTGCGGCACCCCCTCGGGGGCCGCGATGCCCTCCGCTCGGGCAGGCGCGGCCGCGGTCGGCTCCATGGACACGTCGGCCGGATGCTACGGGGCGGACCCGCGGGTTCATCTCACCCCCCGCCACGACGGCGCAGCGCGGGGCGAAGGTCCGGCGCGGCCCGCTACACTGCGTCGCCGCTTCATGGCCAACATCCATTCTCAGAAGAAGCGCATCCTCCGGGCAGAGCGCGAGCGCCTGGAGAACCGCCGCTACACGTCGTCGATCAAGACGTACTTCCGCCGTCTCGAGGCCGCGGTCACCGCCGGCGACGAGGAGACGGCTGCGAACGAGCACCGCACGCTGGTGCGCGCGATCGACAAGGCCGTCAAGCGCGGCGCCCTGCACCGCAACACCGGCGCGCGCAAGAAGTCCCGCGCCGCGCGGCTGCTGCGCGGCGATCGGCCCGAGTAGCGGCCGGCGCGCCGGAAGTCACCGCACGGCCGCACTCTCGCGGCCTTGACCTCACCGCTCGCTGCGGAGAGCATCGCCGTATGAGCGACCTCACGGCCAGCGGCAGCGCGATCGACGATCTCCCCGACATGTGGGACGGCTTCATGCGCATGGTCCGTCCCGGTCTCGGCATCACCGCGTTCGGGGCCAACATCATGAACCTGCCGCCCGACTACACGACTCGCTCACACGACGAATCGGGCACCGGCCAGGAGGAGCTCTACGTGCGCCTGGGAGGCGCGGGTTGGCTCGTGCTCGACGAGTCGGGCGAGCGCCTACCCCTTGACGACGAGCACCTGGCCGCCGTAGGACCGGGAACCTCGCGCGCGCTGGCGAGCGGGCCCGACGGCCTGCGCGTGCTCATCGTGGGCTCGCCGCCGGGCCGCGCGTACGAGCCGGTCGACTACGGATAGGTCCTACAACGCCGCGGAACGCCGGGGTGCTCCGCGGCGGTCCAGCACCGGGTGCCCCGGGCGAGCCGGGCTACGCCGCGATCGTCGCGATCGCGCGCAGCGCCTCGGTGTCGTCGCCGAGCTCGCTCTGGCCGCGGCTGGCGAGCTCGAGCTCGGAGAGCGCCTCGAGCGCGCGCCGCAGGGCCTGGGCATCGGTGGCACGCGCCTCCTTGATGCGCCGGTCGGCCATCCAGGACCCCATCCGCAGCGACTCCTTGACCTGCGCCGGCGATTCGCCCGCCTCGAGGCGGGTCGCGATCGCGAGGACGTCTCGCACCCTGCGAGCCATCAGCGGGACGAGACGTGGCAGCGTTTCGCCCTGAGACCGGAGCTCGAGGAACGCGCGCGTGGCGGCCGGCCCGTCGCGGGCGACGAGCGCATCGACCAGTCCCCAAACCTGTCGCTCCGCCGACAGCGCTGCGGCCGCCTCCACTTCCTCCACGCCGACGTGCGCACCCTCGCCGTGCTCGAGCGCGAGCTTCTCGAGCTCGCGCAACAAACGCTGCTGGCGTTCGCCGACCTGCACGACCAGCGCACGGGCCGCGGCGCCTTCCAACGTGATGCCGAGCTTTGCCGCCTCCCCCACCGCCCACTTCGGTAATTCCCTGGACTTGAGGGTCGCCTCGACCGCGACGTCCCCGCCCGCCTTCTTGACCGCGGCGACGAGCTTGGGGGGCGTCTTGGTCCGCGCGTCCTCCCGGCCGAAGAACGCGACGGTCGTGTCGGGTGGCATGGCGGCGAGCACCGGCGCGAGCGTCTCCTGGACGTCGGCGTCCTTCCAGCGCTCGACGCCGTCGGCGATCAGGAAGCGCCGGCCCATCGCAAAGGTCATCGCGTTCAACGCCAGCGCCACGGCCTCGGGCGTGCACGCTTCGCCCTCGAACGTTTCCACGCCCGTGGTGCCCGACCCGGCCTCGGCGATCGCGCGCAGGCGGGCGCGCCGCTCGCCGATGCGGCCGTGATCGTCGCCATGCACGAGGTAGGCGGGCTTGAAAGCGGGCACGCCGGCGAGTGTAGTGGCGCGCCTGGCGGCCACCGGCGCCGCGCCGCGCCCGCCCGCGTCCCGCGCCCCGCGCGCACCCGCTCGCGTCCTAGTGGGCCTTCTAGACGTGCGTCTGTACGCGCAGTGCGCCGCCGGAGGGCTCGACGCGGATGCTGCCGTCGCGATCGGTCCGGAACACGGCGGCGCCGGCGGCCCGCAGGGCTTGTAGCGTCGGCGGTGCGGGATGCCCATAGCGATTGTGGCGCCCGACCTCGATCGCGGCGAGGCCTGGCCGCAGGCGTTCCAGGAGCGCCGGCAGGCCCGGGTCCGCGCTGCCGTGGTGGGAGACCTTGAGGATGTCGACCGCGCCGAGGTCGAGGCGATCGAGGACGTCGGACTCGGCATCGGCGGTGAGGAGAACGCGCACGCCGTCGCCGTCGGCCTCGGCCACGATCGCGCGTTCGTTCGGATCTGCGGTCGCCCCGGACTGCGTCGCGCGGGGCTCGGGCCACAGCACGCGCAGCACGAGCGTCCCGATGCGCAGCACCTCTCCCGCGCGCGCGGCGAGGAGCCGGACGTGACGCCGGCGCGCCTCGGTGGCCATCTGGGCTCCCGGGTGGTCGCGTATGCCGTCGCGCCCGTCGAGCACGAGCGCCACCGGCAGCGTGCGAAGGACCGCAGCGGCCGCGCCGTCGTGGTCGGCTTGGGCGTGGGTGATCACGAGCAGGTCCAGGCGCCGCACGCCGGCGTGACGCAATCGCGTGAGGAGCGGGCCGTCGGGTGGGCCCGTGTCGACGAGGATCGTCGCCTGGCGATGCTGGATCAGCGTCGCGTCGCCCTGCCCGACGTCGAGGAAGGTGACGCGAAGGCCCATCGGCGCGGCGACCGCATCGACCTGCATGCGCGGCAGGACCACCATGATCGCCACGACCGCGACCGCGCCGGCGAGGACATACGGACGCGTGCGCCGAACCGCGACGCCGATCGCCGCGGCCAGGCAGGCGACCGAGACGATCAGGACCGAAGCGCGGGTCGTCGCGCCCGGCAATCCGGCCGCGACGTGCGCGACCCACATGACGTACGCGACCGGCAGCCCGGCGAGTGAAGTCAGGGGCGTCGCGAGCGCGGTGCTGACCTGCCCGACTGCGGCGGCCAGCATCCCCAGCCACATGATCGGCGCGACCGCGGGCGCCGCCGCCAGATTGGCGGGCAGCGAGACCAATGACGCCTGACCGAAGTGCGCCGCGATCAGGGGCGCCGTCCCGATCGTGGCGGAGCCCGTCAGCGCGGCGGCCTCGGCCAGCCCGCCGGGCATGCCGCGGCGCTCCAGCCCCTGACGCAGGCGCCCCGCGAGCACGAGGATCGCCGCGACGGCAGCGAAGCTGAGCTGCCATCCGACGTCCTCGATCGCACGCGGGTTGAGGGCGAGCGTCACCGCCGCGGAGAGCAAGAGCGCGTGCCACCGCGCGGCCGGTCTACCGGCCAGGATCGCGACGACGCCGGCGGCCGCCATCACGCCCGCCCGCGCGATCGATGGGCCGGCGCCGGCAAGGGGCACGTACAGTGCGATAGCGCCGAGCACGAGCGCCAACCGCGTTCGCAGCCCGAGTCCGAGCGCCGCCGCCATCGCCACGACGAGGGCGGCGAGCAGCATGACGTTCGCGCCGCTCGCGGCGACGAGGTGCGAGAGGCCGGACGCGCGGAACTCGTCGCGCACGTCCTCGGGCAGCGCGGCATCGTCGCCCAGCGCCATGCCCCGCAGCAGGGCGCCGACGGGCGGCGGCACGCCTGCTTGCAACGCGGTCTGCGCCCGCGCACGTACGCCGTCGACGACGCCCGCCGGACCGCCACGAACGCGGCCCGTGGGCGCCAGGGCATCCGCGCGCAGCTGCGCATGCACGCCGCGCACGCGCAGAAACGACTCCCGCGCCGGGAGCGGTTCGAGTCCACCGCGGACAGCGAGCACGGCTCCCACTCGCTGGGTCGGCCAGCGCACGAGCCTTCCGGCCCGGAGCAGCACGCGCTCGCCGTCGAGCCGGACAGTGGCCACGCGCGTACCGAACGCTCTCAGGCGCGGTGTCTCGAGTAGGACGACGCGTGCGTGCACCGCGTGGCCGATGCGGGCGGTCAGGTGCGTCGCGTCGACGGCGTCGAGCCTCGCCTGCGCCAGCAGCGCACCGAGCAGCACCGCGACGGGCAGCGCGACGCGCGCGGGCATGCGAGCAGCCAGCACCGGAGCGACGAGAGCGATCGCCACGACCGCGAGCGGCGCGCGCGGGCCGGCGATCAGGCCGGCGACGACTGCGGCCGTGCCGGTGTGCCACGGCCGAGCGCGCACAGCGTGGACGAGCGCCCGTGCGCGCATCACGGCCCCGCCCACACGTGGCGCGCCCGTCACAACTGCACCTTCGTCCGCAACGCGGCCAGCTTCTTCGGCCCGATCCCCGGCACTTCGCCGAGGTCGTCGATCGAGCGAAAGCCACCGTGCTCGCGGCGATAGTCGAGGATCTTCTGGGCCGTCGCCGGCCCGACGCCGTCGAGCGTGTCGAGCTGCTCGGCCGTCGCCGTGTTCAGGCTCACCGGCGGCTGCGACGGCGAGCCCGCCGGGCCGGGGGCACTCGTGTCCGCGGTAGGCGCCGCCCCGGGGCCGCCGCGGCGCGGCACCACCACCTGCTGGCCGTCGGCGACCTTCGCGGCGAGGTTGATCGCGTTCAGGTCGGCGCCGTGACGCGCGCCGCCCGCTCGCCGGACGGCGTCCTGGATCCGCTCGCCCTCGCGCAGGCGATAGACGCCGGGGCGCTGGACCGCCCCGGCCACGTGCACGAGCGCGACACCCGCGGGGCGCGACTCGACGCGCACCGCCGGCGCGACCGCCGTCGTCGCACCATCCGCCGCCGCGGTCGCAGCGCTGTGCGACTGACCCTGCATGAAGCGCACGGCCAGGACCACCACGATGAGCGCCGCGACCGCGTAGGTGGCGATCTGAGTGCGGGTGAGGACGGGCATGCGCCGAGGCTAGGGGTCGGCGCGTTACACGGGACATCGGCTTTGCAACAAATCTGCGCAATCACTGTGCCAAGAGGCGCGCGACGCGCTCGACCGCCTCTCCGGGCGTGGTTACCTCGTCCACGCCATGCACAGCCCACGTCCCCAGGCCGACGACCGGCCGCTCCAGCTTGAGCGCGAGGGCGACCTCCGAGAGCGTGCCGTGTCCCCCGCCGACGGCCACCAGCATGTCGCTCGCGCGCACGACCAGGCCGTTGCGCAGCTCCCCCATGCCCGTCGCGACCGCGATCTCGACCCAGCCGTTGGCCGCCTCGCGGTCGTCGCCGGGCAGGATCCCGAGCGTGCGGCCGCGGCGCGATCGCGCGCCGCGGCAGGCGGCCTCCATCACACCGCCGAGGCCACCGGTGACGACCACCGCGCCGAGCCCCGCAAGGCCGGCCCCGATCTCCTCTGCCGATGCAAGCTCTGACGTTGACGCGTCGCCAGGACCGACGACGGCGATGTACGGCGGGTCGCTCACCGGTGCTCGACGCCGAGCTCGCCGGCACGCCCGTAAGCGGACGTCGGCTGACGGGCGACGCCGCGAGCCGACGTCAGCTGACGGACGACGCCGCGCGCGCCCATCGGCTATCGCACGACGACGTTGACGAGCCGCTCCGGCACGACGACGACCTTGACGACGTCCTTGCCGTCGATGTGGGCACGGACGTTGTCGGCACCGAGGCAGAGGGCCTCGAGCTCCTCGCGTGGCGCGCCGCTGGGTGCCTGGACGCGATCGCGCACCTTGCCGTTGACCTGGCACACCAGCTCGTACGTATCGCGCTCGAGGTAGCTCGGGTCGGCCGCCGGCCAGGGCTCCTCCCACACACGCAGCCCGGTCAGGCGTTCGTAGGCGTCGGCGGCGGTGTGAGGTGCGAACGGGAACAGGAGCGATGCGGCGGTGGCCAGAGCGAAGCGCATGGCTCCCGGCGACGGCTCGCCCTCCTCGTGCTGCTTGGAGCACGTGTTGGTCAGCTCCATGATCGCGGCGATCGCGGTGTTGAACGCGAAGCGGCCGGCCAGGTCGTGGGTGACCTTGTCGATCGCCCAATGCGCCTTGCGCAGCAACTCGACGTCGTCGTCGGAGACTTCGTCGGGGACCGGATGGTCGGGCGTCCGTCCGGCGACCTCCGCCGCCAGTCGCCAGAGACGCGCGAGGAATCGGTGCACGCCCTCGACCCCCGAGTCGGACCAGTCGGCGTCCTGGTCGGGCGGCCCGATGAAGAGGATGTAGCAGCGGGCGGTGTCGGCTCCGTAGCGCTCGACATAGGTCTGCGGCGAGATGACGTTGCCGCGCGACTTGGACATCTTCGCCCCGTCGCGGGTGATCATCCCCTGGGTGAACAACCGCGCGAACGGCTCCTGGAAGCTGAGGTGGCCGAGGTCGGCCAGCGCCTTCGTGAAGAAGCGCGCGTACATCAGGTGCAAGATCGCGTGCTCGACGCCGCCGATGTACTGGTCGACGGGCATCCACTCGTCGACGATCGCGCGGTCCCAGGCGGCCTGGTCGTTGTTGGCGTCGCAGTAGCGCAGGAAGTACCAGGACGAGTCGACGAACGTGTCCATCGTGTCGGTCTCGCGCAGGGCGGGGCCGCCACAGGACGGGCAGCGCGTGTTCACCCAGTCCTCGGCCGCAGCCAGGGGCGAGCGGCCCTTGGGCGCGTAGTCGGCGATGTCGGGCAGGAGGACCGGGAGCTGGTCCTCGGGCACCGCCACGATGCCACAGGCGTCGCAGTGGACCACCGGGATCGGGCAGCCCCAGTAGCGCTGGCGCGAGAGCAGCCAATCGCGCAGGCGGTAGTTGACCGACGCATGGCCTTTGCCCTCGCGGTCCACCCAGGCCACGATCTGCTCGAGCGCCTCGCGGTTCGGCAACCCGTCGAAGTCGGGGTGGGAGTTCACGAGCGTTCCGTCGCCCGTGTAGGCCTCGGCCTGGATGTCCTCGCCGCCGGAGACGACCTCCCGGATCGGCAGGTCGAACTTGACGGCGAAGTCGTGGTCGCGCTGGTCGTGCGCGGGCACGGCCATGATCGCGCCGGTGCCGTACTCCATCAGCACGTAGTCGGCGACGTACATCGGCAGGCGCTCGCCGTTGACGGGATTGGTGACGTACCGGCCGAGGAACTCGCCGGTCTTCTCGCGCTCCGCCGCACCGCGCTCCTCGTTGGACTCGGTCAGCGCGTGGTTGACGTAGGCGTGAACCGCCTGCTCCTGCGAAGTGCCGGCCACCAGCCGAAAGACGTCCGGATGCTCGGGAGCCATGACGAAGAACGTCGCCCCGAAAAGCGTGTCGGGCCGTGTCGTGAAGACCGGGTAGTCGATGTCCAGCTCCTCACAGCGGAAGGTGACCTCGGCCCCCTCCGAGCGCCCGATCCAGTTGCGCTGCATCGTCTTGACGTGCGCGGGCCACTGGATCGTGTCGAGGTCGTCGAGCAGCCGATCGGCGTAGTCGGTGATGCGAAAGAACCACTGCTCGAGCTGGCGTGCCTCGACCTCCCAGCCGCAACGCTCGCAGCGGCCGTCGATGACCTGCTCGTTGGCGAGCACCGTCTGGTCGTTGGGACACCACTTGACCGCCGCCTCCTTGCGGTAGGCCAGCCCACGGTGGAAGAGCTGCAGGAAGATCCACTGCGTCCAGCGGTAGTAGCGCGGCTCGTGGGTGCCGAACTCGCGCGACCAGTCGATCGACATCCCCCACTCGCGGAACTGCTGCTGGAACGCGATGATCGCGGCGTCCGTCGACTCGCGAGGGTGCTGTCCGGTGCTGATCGCGTGGTTCTCCGCGGGCAGCCCGAAGGCGTCATAGCCCATCGGGTTCAGCACGCGAAAGCCCTTGCGCCGCTGGAAATGCGCGACGGCGTCGCCCACCGAGTAGACCTTGAGATGGCCGATGTGGGGCTCCCCGCTGGGGTACGGGAGCATCACGAGCACGTAGGCCTTGTCGCGGCCGTCGGGCTCGTTGGAGACCTCCCACGTGCCCTCGTCAGCCCAGAGGCGCTGCCAGCGCGGCTCGATCTCCTTGGGGTCGTAGCGATGGGACTCGGCCATGTCGAGGCGCCAAGGATAGGGCGCGGGCGGCG